>JBBDWZ010000260.1:0-12761 GCA_040902615.1 Gemmatimonadota bacterium | reverse complement strand
GAATTACGATTACGGGCTTCCAGGAATCGCGGCGCGTATTGGTAGCGGCAGATGCTGGGAGCCCGTAATCGTTAATCGTACTCGTGGTCGTGCTCGTGCTCGTCCGTTCATTCGTTAATCCGTTCTACCAAACCGGATATTCCGTACGCGGCCAGCCTCTACAGTAAACCCGGTGACCCGGCCGGCAGAATTGCGCTCGAAGCGGTACGTATTCCCCCCACTGCGGAAGGTGTCACGCTCTCCAGCGGTCAAGGTGCGTTCTCTGGGCAAGCCACCGATCACGCGTAATTCAGCGCCTGCCGTTTGCACTGTGTAGGTCACGCCTAGCTCATCGCTGCGATAGCTGCCTGCGTAATCGGCAGGATTCACACTTTCATTGGTCGGACGCTGCACTTGCGGCGGGGCGCCGGCGCGGCCACCCGCGGCGGTCGGACGGGGACCCATGCGATCGCCGAGGTAGAGCTCCGCGACTTGATTGGCCAGGTTGGTGGGCACGATGTTGTTGGCGTTGCAGAGCGCGGCAACCGAGAAGCGCTGGTCGGGAAAGCGAACCAGATCGGCCTGGAAGCCCATGAGTGAGCCACTGTGGCGCACGGTATTCAGGCCGCGATACTTGCCGATCTGCAGACCGAACGCATAGGCCAGCGTGTCGCCACGGTTGAGCACGCCACGCGAATGCATGAGCTCGAGAAAGCCGCGGCCCAGCTTGTTGTCATAGAAGTTACGATCCCATAGCAGCAGATCGCCCAGCGTGGTATACAGCCCACCCGCCCCGGTCTTGTCGAAATTCAGCAGGTAACTGATGCGGTAAGCGTTCGGCCCCGTCGGTGAATAGCTGATCACACGATTGGGGAACACGTGATACGGCTCATCGTGAAAGTGCGTGTTCTTCATACCGAGCGGCGTGAAGATGCGTTCGTCGGCAAATTCACGCAGCGATTTGCCGCTCACCCGCTTGACGATCTGCGCCAGGAGCAAATAGCCGGAGTTGCTGTAGAGGTAATCATCGCCGGGCTTGAAGTTGAGCTCCTTCTGCCGCGCGATGAGACCGATGGCGTCGGCTTCGGGCAGCACGTCTTCCATGCGGATGCCGGCCAGCGACATCAGGCCGTAAATGTCGCGCACACCGCCGGTATGATGCACCAGTTGCCGCACGGTCATGCGTGGCAGGTGCGCCATCTCGGGGATGTAATCGCTGACCGGCTTGTCGAGTGAGAGCTTGCCATCGAGCGAAAGCAGCGCGATCGCCGCGGCCGTGAATTGTTTGGAGACCGAACCGACGTAGTAGACCATTTGCTGGCCGTTGGGCAGTGCGTAATCCAGGTTCGCGCTGCCATAGCCCTTCTGATACGCGAGCTGCCCGTCGCGGATCACGCCCAGCGCACAACCGGGCACATCCTTGCGATCGTAGGCCGCGAAGATGGCATCGATTTGTGCGGGGGTTTGCGCCGTCAGTGGCGCCGCGGCGGCGGCGCACGCCCAGAAGATGACCGAGGTTTTCATCGTGTTGTCGTTTGAGGTGAACTCGCTCGGGCTGCGCCGGCCGGCGCGCTCGCGCGGGCAATGGCGCGGGAATCGGCGAGCGGCAGCTCGATCCAGTAGTTCGTGGCCCGGCCGATCACGGGATCCGCGCCCATCTTGCCCTTGAACGTGAGAGTGAGCGCCTTGGCAAAAGCCAGTCCGAGACCCATGCTCTGGAGCCGGATCAGCTCCTGCTCAACGTTGAAGTTCGAGGACAACAGATCTTCATCCGGATCGGCCAGGACACCCGGACCGGTATCCCGCGCATAGACGCGTACGTGCGCACCACCGAGCTCGGTCCAGACGGCAACCTGGTCATCGGACGAGCTGTAACGCAGCACGTGCGCGATCAGATTGTAAACGGCGCGGCGCAGTCCCCGCCGGTCGGCCATGACCACGGCGCCGGTCGATTCCGGACCGATCCTGACCAGTCGCACCGAGCGATCGGCTGCGGTCGGCCAGAGTCCGGACATCACGTCCTCGAGCACATCATCGAACACGATCGGCTCGAGCTTGAAATGGCGCTCACCACTCTGCACTTCGGCGAGGTCCATGACTTCATCGATGAGCGAAGCGAGGTCGTGCCCGGCGCGCTGGATCCGGCCGACGTAGTCCTGCTGCCGCGCACTCAGCTCAGCCAGCTCGAGCAGCTGCGTGAAGCCGATCACCGTGGTTGCCGGCCGGCGCAGCTCGTGGCTGACCCGTGCCAGAAATGCACTCTTCGCTCGATTGGCATCCAGCGCTCGCGTCGTGGCCAGCTCGAGCTGTCGCGACGTCTCGTTGACCTCGGCTACCAGATCCCGTGCGCTGAGGACGACGTCCTGCAAATGGGTGCGCGCGGCGTCCACCCTGCGCGCGGTTAGATATATGAATGCCGCGGCAGCAGTCACCAGGATCAGCCGCGCGGCTTCTATCGGCCAGCTGACCACACCCCCGCGCAGGCCGAGCGCGCCGGTGAGAACGGCAAATCCCACCAGCGCGGCCAAACCGACCCAGAGCGCTCGCCGGCGAGCCACGCGGGCGTGCTCCGCGCGCTGATGAGCGGACTCCGCATTCTCCAGAAACAGGGATACCGGAACTGAATTGACGCTATTGCTGCGGTCAGCCACGTCGCTGCCTTTGCTGTTTGAATGCTCGTCGAGTTATGGGAGGAGTGGTCTGCCAAGGGTAGCGGCTCGATTGGCGAGACGCAACGATCAGCTATGAGTCACCAGGCAACCGCACATGCTGTCGAGCGTCCCTCACACGAACTGCTCGAGCTCGAATCGCCCAGTCGGATCCAGCAACGGCTGCCAGAGATCGCCGACCTCACGGAGCCGTGCGGGTACGTTATCGATGCGAAAGTCCTGGATACGGATGCCGCGCTCGATCTCCTCCCAGGTAACCGGAGTCGATACCGTGGCCTGCGGTGTTGGCCGAATGCTGTAGATCGACGCGAGCGTGCGTCCCCACGCATTCTGGTTGTAGTCGACCAGGACGCGGCCTTTCGGTCGCTTGGCAACCTTGTATTCGGCGGTCACGAGTTTGGGCGAGTGGCCGGCCAGCACCCTGGCGAGTTCCTTGGCAAACGTCCACACTTGCTTCTGGGTTGGACCGCGTACGATCGGAACGTAGATATGAATGCCCTTGGATCCCGTGGTCTTGGCGTGGGATGGCATGTTCAGCGCGGTGAGCGCCTGTCGCAGCAGAAGCGCGGTCTCCAGCACTTTTTCGAACGGCGTTCCGGTAACCGGATCCAGATCGAAGTGCAGGTAGTCGGGACGATCGACATCGTCGCAGCGCGCGTACCATTGATTGAGATCGATGCACCCGAGATTGACGATCCAGAGCAGCGTGGCCAGGTCCTGCACCATCGGGAAATCGATGACGTTGCCCGACTCGTGCTCGATGTGGCAGATCTCGATCCAGTCCGGCCGTGGTGAGGGTGCCCGCTTCATGAAAAAGAAATCGCCACTGGCGCCGTTGGGATAACGCTTCATCACCATGGCGCGGTCGATCAGATGCGGCAGCAGATACGATGACACGTAGGCGTAATACTGGATCAAGTCGCGCTTCGTGATGCCCAGTTCAGGCCAGAACGGCTTCTTCAGATTCGTGAGCTTGACCTCGCGGTTACCAATGGCAACGACGGCGTCCTTGCTGGCCTTCGGTATCTCGATCGACTCGACTTTGCTCCGGGCGGCAGTGGCCTTGCCTCCGATGCGTTTGGCGGGATGGTAGTCGCGCGTAGGCTTCGGCATCAATTCTTGCGTGCGATTCTGATAGCGTAACTCCGTCCGGACAGCATCGTCTCGAAATCCTCCCGTGCACGGCCACATTCGCCACGAGCACGCGCCAGCGAATCAGTCGGAAGTACCATGCAGGCGGTGCCGAGCGAGATTCTTCTTTCGACCGAATAGTGACCGGCGCCACCGTGCGGCATCCGACCATGCCGAAGCAGCAGGGTCATATTCAGGTCGCCACACCGAAGCTGGGTCAGAGGAAAGATCGTATCGCGGACGGTCTGGTCGAAGATTGGCCGCTTCACAAGCAACTGCTGTGGTTTGCACCGGCCCAGGCTCGTGTTCAGCACGTAGCCGCCATTTTCAAGCGTCAACGTGCCGCTCAACGGGCCGCGATCCGGCGGACCCGAGCCGCTCAACGTATAGACGCCATCATACTGGCGCAGCTCGCTCGGATTGACGCGCGCGGAAGCGCAGGCCCAGACGAACAGAGACCCGAGCGCAATGAGGCATGCGGGCTTCACGTACATGGCAAACGATGGGAATGCGGGATCCGGATCGCAAGCAACATCAGCGTGGGCTGCGTTTCTCCAGGCGCGGCGGACGTGCGCCATGCCGTATTGCACCTTCCACGGGGACGTAGGTCAGCTCCCGCGCATCGTCGATGCAGCGCAGCAGGAGCCCGCCGCGGCTCATGTCGCCACGACCCACGAATTCGGCCGGAAAACGCAGCCGCTCGCCGAATGCATGCGAAAGGATGGCAACGTATTTGTCGGTCGCCACACTGCCCAGCAGCACGACTTCACAACTGTCACCAACCCGCTTCGCCAGCTTCTGGGCGTCGCTCTCGAACGGATCGAAGTAGCGAGGCTCGTCCAGGTCGATCGGCACGCCGGCAAATTCGTGTAACACGTCGATGGTGACGTGAAGATCCGGATTCAGCAGCCCGCGCGAAGGTGTGATGACCTGGACACCATCACAGCCGCGTGGCGGGTTCGCAAACTCGCGGGCGTAGGCGAGCTTGCCCCGGAAATAGAGACCGCTCAGGAAGGAAAAGACCTCACCCAACGGCGCGCCCGTCGGGGTGCGTACTTCCCTGGCCAGGTCGAACCGTGCGGCATCATTGAACAGGATCTGCGCGCGCCGGCCACCACAACTCGCCGGCGAAAGGATAAACACTCTGCTCATCTGGCGGCGTCAGCTTTCGTGCATGGTGCGGCCGCCAACCACGGTGCGCACGACTTTGATGTCCTTGAGCTTCTGCGGAGCCACCGCGTGTGGATCTTCGGCCAGCATAACGAAATCGGCGAGTTTGCCGGGCGTGATCGAGCCCTTGCTCTTCTCCTCGAACGATGCGAACGCCCCATTCAGCGTGCAGATTTTCAGTGCCTCGTCCACGGTCACCTTCTGGTTCGGCCCCCACTCGCGGCCGGCGTAGTCCGTACGCGTCACCAGACTCTGCAGCGCCATCATCGGCTCGTACGGCCCGGGCATGTAATCCGATGCGCCAGGCACGGGAATGCCGTGATCCAGAAAACTCCGGTGGGCGAACATCCAGCGCGTCTTGTCCTGCCCGTATTCGGCCCACTTGTCGCCATGGTAGTAGACATACGTGTAAAAGGGCGTGGGGATGAACCCGCCCGCCTTGATTCGACGCAGCAGTTCAGGATTGACCAGCGTGCAATGCTCGATGCGATGCCGGGCGTCGGGCCGCGGAAGCAGCTTTTGCGCGCGCTCGTAGGCATCGAGCACGTAACCAATAGTGACATCACCGTTGGCGTGAATGCCGATCTGGAAACCGGCGCGATGCGCATCCTCCACGGCAGCGTTGATCTGCTCCGGCTTCATGGTCAGAATGCCGTAATCATCGGCGCGACCGACGTACGGCGTGCTCATGAACATGGTCCGCTCGGAAGCAGAGCCATCCGCCGCGAACTTGACACCGCCGATGCGCAGCCACTCATCGCCAAAGCCGGTGCGTACACCGGCCTGCCTTAGTGTGTCGAAGACGCCGCCGCGCGGAAAGAAATACAGACGGAAGCGCAGGTCGCCCGCGGCGTAGGCATCCTGCCATGCGGTGAGTGCCGATGCATCGCCGCCGGTCTGATGTACCGAGGTCAATCCGCTCGCGGTCATGAGCTTCGAAATGTGGGCGGCGCCTTTCTGCCGGGTCTCGCGTGTGACCGGCTGGTTGCGGCCGACTCGGCCGAACACACCACGCGCCCGCTCCGCCACTTTCCCGGTCAGCTCGCCATTCTCGCGATAGAACTTGCCGCCTTCGGGATCAGGCGTGTTCACCGTCACGTTGGCCAGCGCAAATGCCTTGCTGTTGTAAACGCCGGTATGCCCGCCGCGATGGCCGACCATGGCCGGATGATCCGGCACCGCTTCATCCAGATCGCGCCGTGTCAGCGGACGATCGAGTTTGGTATCGTCGTACATGTAACCGCTGACCCAGTACTCGGGCGGCGTGGTTGCGGCTTTGGCGCGCAACGCCTGCTTCACTTCCTCGACCGTGCGCAAGTTCACGTTGACACCGATCAGTTCCTGGACACCGCTCGGATGGGAATGTGTATCGATGAATCCCGGCACCACGGTCATACCGCCCGCGTCCAGCACACGCGTTCCGCGCCCCGACAATGCGCGGACTTCCGCGTTACTGCCCACTGCACTGAAGCGGCCATTCTGAACTGCCAGCGCCTCCGCCCTCGGGCGCGCAGCATCGACCGTGTAGATCCTGGCGTTGACCACGATCAACTCGGGCGGTTCGAACCGATCCAGACCCAGCGTTTCGTGCAACGCAACCGGCCAGCCAAGGCTCGACGCCAGAAAGTCTCTGCGATCCATCGGAAGCCCCTCGCGTATTAGTAAGAACCCAAGGTAGCACCCGGACTTGCGGACTGGAACAGCAGGTTTCTCGCTGAGACCCAGGGGCTGGAACAGCAGGTTTCTCGCAGAGACGCAGGGGTAGCAGAGACCGCAATGCGCAAGCTGGCGCTTCGACTCGCGGCCAGTTCTGCCGGCATTTGTTTTTCCGTTTGCACCAATGCGTAGTGTGGCATTACAGCTCAGCGTGACGGCTGGAGGAAATCCGGCAAGCTGGGTTTCCTCACCGTTAGAAGCGTTCCACCAGCGGGTGAGGGTCAGGGTAGTAACGAAAAAATGAAGCGGCGTCGTCCAGGTCTGTCGGAACGAATACCAACTGCGTTCTCTGCTTCCCCAGCGTCTCCGCATGAAACCTGTGGGGTTCGTGCCGTGCGTCCTCGTGAAACCTGTGTCGAAAGTAACGGGATGCTATGTTCAGCGGCATGATCGTTCATCTGGTCGATGGAACGTACGAGCTGTTCCGGCACTTCTACGGACTGCGCAAGGCAAAGACGCAGGGCGATACCTACGGCGCCGTCCGCGGCGTGTTATACACTGTGCTGCAGATGATCGAGACCGGTGCGACTCACATCGGTGTCGCCACCGATCATGTCATCGAATCGTTCCGCAACGAGCTTTGGCCTGGGTACAAAACCGGAGCCGGCATCGATCCGGAATTGTGGGCGCAGTTTCACCCGCTCGAAGAAGCACTGAGCGCGCTGGGTGTTGCGGTCTGGCCGATGGTCGAGCTCGAGGCCGATGATGCACTCGCGTCGGCTGCCGCGATCGCCACTGCGGACAGTGCGGTCGACAAGGTCTGCATCTGGACACCCGACAAGGACCTCGCGCAATCGGTGGTGGGCGAGCGGGTCGTGCAGGTGGACCGCAAAAGCGGATTCATACGGGACGCGGCTGGTGTTCAGGCCAAGTTCGGCGTCGCGCCGGCATCGATCCCCGATTACCTCGCGTTGGTCGGCGACAGCGCAGACGGCTATCCAGGATTGCCCGGATGGGGCGCAAAATCAGCGGCAGCGGTGCTGGCCCGGTTCGATCACCTCGAGGACATTCCGATGGATGCTGCCGAATGGCACGCCGGCATTCATAGCGGCTGGCAACTGTCGCAGACGCTTAATGCCAACCGCGAGTTGGTAATGTTGTTTCGCACGCTGGCGCGGTTACGCACCGATGCACCGTTGTTCTCGTCGATCGACGCCCTGCGCTGGCGCGGGCCTGCGCCCGAATTGGCGACCTGGGCTGAACGTATTGGCTCGCCTGAACTCGCAAGAAAGGCCGATCGGCTTGCGACCGGGGTTCCGCGCTGAGGATTACCTGCGGTACTATATTCCAAGTAATTCATTCTTTTGCATTGAATTATTTCGATTAGCTCATACCGGGCATGCTTGCTGAGGTTCGCGCGTGGATTGCATATGAGACATAGGCGAAAAGCATATGAAGAGCGGGCGCGGTGAATTCACGGCTCAGCGCGCCGGCCGCCGCACTCGAGGCGGCGTGTGCACCACTCGGCAAGGCGGGAACGGATGCGTTGCCGTCCGTGCGTCGCATCGCGTCGCGCGTGCGTGACGCTGCGGCCACGTTGGGGCTGCCCGAGCTGGCGCGGATTGCGTCGGAGATCATGGACTCGGACCGGCCTGACGAAGTGCGGGCCTTGGCCAAGTACCTGATCGAGCAATTGCGCGCGGTACCTGCCGACGGTACCGCGCTGGCGCCGATCCTGTTGGTCGAAGATGACCTGGTCACTGCACAAATGCTGAGCGATGAGCTGCGAAAGCGGTCCTGGCAGATTGTGGTCGCAGGAACTGCAAAGCAGGCATATGCTATTTTGGGGCAGACCGAGATATCCCTGGCGATATTGGACATCGTGCTGCCGGACGCGGATGGTCGAGACCTGATCGTATCCATGCGGGAAAATCCGGCAACGCGGACGACACCGATTCTGGTGATGACGGCGCGGGCTGATCCGGAGACGCACTCGGAGTCGCTCGCGCTGGGTGCGCAGGGCGTTCTCCGTAAACCCGTGCATCCGGATGTCCTGCACGTGGCAGTCGCGAATGAGTTGCAGCAGGTCAGTGAGCGACGCATCGAGGCCCGCATGGACCGGTTGACGGGATTGCCGAACCGGGCGGCGTTTTCAGAGGCGCTGGACCGCGCCCTGCCGATCTTGCGGGCGCATCGCCGTCCGATCAGCGTGGCCATGCTGGACATCGACAACTTCAAAGCCGTGAACGACGAACATGGTCACGCCGTGGGTGACGACGTGCTGCGACAGGTGGGCAGTTCCATCAGCAACTCGTTGCGCGTCTCTGATTTCGTCGCACGCTGGGGCGGCGAGGAGTTCTGTCTCTTCATGCCAGGAACAACACCCGAAGGTGCGGTGATCGGCGTAGAAAAAGCACTGGCCGAAGTCCGCGGGCTGCGGTTTGTGGCGTCCGCCGGCGGCGCCTTTCACGTTACCTTTTCGGCGGGCATAGCGGAACTGACTCCGGATCAGACACCTGCCGAAGCGATTGCCAAAGCGGATCAACTGCTCTATAACGCAAAGGCGGCCGGTCGCAATCGCGTGCTATTCCCGGGCCGGGAACAGACGCCATTGCGGCCCACCGTATTGCTGGTGGAAGATGACAAGGCGGTTGCCCAGATGGTCACGCGCCTGCTGGAACGGGAAGGCTTAACCGTGACCTGGGTTAGCGATGGTGAAGCCGCACTCGAAGCGGCGGCCCAGCATACGTTCGCATTAGGCATTTTTGATGTGGGACTTCCGACCATGGACGGATTTGAACTCCTCACGCGCCTGCGCTCACAGCCGATCCCGGTCAAGTGGCCGATCGTCATGCTTACGGCCTCCAATGACGAAGCTGACGTGGTCCGTGGCTTCGACCTGGGGGTGAATGATTACGTAGGCAAGCCGTTCAACGCCGCCGAACTGACGGCGCGGGTCAAGCGGTTGCTGAAAGGACGCTGACCGCGATGTCCGACCTGCCGTTCGCGGAGCATCCGGCCGCTTCGATAATCATCGTCGATGATGAGCCGGCGAACGTGCACATGCTCGAGCGCGTGATCCGTCGGGTCGGCTATGCAAACGTCCGCTCGACCACGGACCCGTACCGGGTGCTCTCCATGTTTCGCGAGGAACCTCCCGATGTGATCCTGCTCGATCTGCACATGCCTGGCCTCGGCGGGCTCGAAGTCATGCGGCAGCTGCGTGAGGTCGCCGGACCGCTCGCGCCGCTGGTGCTGGTGCTCACCGGTGACACCACCGCAGAAGCGAAGTCGGCCGCGCTTACCGGCGGCGCCAAGGATTTCCTGTTCAAGCCGTTCGATCTGTCCGAGGTGGCGCTTCGGGTCCACAACCTGGTCGATCTGCGCATCCTGCACCGTCAGCTTCATAACCACAACCTGCTGCTGGAACAACGCGTCCACGAGCGCACCAGTGAGCTCGAGCAGGCGCGGATGGAAATCATCGAGCGGCTCGGCATGGCCGCCGAGTATCGGGACGACGAAACCGGCCATCACACGCGCAGGGTCGGGCAGAGCTCGGCTCAGCTCGCGACCGCATTAGGTCTCCCGCCCGGTGAGATCGAACTGGTTGCGCGCGCTGCGCCACTCCATGACGTCGGCAAGATCGCCGTGCCCGATGCCATCCTGTTGAAGCAAGGACCGCTCACGCCCGAAGAACAGCTCGTGATGCGGTCCCATACAGTGATTGGCGGACAATTGCTGGCGGGAAGTACTTCGGACCTGCTGAAGACCGCGCGAGCCGTAGCACTCACGCATCACGAACATTGGGATGGTGGCGGTTACCCCAATGGTCTTTCCGGCGATCAGATTCCACTCGCCGGCCGCATCGTCGCCATCACGGATGTGTACGATGCTCTGATGCACGACCGGCCGTATCGTCCCCGCTTTGCGCCCGATCACGTCATCGACTTCCTGCACCAACAGCGAGGCAAGCAGTTTGACCCGGGCGTGCTGGACGCCTTCCTGACCGACGTCATCTCCATCGTGCCGCAGATCTGACAGCAAGCGACGAGCGACGAGCTCCTGCTCATACGCGCGCGGCTGCGCGCGCGAGGCGCCCGAGCCCTTCGGCGAGCTCGTCTTCGGTAATCAATAGCGACGGTCCAACCCGGATGATGTGACCGTTGAGTCCGCCGACTCCGATGAGCACGCCCTCGGCCTTGGCGGCCTCGAGCAGCAACTTCGCGTGTTTGGGGCTGGGCGTCTTGCTGGTGCGGTCCTGGACCAGCTCGAGCGCCATCATGAGTCCCATGCCGCGCACGTCGCCGATCCACTCGTATTTCTCTGCGAGTGCATCGAGACCGGCGCGCAGTTGTGCGCCACGCTGCTGAGCGATCGCGGGCACATTCTCACGAACCATGATGTCGTGCGTCGCGATGGCGGCGGCCATCGAAATCGGATTGCCGCCGTAGGTCGACAGTGTCTTGGACTTCCAGGATGCCGCAATCTCAGTCCTGGTCATGGTTGCACCGACCGGGAAGCCGTTCGCAATGCCCTTCGCCATCACCATGATGTCGGGTTCGACGCCCCAGTGCTCGATACCGAACCAGTGCTTGCCGGTCCGGCCGAACCCGGTTTGTACTTCGTCGATGATGAGGAGACCGCCGTACTTGCGGATGACTTCGGCCATGCGTTGGAAGTAGCCCTTGGGCGGAACGATGTAGCCACCGACGCCCTGGATGGTTTCGGCGAGGAACGCGGCCGGCTGGCCGTTGGTCGTGGTGACGATCGCTTCCTCGAGATCGCGCGCGTAGGACTCGACACAGTTTTCATCGCAGGGCTGCTTGAATGCGCAGCGATACGGATACGGCGAAAGCACGTGTTTGATCGAGATCGACGATGGCAGCGGCCGCCAGCTCGCGTGCGCGGTCAGGTTGGTGGCCAGCGTGCTGCGGCCCGAGTAGCTGTGACGAAGTGCAAAGATTTCGCTGCGACCGGTGTGGATCTGAGCCAGCATGATCGCGGTCTCAATCGCTTCGGTACCGCTGTTGGTGAAGAACGTACGATCCAGCCGCCCCGGCGCGATGCGCGCCAGCCGCTCGGCCATCGCCACTTCGTTTTCACTGAGATACAGCGTCGACGTATGACCCAGCGTATTCAACTGCTCGGTCACGCGGGCGACCACTTCGGGATGGGCCTGCCCGACCGAGTTGGTCAGGATGCCGCTGAACAGGTCGAGGTAGCTGTCGCCCTTCGCATCTTCCAGCCAGACGCCACGCCCGCGCACCAGCACGAGCGGCTCGTCGTAATAGCGCGCCTCCGCCGGAAACAGGTAGTCGCGGTGGCCGGTCATGACCTTGTCCGCGAGGGCATTCCGCTGCCCTACATCAGTGCGGGGTGGCCGCGATTCGGTGGTGATGGTTGCCATGGTAGTACCTGCGTTGAGGTGTTTACGTCACTGCTCGCAAGTGAGGAGCGACGAGCGACGAGCGACGAGCGACGAGCAACAGAATCTGCGGGCCCCTGTCCGGCTAGAGCAACGTCGCTGCGCGCAGGACCGCCCCTGGCTGCAGTGCGCTCACGCGCGCGGGGCCTCTGACCGCGGTTGCTCGTCGCTCCTCGCTTACCAGCGTGAGATGACAACACGCTGGTCGGTATAGAAAGCAATTGCATCACGGCCACAGGCTTTAAGGTCGCCGTAGAAGCTGGCGCGTGAGCCGCCGAAGGGAAAGAACGCCATGGGCGCGGCCACACCAATGTTGACGCCGATCATGCTGATGCCGGCACGATAGCGAAACTCGCGGGCGGCTTTGCCGCTGGTCGTAAAGATCGATGTGGCATTGCCGTACTCCACTTCATGCATCAGCGAGACGGCATCGTCGAGGGTTTTTACGTGCGTGAGGGCGGCCACGGGGCCAAAGACTTCCTCACGACCGATGCGCATGGTGGGCTGCACGTTTTCGAAGACCGTGGCGCCGACGAAATGGCCGCTCGGGTAGGTCGGCACGTTCACGCCTCGTCCATCCAGCACCAGGCGGGCGCCTTCGCGGCGTCCCTCTTCTACGTAACCCAGTACGCGCTGCCGGTGCGGCGCGGAAACCAGCGGTCCCATGTCGGTACCATGGTCGAGGCCGTGGCCGAGCTTGAGCGACGCGGCGCGTTCGACGAATCGCTCAC
>JBBDWZ010000259.1:0-13098 GCA_040902615.1 Gemmatimonadota bacterium | reverse complement strand
GAGTCGACTATCGGAGCATCTTCTCGGTTTTTTGGCCGGGAACGGAAGACCCGTTTCCAGAGGAGCGGCTGCCGATGATGCGGGCGCTGCAGGGTGAGGCGACCACGATGTCCGACCTGGAAGTACGGGTGCGCGACCGGCTGCTGGAGGTCGGCGTTTCGGCGGCACCGGTGCGCGATGCGGACAACCGGGTGGTCTACAGCATCGCGACTTTTACCGATATCTCGGCGCGCCGCTCGGTCGAGCGAATGAAGGACGAATTCCTCTCGATGGTCAGCCACGAGCTGCGTACACCACTGACCTCGATTCGCGGCGCGCTGGGTCTGCTGTCGAGCGGCAAGCTGGGCGAGCTGTCAGGCAAGGGCCTGCGCATGGTCGAGATCGCGGTGAACGATACCGATCGGCTGGTGAGGTTGATCAATGACATTCTGGACATCGAGCGGATGGAAAGCGGGCGGATCTCGCTCGAGCGCTCACAGGTTGCCGCCGATCAGCTGGTGCAGCGCGCGGTCGAGGCAATCATGCCGCTGGCAGAACGCGCGGGTGTCAAACTCACGACCGCAACCCAGCCGGTGACAGTGTGGGCGGACCCGGATCGCATTCTACAGACACTGACCAACCTGTTGGGCAACGCGATCAAGTTTACGCCCGCCGGTGCGGGCGTGCAGGTCACAGTCGAGGTCAATGGCTCGGAGGCGGTTTTCTCCGTGCATGATCAGGGTCGCGGCATTCCCGGTGACAAGCTGCAATCCATCTTCGAGCGCTTTCAGCAGGTCGACGCATCGGACGCGCGGCAAAAGGGCGGCGCCGGTCTCGGCCTGGCCATCAGCCGCAGCATCGTGCTGCAGCACAGTGGTCACATCTGGGCGGAAAGCGACGGCAAGACCGGAAGTACGTTCCGCTTTACGCTTCCGGTACTGCACGCAGATGCGGTAACCATCGACTTGCCGGCCCGTGCGCCGGTCGTATTGCTGGGCGAAGCCAGTGCGACGGCGCGTGAGGTCCTGCAATCCATCCTTCAGGAGAACGGCTACTCGGTGCTCATTGCCGACACCGGTCTGCAAGTGCTGGAGCTGGCGAAGAGCATGGGGCCTTCGGTGATCCTGCTCGATCTTCAGAAGCCCGACCTGGAGACCTCACGCTGGCTGCACGAGGATGAAGCCACTCGGAACATTCCGGTCGTCGACCTGAGCGAGCTGTCATCCGCCGAATCGGCCGACCGCCCGAGCAGCGGCGAGCCCGGCAAGCCGCTCGATCCTGGCTCGGCCAGTGGCTGGCTGAGCAGGCCGGTCGATCCCGGTGCGCTGATCGAATCGGTCGATCGCGCGCTCTCCAGCAATGGCAAAATGCAGCGCGTGCTGATCATCGAGGACGATGTCCCGCTGGCCAATGTGCTGCGTGAGCTGTTCGAGGCGCGCAACCTGCACCCGATGGTCGCATTCAATACGGAGGATGCCGTGCGCGCGCTCGAGAAGGTCACGCCGAACGTGATCGTACTCGATCTGGGTGATCGCACCGGCTTCGAGCTGGTCGACATGTTGCGCGGGAAAGAACACACGCGCAGCATTCCGCTGGTGGTTTACACGTCGTCCGAGCTGGATGCGGGAGCCAGGGGCCGTCTCCGTCTGGGTCCCGGCGAGTTCCTGCAGAAGTCGCGCGTACACCCGGAGGAGGTGGCACATCGCGTGGCGCTCCTGCTGCATCGCGTAACCGGCGAAAGCTGAAATGGCGAACCGAACGGTTCTGATCATCGAGGATGAAGACAGTGTGCGCGAGGTTGCGCAGATGAGCCTGGAGCTGATGAGCGGATGGACCGTACTCACGGCTGCGTCGGGCGGAGATGGTATTGCAAAGGCGCTCACCAGCCAGCCTGATCTGATCCTGCTCGATGTCATGATGCCGGAGATGGATGGACCGACCACTTATCGGCATCTGCAGGACGACGCGCGCACCAGCAGGATTCCGGTCATCCTGCTCACAGCAAAGTCACACGCGTCGGAACGGGCGCAGCTGGCGAGTCTGGGTGTGACCGGAATCATCACCAAGCCGTTCGATCCCGTGCAGCTGGCCGACCAGATCAGGCAGATTCTCAGTTGGACCGATCCAGTCGAATAGCATGAGCCCAGCCAAGCCGGACGCTCGGGCGGCGCTGCAGGCGGGAATTCGCAGAATCTGGGAGAACGCGCGCGGCGTCGTGAGTGCGCGGCTCGACGTACTGGACCAACTGGCGCAGGCGCGAGCGGAGAACTCGCTCACGCCCGAACAGCATCAGACGGCCGAACGCGAGGCGCACAAACTTGCCGGTGCGCTGGGCACGTTTGGTTTTGCCGCCGGCTCGCTGGCCGCCCGCGAGCTGGAGCAGCATCTGACCGCGAGCCAGTCAGCGGATGCCACACGCTGGTCCGAGCTGCTGCGTGCGATCCGCAGCGATCTCGAGCGCGGGCCAACCGAGCCACCAGACGGCGGCCACATTTCGGTGCGGGCCAACCGTCCTGTCCTCCTGGTTCACCAGCCCGATGCGAGTTTTGCCGAAGCGCTGGCATTTGACACCGAGCCGCTCGGCCTGGAAGTCTTAATAAGCCGAAATGTCCACGAGTTGCGGTTGGCGCTCGCACGAGATCCAGCTGCTGCGGTAATCGATCCGTGGCTGGATGCCCCGGATACGCTCGGGCTGCTGCGGGACTTCACGGCGCGCAAGCCGGACGCGGCGGTAATCGCACTGACCGATCGTGACCAATTGCGGGACCGTGTGGCCGCGGCACGCAGCGGCGTCCGCGCGTTCCTGTCTCGACCGCAGGCCGCGCGCGACGTAGCGGCTCAGCTGTACGAGCTGATGCCCGGCATCGCGGCGCAACCACCGAGTGTACTCGTGATCGCCAACGATGCCAGCGTGCGCACTGCCGTTGCCGATGCCATGGGCGAAGCCGGTTTCAGGCTGACCGTGGTGGATGACGCGCTCAAACTGTGGGACGCCATCGCCGAAGCCCGGCCGGACTTGCTGGTGCTGGATGCGGATACGCGTGATATCAGTGGGGTCGAGTTATGCGGCGTGATACGCAGCGATCTCCGGTGGCGTGGCGTTCCGGTACTCGTGCTGACGGCCAGCGCGGACGCGGAAGTCATGCGTGACGTCTTTGCCGCCGGAGCCGATGACGTGCTCGAGAAGTCTGCGATCAGGGATGCACTTTCCCGGCGCATCAGGCAGCGGCTGCATCGTTCAGAGCTGACTCGGTCGCAGGCTGACACCGATTTTCTTACCGGTGTAGCCACGCGGCGCCGGAGCGAAGAAGCGATCGGCTACTTGATGAGTCTTGCCGTGCGGAGCAAGCAGCCGGTCTCGGTGGCGCTGCTCGACATCGATCGGTTCCAGCGGATCAACCATGAATACGGTCACGCCGCCGGCGATCTTTGCCTGCGGCGATTTGCCGGTATGCTGCGGCAGACCTTTCGCGGCGTCGACGTGATTGCGCGCTGGAACGGTGAAGAGTTCGTGGTCGGCCTATACGGCATGGCGGCCATGGATGCGGTGAACCGGCTCGGCGATTTGCTGGATCGGCTGGCAACCGTACCGGTCGCGACCGTGGCTGGCACCGCGATCCATGTCACGTTCAGCGGAGGCGTGGCGCAGTATCCGCAGGACGGACAATCGCTCGACCAATTGATTCGCGCGGGCGACCAGGCGCTCGACCGCGCCAAGCACGAGGGCCGCGCACGCGTAATCCCGGCTGGCCGAACGCGCACAGCGGATCAGCCCGATGTAATGGTGATCGCGGACGACGAATCGGTAGCGCAACAGATTCTGCAGCCGCTGGAAACGCGCGGCTATCGGGTGCAGCGGCCGGGCGACGTGAAGGCAGCGCTTCGTTCTCTCACCGAGCACTCGCTGCGGCCCGGGCTGATCATTCTCGATGCAGATCTGCGCGGCCACGATGGCATGGCGATTCTGCGACGGCTCAGGCAGGGGAACCTGCTCACCGACACGCGAGTGATCATGCTCATCCAGGCGGCGGCCGAGCCGAAAGTGCTCGAGTCGCTGGAGCTGGACGCCTTCGACCACATATCCAAGCCAATCGCCACGTCCGTCCTCATGCAGCGGGTGCGGCGAGCCCTCGCCTAACCGAGCCCGGTTTTGATGCGGCGCGCGGTTTGCACGCGGGCGCGCCCGACTCGGAGGTGGTCATGATTTCAATCAGAAAGTTTGCGTTGGCGGGTGTCTGCGCGGCACTGGTCGCGACCGCGAAACCGGCCGATGCCCAGATCCTCACCGGATTGGTCGGCGCTGCATCCGGGACCGCGACCGGCGGTTACATCACGCTCAGCCTGGTCGTGGCCCGCGCGCAGGCGGGTCATTACCTGCACGACTTTCAAGATCTGTTCGGCTGGACCTCGTTTCCCGTCATCATTGGCGCAGCAACCGGTACGACGGTAGGGATCGTCGCTCCCGACCGCCTCTGGAGCGGGTTCATTTACGGCGCTGCAGGCACCGCTGCCGGAACCGGCATCGGTTTCGTAGTCGGCCGGACCGTGACGACACGCCCGGAAGGCAAATGGGCGGGCGCTGCGATCGGCGCCGGGGCAGGCATGGCAATCGGCAGCATCCTCGGCATTATCTGGCCGCGCGAGAACCTGCTGCCGGATGAAGTTCGCAATACATCGGTGGTACCGGTCAGCTTCACCATTCGCTTTTAGGTCTCATGCGCAAATTCCTGATCATTGCGGCGGTATTGCTGAATGGCTGCGGAAAGTCGTTTCCTCCGACGCCAGCGTCCCTCTTCGTACGTGAGCCGCACGCCGACTCGGTGGAAAGCGTCATTTTCGTGATCGGCGATGCCGGCAAGGCCACACTCGAGACCAGCCCAATCCTGCACCGCCTGCACAACGAGATCGAGCAGTGGTCGAAGAGCATGCGCGACTCGACTGTGATCGCACTCTTTCTGGGGGACAACGTCTACCCGGTCGGATTGCGGGACGCCGATGATCCTGCCTTCGCAGAGGATTCTACGCATATGCAGGGGCAACTCGACGTGGTCAGTGGCGAGGAAGCCCGCCGCCATGGCACGCGTGCCGTGTTCATTGCGGGTAACCACGATTGGGGCCACATGGCTGGAGAACCCGGCCGTGTGCGGGTTGCAAACATGCACCGATTCATTGCGCGACGGAGCCGTGCCGGTGGCTTCCATGCGGAATTCGAACCCCGGGCCGGCGATCCAGGCCCGGGCGTAATCACCCTGGGCCGCTACCTGAAACTGTTGTTGATCGATACGGCATGGTGGCTGCTGGAGGCCAATCCGTCGGAAAAGGACCGGTTCATCGCCAAGCTCGAGCGTGAAATGGTTAATCGCGGCGACCGCGAACTGGTCATCGCCGCGCATCACCCATGGCAGAGCGGAAGCGCGCATGGCGGTCTTGTCCCATTCTGGCAGACGATTGGCGTCAAATGGTTGCTTTCCCGCTCCGGCGCCTCGCTTCAGGACCTCAATTCACTGCCGTATCGCGATCTGAAAACCCGCATCGCCCAGGTCTTTGCCCAGACCAAACCGCCGCTCCTGTTTGCCGGAGGTCATGACCACAACCTCCAGGTCCTGAAAGGGACCCAGCCAGGTGACCCGCCTTTCAGCGTGGTGAGCGGTGCTGGCAGCAAAGGCAGCGACGTAGGCCCGACCGAGGGCATGCTTTTCCGCCGGGCCGAGCCCGGCTTCATGCGGCTGGTCGTCCTGAAGAGTGGTGCGATCGACCTTTTCGTGGTCTCCGCCAACGAGGATTTCCTCGACTGCTCCAACATGAGCGAGTTTTTTCTGCAACAATGCCTGGAAACCGGTGCCCGGGAATTCCGCACCGTGTTCTCCACCCGGTTGCGCTGAGGCGAAACCGGGTGGGAGGGCTGGTAGCTCGAAAAGCCGCCCGAAGGTCTCCGGCTCGCGCAACGAGACGCCGCTGGGCGCCGGAGCGCCTTCAGAGCGGGCCCCCGGCACCCGCCTCCGGGCGCTGCGGCAACCCGTTCAGAGCGGGTCCCCTGGGCCCGCCTCCGGGCGGCTGCGCCACCCGTTAACAGAAACCCCCTATCTCGTGTCATATTGCGGTCATGGCAGCAGACACCGGACGGCTCGTACGGCTCGCCCGCGCTGGTGACACAGCCGCATTCGAGCAACTTGTGCGACGCCATTTGCGAGCGGCCTTTGCGGTCGCATTGGGCGTCACCGGTGATGCGGATGACGCTGAGGATGTCGCGCAGGATAGTTTTATCGTCGCCCTGGAACGGCTGAACGATTGTGCCGATCCCGATCGGTTTTCAGCCTGGCTGATGAAAATCGTGCGGAACCGCGCGCTGAACCTGCGCCGGTCGCGCACACGGCGTGCGGCCGTGCCGCTGCAGGATTTGTCGATTGCATCGACGCACGATCCCGCGCGCGACACCGAGCGAGTGCTGCTGCGCGAGCGGCTACTCGAGGAAATGCAAAGTTTGACGGAATTGCAGCGGCAAGTGCTGATGCTGCACGATCTCGAAGGGTTTCGGCACCGCGAGGTGGCCGAGGCGCTGGACATCTCCGAGGTGTCTTCGCGGGTTCACTTGTTTGCCGCGCGTAGAGCGTTGCGTGCGCGGCTGAATGGGAGGTACAACCATGAGGGAGCCTGAACGCCTGGATCTGAGTGCGCTCGATCCAAGCCGAGACCACGAGCGCTGGGAGCAGATGGTGCGCCAGATCATGTGGCGTTCGTCGGCCGAGCTCACGCGTCGGCAGGGGTCAGCCGTCTTCGGACTGTTCGACGGACTGGTTGCGTGGTCACGGCCTGCACTTACCGCAGCGGCGGCGCTGGCGGCACTCTCATTGGTAGCGGTGTCGCAATTCAAAGCGCCCAACGTGGTAACGCAGGCTACCTATTTCCAGTCGCCCAATCTGCCGGCGCAGGTGGCCGTGATGCTTGAAGAAGGACAGGCGCTCAGCATGCTGGATCTGCTCGTGATGTCGGGAGAGAACTGATGGAAGCAGCACGCCGTACTCGAATGCAGGCCACAGCTCTGCTGGCGGTCATTTTTGTGGCCGGTGGCATGGTTGGCTTCGCGGTGAATACCGTGGCCCGTGAGCCGCAAACCACTGTGCAGCCTGGATCTGGTGATCGGCCGCCGCGTCAAAACGACGATCGCAGTCGCCGTCCGGGCGGGATGATGCTGGACCAATTCATTCTCGATTCGCTGAATCTCTCGGTCGAGCAGCGGGGGCGCATCGATCAGATCCTGAGCAAGCGTGACGCGGAGATCAAGAACATTTTCGATCCGGTGCGTGCGCGCGCGGATACCATCATGCGACTGGCGCGCAAGGAACTGCATACCCAGCTGACCGTTGAGCAGCGCAACCAACTCGACCAGATCATCAAGGTGCGGCACGAGCGCTGGAAAGCGCAGCGTGAACAGCGAGACCGGAATCGTTCATCCGACGGCAAGCCGCGGACGGACTCAGCCAAGAAATAGACGGAGAAGCAAAAGTTGTCGATGAACGAGGCGGTCGACCGCGCGCTCATGGTCGGTAGGCAGCTGTGATCGCGACAGCACAACCGGTCATTCAGTTGCGCAACGTCCAGAAGAAATACGAGATCGGCTCGCACGAGGTGCACGCGCTGCGGGGCGTCAACCTGGACATCGCCCGCAACGACTACGTCGCGATCATGGGACCGTCGGGCTCCGGCAAGTCGACCTTGATGAACCTGGTCGGCTGCCTGGACACACCGAGCGAGGGCGAGTATTGGCTGGACGGCGAGAAGGTTTCTGATCTCGATGACGATCGGCTGGCCACCATTCGCAATCGCCGGATCGGCTTCGTCTTTCAGACCTTCAACCTGCTGCCGCGCGCGAGCGCGCTGCATAATGTCGAGCTGCCGCTGATTTATGCCGGCGTCAAACGCAAGGAACGCCGCCAGCGCGCGGAAGCCGTGTTGAAGCTGGTGAGTCTTCAGGACCGCATGGGACATCGGCCACCGGAACTGTCCGGTGGTCAGCGCCAACGCGTTGCGATCGCACGTGCGCTGGTGACCAATCCATCGATCCTGCTGGCCGACGAGC
Organism: Gemmatimonadota bacterium; assembly: GCA_040902615.1. GTDB lineage: Bacteria > Gemmatimonadota > Gemmatimonadetes > Longimicrobiales > RSA9 > JBBDWZ01. The sequence continues at coordinate 5,042 of JBBDWZ010000259.1, read as the reverse complement.
CGACCGGAAATCTCGACAGCAAGACCAGCGAGGAAATCATGGGGCTGCTGGCCGAGCTGCACGACCAGGGACAGACGATCGTCCTGGTTACGCATGAACCCGACATCGCTGCACACGCGCAGCGAAAAATCGTATTGAAAGACGGACTTATTTTTCGCGATGAAGCGGTTGGAGGCACGAAATGAAAAGGTTGGGAGTGTGGCAGCACGGGACGAGGCTTGCGGGCTTGCGGACCGGCGCGCTCACGTTAGCGCTGATGGGTGCCGCAGGTTTGAGCGGCTGCAAGCGCGGCGAAGCGGTGGTCCAGGAAATCGCGCCCGAGCTGGCCGAGGCCGAACAGCGCACGCTCGACATTCGGGCCGAAGCGGCGGGTCTGGTCGAGCCGATCGCGACCGTGGAAATCAAGTCCAAGGCATCGGGCGAAGTGACCAATGTGCACGTCGAGTCCGGGCAGGAAGTAAAACGGGGCACGCTGCTGGCCGAGATCGAGCCGCGCGACGTGCAGAACGCGTTTGCACAAGCGGAGGCCGATCTGGAAGTCGCGGCCGCGCGAGCGGCCACGTCGGAAGCGCAATTCAAGCGCGTGCAGGAGCTGCGTCGCGCCAACGTCGCGACCGAACAGGAGCTGGAGAGCTCGATGCTGGACCAGGCCAACTCGAAGGCGGCGCTGGTCAAGGCACAAACCGCACTGTTGCTGACCAAAGAACGCCTCAACGACATCACCATTCGAGCGCCCATGGATGGCACGATCATCGAGAGGACGGTTGAGCCGGGCGCCATCATTGCGTCGGCCAGCAACTCAGTCAGCGGCGGCGCGATTCTGATGAAGATGGCCGACCTTTCGATGGTGCAGGTCCGAGCCCTGATCGACCAGACCGACATTGGCCGCGTGCAGCCGGGTCTGGCCGCGCGGGTCAGTGTGGAAGCGTATCCCAGCCGCGTGTTCGATGGTCAGGTGGTCAAGATCGAACCGCAGGCGGTCGTCGATCAGAACGTGACCATGTTCCCGGTATTGATCCGGCTGAATAACGAAGACCGCCTGCTCAAGCCCGGCATGAACACGGAAATCGAAATCGAGATCGCGCGGCGTCCCAATGCGATCGTGATTCCGAATGACGCGGTAGTGAATCCGCGCGATGTCGTGGCGACCGGTGTTGCATTGGGCATGACCGAAGACGTCTCCACGCAGAGAGCGGAAGCCATGCGCTCGATGCGCGCGACGCCGGTAGCAAATACGCCCGGTGGCAGCACGGCGGGGCAGGCTTCTCCGGTGGAACAGACCGCACAGAATCCAGCGGCAAACGGCGCGACAGCCGGACAGAACCCACAGGGTAGAGAAGGCGCTGCAGGCGGCGGCCGGCAGGGTGATACAACGCCAACACCGGAGTGCCAGGCCGTAAGCCAGCGCGTGCGTGAAGCGACGGAGTCGGGCCGTCAGCCGACCGACGAGGATCGGGCCAAACAGCGGACCTGCAATGCTCAGTCGGTCGGTCGGACCAACCGGCCGGCGACGGTCGGACGTGGCCGCGGTGGCCGCGGTGGCCCCGGTGGTGGTGGTGGACGGGGCGGCGGTGCATCGTCGATTCGTCCGCGCCCGACCAATCGGCCAGGTGTTGTGTTCCTGCCCGGCCCCAATGGACCCGAGCCGCGTCAGGTCACGCTCGGGTACAGCGATCTCGATTACACGGAAGTCGTGAGCGGCCTGAAGGCTGGTGAAAAGGTATATCTCGTGACCGCCGCACGACTGCTCAAGCAGCAACAGGACAACGTGGATCGCATGCGCCAGCGCATGCAGGGTCCGGTTCCGGGCATGGCCAATCCTGGTGGTGGCGGCGGCCCGCGCGGTGGGGGCAGGTAGCGATGCTACTGGGTGAAATCCTGATGGTCGCGCTGGGCGCGATCCGCGCGAACAAGTTGCGCTCCATGCTCACGATGCTCGGCATTGTGATCGGCATTGCCGCCGTGATCACAATGGTGTCATTGGGTGAAGGCGCGCAGAAACAAGTGCAGGAACGGCTGCAGGCACTGGGGACGAACGTTCTGACCGTGTCACCCGGGCAGCAGTTCATGGGCGGCGTCGACCGCGGTGAGAACCGTCTGACCATCGACCAGGCGCGGGCGCTTTTGAATGACCCCCGCGCCATCAGCAAGGTTTCACCCGAGATGTCGCGCAACTTCCAGGTCGAATACGGCGGCCGCAACGCCAGCGCTTCGATTGTCGGTGTGTGGCCTGCATACTTCCAGATCAACAACCACACGGTCGCCCTCGGCCGGTTGTTCACGAATGGCGAGGATGCCGGACGCCGCCGGGTCGCGATTCTGGGCGCGCTCGCGGGCGACAAGGTCGGCGTGGACAGCCGGATGCTACTCGGCCGCGAAATCCGCATCAAGGGCATCGGCTTCGAGGTCATTGGCGTATTGAAAGAGAAGGGTGCGACCGGCGGATTTGGTAATCCGGATGAGCGCATTTACATCCCGCTCTCGACTGCGCAATTCCGTATCATGGGCCAGGATCGCGTCAACAATGTCGCGGTGCAGGCCATCTCCGCCCAAGAGATGACCGCGGCAACCGTCGAAATCGACCGTGTGCTGCGCCGTGAGCGGCGGATTCCGCCAGGTGAGACCAGCGATTTCACGATTCGCAACTCGGCCAGCCTGCTCAACACAGTTGAGGAGACCGCCAAGACCTTCACGTTCCTGCTGGCGGGTATTGCGGTCGTGTCTCTCGTGGTCGGCGGCATCGGCATCATGAACATCATGCTGGTGTCCGTGACCGAGCGCACCCGCGAGATCGGCGTACGCAAGGCACTGGGCGCCCGCAAACGCGACATCATGCTACAGTTCCTGATCGAGTCGCTCGTGCTGTGTCTGGCCGGCGGCATAATCGGTCTCGCGGCTGGCGCAGGCGGTGCCTTCGCGATGTCCAAGGTTGCCGGCTGGAACACCGCGATTTCGCCCGGAGTCGTGTTGGTCGCAATCCTGTTCTCCGCATTCGTCGGCGTCTTCTTTGGCCTCTGGCCCGCGCGCCGCGCAGCCTCACTCGACCCAATTGTCTCACTGCGCTACGAGTAGAAGCGACGAGGGGCGAGCGACGAGCGACTAGAGAAGCCACGAGGGGCGAACGACGAGCGACGAGATAACTTCTCCAGGACCCCCGACTGGCGACAGATGTGCACGGAATGAGCTGTCTGTCGGAGTTACGGGGCCGCCGATTCTGTTATCTCGTCGCTCGTCGCTCGTCGCTCGTCCCTTCAATCAAGCATGCCTCTTGCACTTGCAGGGGAAAGTGACCTGCTCAATGAGGCGACCATGATTGGCAAACTCTTCAAGATGTACGCGTATTCGAAGGCTCCAAAAACCACGTTTGCGGTGCTGCATCCGCGCACGAGCGCAAAACTGGCCCACGCACGTTATGACCTGAAGCATTCCTGGGCTCCGCGCGCGAGCGCGGTCGGCGCTGCACTGATTGCTCTGCCCATCGGCTACTTGATCGGCAAAGCCACCAAGCGCGCCAAACCGCTACCTCGTGAGGAGTACTACCCGCGGGATTCGGAGTTCTAAAGCGTTTACGTGTACGTTCACGTGTACGGTCGGAAGTCTTTGATTCTCCGATAAAAAGCCCTGAGCGTCGGCCGTACACGTAAACCTCCGTTGCGACGTCGCTACGTCGGTCCGTTACTCCTTGACTCCTCCAATACCGCAGTCTAAATCCACAATCGTTCGAAACAGAATCCCGACAGCTGTGAGGCCTGTGATGAGTCGTAGCATACTGGCGGGGATGCTACTCGTGCTTGCGGGTTGCTCCGGATCCAGTTCGGCGGGGCGACCAGCGGTCGACGCCGCGATCTACCCGGATCCCGAGTGGCAGACCATTGCGCGGCCAGAGGACGCAGGCTGGTCGAGCGCGGGACTTCAGAAGCTGCGCGATAAGCTGTCGACGCTGTCGACCACGGGCATGATGGCAGTCGTGGGCGGGCGTGTAATCTTTCAGTATGGTGACGTTCAGCGGGTCAGTTACCTCGCTTCGGTGCGCAAGAGCGTGCTGTCGATGCTGTATGGTATTTACCAGGATCGCGGCAAGATCAACCTGGATCTCACGCTCGAGCAGCTCGGCATCGATGACATTGGCGGCCTCACGAAGGAAGAGAGGCAGGCAAGGGTGCGCGATCTCATCCGCGCACGCTCGGGCGTGTACCACGCCGCATCCAACAGCGGTGATGACCTGGCGAGTGCGCCGCCGCGCGGATCGCAGAAACCCGGTGCGTACTACCTGTACAGCAACTGGGACTTCAACGCGCTGGGCGCGATCTTCACGAAGCAGACCGGGATGAACATCTATGACGCGCTGGAACAGGACCTGGTCAGACCGCTTGGCTTCCAGGATTTCAACCGCGCGACTCATCGGTTGAGCGGCGATTCCACGTTGTCAAAGTACCTGGCCTACCACATGAACTTCTCGACCCGTGACATGGCGCGTATTGGCTACGTCATGCTGCGCGAGGGTGTGTGGAAAGGACGGCAGATCGTGCCGCGCGCGTGGGTAAGGGAGAGCACCGCACTGCACACGCCGCGGGCGGAGATGAATCCGGCACGCAATCGGAATGGCGCGTTCGGGTACGGTTATCTCTGGTGGATCTTCGACAACCCCACGCTGCCCGCGGTTTACCAGGGTGCGTACACCGGACTGGGCGCGGTCGGTCAGCACATCCTGGTGATGCCCAAACTCGATCTTGTGGTCGCGCACAAAACCCAGCCGGGCAACAGCCGAAGCGTCAGCCACGCTCAGTTTTTGGAAATAATGACATTGCTGGTCGCCTCACATTGCGGACAACAGTGTTGAAAGCGGATCGCGGATCGCGGATCGCGGATCGCGGATCGTGGATCGCGGATCGCGGATCGCGGATCGCGGATCGCGGATCGGGCATCGGGAGATTCGGGAACCCGGGATTCAAGGAGCCGGTGTTCGGTGAGCGGGAGCTAGGAGAGGGAGCAGGAGCCGGGCGGGAGGCGGGCGGGCGTAGTCGAGAGCGCGTGGTCGAGGC
>JBBDWZ010000258.1:0-13157 GCA_040902615.1 Gemmatimonadota bacterium | reverse complement strand
TCCGGCTCGAGAATGATGACCGCTTTGCGATAGCCAACCCCCGCGCCGATTGCATCGATCCAGGCCTTGTATGCATCGGCACCGCTCGCACCACCTGCCGAGTACGAGCCGCAATCGCGCTGTGGGATGTTGTAAAGCACCAGAACCGGCACAACGCCAGCGGCGCCAGCGCGCGTGACCAGCTCATTGGCCGCCCCGCCGACATCGCTAAACCAGCTTCCGAACCAGGCCGCCATCGGCTGCTTCGCGATCTTGTCGAGCTCTGCCGCGTCGGCCGGACGCGAGCTTCGCCATTCGTCCGCCTGCCGTTTCGCCTGTGAATTCGGATCCACGAACAGCTGAGCACCAGCAAGCGGATTGATAGTGACTCCAGTGGCCGGAGGAGGCGTCGGCGTAGTCGTACCACCTTTCTGCGCGGCATCCGCTCCGGGATCGCTCGGAGATAACACGTCGGAGCACGCAGTAAGTCCAAAAAACACCGTGGCGCTCAACGGCATAAATGTGCGTAACCTGCGGCGGATAAGCACAGAATTCTCCTGGAAACAGCGGAGTCGGGACCGCCCTACTTTGGCCGGCCACACGGGTGTTTGAATCGTGTAAGTTGTTGTACATCAATGATAAACAAAGATTGCCACAGGGTCAACCGACCGAAGATTAATACCTCGAAATCGCCGAAACCGGCGGCGCAAGCGGAAGGATTAGCGCGGGACCATGCTCTTGAGAACGTCGGCCATCTTGCTCAGCTCGAGCGCGTAATCCGGCCACCATTGGCCTGCACGCGGACCGCCGTTGCACGTGCCATCCGACTGCCCCGGCGACTTGATCCAGAGGAACGCATCAACCAGCGGAGTGCCCGTGTTCGTGGTCGGTGGCAGGCCTAGCGCCTGCTGGCGGGGATTGCACCACTCGTTGCCGGCAGCGCCGCCTCGGCCGTTCCGGCTGGTATCGATCAGGAAATGCTTGCCACCTACCAGCTGGCTGACGCTCCTGCCGTACGTGATGTTGAGCTCGGTCGGCTGAAAGTTGGATACGTTGAGGGCAAAGCCGTTGGCGAACTGGATGCCGGCCTTCTCCAGTCGTTTGGCCACTTCCGCCGGCGGCTGCCAGTTCGCATGGCCCGCATCGATATACACAGCGGCACCACCCTGCCGAAACGATCTCACGGCCTGCTGCAGCAACACGTATCGCTCATCCTTCATCAGCATCGGTAAACAATCCGCGCCTGCCAGCGCGTCGGGTTCCAGGATGATGACACTGGCGCGGCTGCCCAGGCCCTTCGCAAAATCGCCAAACCAGCGGCGATAGGTATCACCGCCGCGGGCGCCACCAGCGGAATGCTGCCCGCAGTCGCGATGTGGAATGTTGTAGGCCACGAAAACGGGAAGCGCGCCTGCACCGGTGATGCGCGAAACCAGCCCTTCAGTATCGCGCCGAATGTCCCGAATCCAATCGCCCATCCAAATCGCCAGCGGCTGGTCCGCGATGATGCGCATGCGTGCGGCGTCCTCGGGCCGCGAGCGTTGCCACACTTTCGCCTGCTGCGCGGCGGGCGAGTTGGGATCGACATACAACCGCTTTCCCTGAAACGGATTTTGCGCGCTGATCAGCTGCGCCGGTGCTGCAATGGCGAACCCCACGCAGGACAGCGCGATAACCCGGCAGCACTTCAGCACGGACAGGTTCATCGTCCAACCGAGTGCTTGACGTTCCCGGACGCGGCTGCATCCACAGCGCGGCGGTGACCGTTCGGCTCTTCCTTCGGCACGGCGCCGGTTGAATTGCCCATCTGCTGCAGAATGTGGGTTTGTCGCGCCAGCAGCACGCGGCCGGCTCGTACATCGTAATGGGTCTTGACCATTAGATCGGCCAGCGCGCTCACGGCCCAGAGTAAGGCTGCCAACACCACCAGCCGAACCGTGTCGCCGACCAGCACGCCAACTCCAACGCCACCCGCTGGCGGATCCAGCCACCAGGCTACGAATTGCCACAACGCAAGGAGGAAGGTGATGACCGAACAAATACGAATGACAATTGAGGAGAGGTGCAGACCGTGCTGCGGCTGGAGGTCCGCCTCACGTACTTCTACTCCCGCAATCAACGAAGTCTTGCCGGGACGATGCGTCGTCTCGTGACTGACGATGCTTTCGTGCTTGGTGTCCATGCCGCTCCCTGTCTAATCAGTACAGGGCAGCTTCCTTGCATGGAGCGTGCTCGGCGGCTGGGTATGCATCCCTTACCGCGCTGGAGCCGAGCCTAGTTCTCGAGCTTGTAGATCTCGCGCCGGCCGTAATCCACGAGGTCGTGGTATCCCTTCATCAGCTCTTCCATCTGTTTCATCGCCTCGGCATCCTGCGGCGAGCCCGCACCGGACATCATTTTCTCGAACGCGTCCAGATTTTCCACCTCGAACTCGGAAACGATGGTCCAGTACCGCTCAGCCGAGAAGTCCGTCATCACGCGCGTCTTGCCCATCCCGGATTTCTCCATGAACTTCGCCATCGCAACCGACTTCTCTACCATCGGCCGGACCTTGCCCGGCTTGCAGTACATGATTTCTCGAATCAGCAGCATGGGGTCTCCTTTTGTCTGGTGTTAGTGGGCCGCAATTTTGTGCTGAAACGTGCGGCAGGACAACCCGGCCGCTCACCGTTCCAGGACTGAAAGGCTGTCGGTACCGAGTCGCTGGCGCAACAGTGCCAGCGCACGGACAAGTATGTCCTGACGCGAGGTTGGACGTGTGGCATCAGCAAACTGCAGAAAGAAGACTGGGGTTGAAGGCACTGAATCAGGAGTCAGAAGATCGAGACGTGGTGCGTAACTCACGCCCTGGATTTCGGGAAATGCGCTGACCAGTTCGCGCGCAGCGGTCGAAAGCTGCAGGCTGTCCTGTCGCTGCCGCAGTTGCACCGCTGAGTCTCGTGCCGCGATGCTGCTTGAAACAGCGCGCAGGATGTCGCGCTGAACATCGCCCTGGAAACGATCGAGGTCTTCGGCGGAAATGTCGCTCTGCACGATGTCGAGCCGAACGCCGCGCAGGCCGTACGACGGCAGTGCAGCCTGAAGCGAGTCGACACCTTCGGCGTCGATCGGGTGGCCCGCAATATAGATCTTGAGCACCTCATCGTCGCTCCGGTGATCGTGCTCCCACTGAGATGCGGCCCGGCCGGGCGCTTCAACTTCCCGCTCGACGAAGTCCGCGATCCGCCGGTTTTCCCGCACTTCCCGCACGGCATCGTAGAGGAAATACATGCTGGGCAGTGTCGCCACCGCGGCAACCATCATCACCAATCGACGCTCATGCCGCCGCGCCTCAATGGTGACTTCCTCGTGATGTGGAAATTGCAGCAGCCGCACCACTGTAAAGGTGGAAAGCGCAATAAAAATGGCGTTGAGTCCGTAGAGATAGAATGCACCGAAGAGGAACGACCAGTTCCCGGTCGCGAGACCAAACCCGGCGGTACAGAGCGGCGGCATTAACGCGGTTGCAATGGCCACGCCGGGCAAAGCCAGGCTCTGCTGTCTGCGCGAGCCTGCCACGATACCGGCAACGCCACCAAAAAAAGCTACACCCACATCGAGCAGCGTCGGGCGAGTGCGAGCAATCAACTCGCCGGTCGGCATTGCGAGCGGTGAGAGAACGAAATATGCCGCACTCACGCCGATCGTGATGAAGGTCGCGACCGCCAGCTCACGGATCGAACGCTGGAGCAGCTTCCGATTGGTGATGCCGATCCCCAGTCCGACACCCAGAATCGGACCCATCAAGGGCGAAATGAGCATGGCCCCGATGATCACAGCCGCCGAGCTGACATCCAGGCCGATACTGGCGAGCATTGCCGAACACACCAGCAGCCAAAGATTTTCCGAGGTCAGCGAGGCGCCAGCCGTGATACGGTCAATCGTACCCTCGACGTCCGTTCCCGCGTGAAGGCTGATCCGTTGTCGCAGCCGAACGAACTGGCGCAGGAGTGGATTCATCGCCCGTCCATGGAGAGCCCCTTGGATCGGAACCGCAAGTCAGCCATCATGAGCTCCCGGCGGTACGCATTGAATCAGAGAAGGCCGCTGGCCAGTGTAGCAAACCCGAGGAAAGTCAGAAAGCCCATGACGTCCGTCACGGTCGTGAGCACGATGGACGATGCGGCTGCTGGATCCTGGCGCAGCAGTATTAGCGCCATCGGCACCGATGCGCCCGCCAGTCCGGCCACGATCATCGAGCAAACCATCGAGATTCCAATGACGCCAGCAAGGCCGGCAGAATCACTCCAGATGTAGACGCCCAATGCGGTGACCGCTGCAACGGCGACGCCATTGATGGCGCCGGCGCCCAGTTCCTTGCGCGCGACGCGAAACCAGTGGCGGGCGCGAATCTCGCGCAGCACGAGGCCGCGCATGGTGACGGCCAATGCCTGGGCACCCGTATTGCCTGACTGTCCGGCCACGACCGGCAGTAACACGGCGAGCGCGGTGAAGCGAGCGATGGTGCCTTCGAAGAGACCAACCACCGACGCTGCCAGGAAAGCGGTCGCCAGGTTGATTTGAAGCCAGGGCAGTCGTTTGCGCACGGCGAATATGACGCCGGACAGCGCGCGTTCTTCCTTGCTTGCTCCCACCATGGTCTGGATGTCGGCCGTTGCATCGCGCTGCGTGGCACTGAGCAAATCGGCGTGCCGGATTACACCCAGCAGTCGGCCCGAGATATCGACTACCGGTACGCTGGTCACTCGCCGGTCCTCGGCGATGGCAACCAGGTCCTCCTGAGGCGCCAGCGCCTGCACACTCGATGGCGGCCGACGCAACGCGTCCAGTGGCGTATCGGCATCGGCTAACGCAAGGTCCTGGATGCTGACTGAGCCAGTCAGCCGGCCGTCTTCATCGACAGTGAAGGCATCATTGATCTCGCGATTTGCCAGGGACCGTAAGTGCGCAACTGCCTCGCGCGCGGGTGTGTCCGGTCGAAAGCTGGTTACACGCGGGTCCATGAACGCACCCGCAACACCCGGCGCGTAGGACATTAGCTCGGTGAGCTCGCGCACCAGCTCGTCATCGAGGGCAGACAAACGCTTGCGACGTGCAGGCTCATCCAGCCGCGCGACCAGCGCGGTAGCCAATGCAGGCTCCAGCGCGCGCAGAATCCGTGATGCTGCTGGTTCCTGCAGAGCTTCGACAACTTCCGCGGCATGATCGGCGCGCAGCCGGCGCAACACGTCCGTTGCTTGCATCGGATCGCGACGTGCAAGAAACTCGGCAACCTGCACAGGCGCTAACCGCTCGAGTTGGCGCGCCGCATCCATCGGGTATTGACGAAGCGCGGCTTCCGCCAGCTGCTGCACCATGTGTTCACCTGACATCCTGGTTCTCCTCACTGCGAGACTGCACTGACCCAAGGCTGGCCAACATTCCGGATAGTCCGGCCCAATAGAGTTCCGACAGTCCGACAATGGTCGCCATCATCGGCGGTTCCGGCTGCCAGCTCAGCAACCGGACCGTCTTGTGCCGGATCGCGCCAATCAGTTTGCCCGCTCCATCCACGACCGGCAGCGCATCAAAATCGCGCCACGATGGATGCATGACAACGGTTGCCAGATCCAGATGGGCATCCAGTGAGACCAGCTCGCGATGCATGAGCGCCGAAAGTGTTACGGCCGGCGACGCCGCCATCAGCTCAGGCAGAGCCAGCGTGCCCGCCAGCTTGTGATCGCGCGTGACGATGTATACGTAGTAGAAGAGGTGCCGCTCGGAGCCAAGCAATTGATGTTGTGCCTCGGCCACCGTCATGTCTTCGGTGAGAGCCAGCACCAGCGGGTCCGCCAATGCACCGGCAGTATTTTCCGGAAACGCCAGTGCTGCGCCGAGTCGGCTTCTGCGTTCTTCACTCAGTCCGGACAACACTACGTCACGCCGTTCGGGCGCGAGCCGGCGCAGGGTTGCGCTGGCTCGGTCGAGAGGTAGCACCTCGGTGATCGCCGCCAGCGCCTCATCGCTCAGGCATGCCGCACATGCCGCTGCCGGCGCCGGTGCAAGCGTGCGAAACACAGCAGCAGCCGTTTCCGGCCGCACGCGCATCAGGATTTCAGCGGCCGACGATGGTTCACCGCGCTCCAGCAGACGCGCAGTCTCTGCCGGATGCGCGGCCACAAACGCGAAGGCCAGTCGTTCGTCCGGATTCACGACGGACTCTCCATCACCAGCACCGATGCGGACTCACTGAAGTGTTTGGCCGGAATCATGACTCTCCCGTCGGGGCCTGACAGAAAAACTGCGGTCGGCGTGGTCTGTACGATCTTGCCTTCCACCCCCATCACCCGCACGGTCTGCCCGACTCGATACACCTGAGCCACGTAGTGTGACGCGATGATGTTGCTCACGGCCGCACGAGCCCCAAGCCCGAACGCCAATCCCGCACCAGCCAGCGCCGCACCTACGACCACCGATACGATCACGATCAGGATGTCGGCCTTGATGCCGACCTGCTCGATCGCAACCACAATCGCAACCATGATCACGGTGCCGCGCACCGTCGCCCCGAGCGCAGGTCCCACCGCCATGCCGGCGCTCGCTGCTGCCCGCGTGACCGCGCTGTCGATCATCTTTGCCGCAATGATTCCCGCAAACACCATGACCAGCGCGGCCAATACGTTGGGCAGGAAATACGCAACGCGGCTCAGCGACGCGGTCACCACCGGCAGCCCCAGTGTCTCCATTGCGGCAGCTCCGAAAAACACGAACACAACCCAGAACACGAAGCCCGCAATCACGCCGGGCACCTGCGTCGCCGCGCCACTCGCCTCGATCGCTTGTCCAATGGGCGGCTGCTGTGCCACGCGCATCAGCAGCGAGCTCGACGCGCGCCGAGCCAGCCAGCCAAGCACCCGTCCCAGTAACCAGCCAACCAGCAACAGCAGAGCGGCGCCGGCCAGCAGCGGAAGAAACACCACGAGATTTTGCGAAACCTGCCGAAATCCGGTAACCCATTCCTGCTGTACCATGGCACCTCCAGTGTTGTGTTCGTCTGGCCTCCCACCGCCCGCCTGCACGTTCCACGCACGCCAGGCCCAAAGTGGCATCCTGAAGCCATGCTGCTATATTAAGGGGGATCTCCCGCAATAGCGCCAGTTTCCCTGACGGACCCGCGCGTCGATGCGGGCACCACTTCCACTTGAGGGAGCAGGTCTATCTCTGAGCAATGCAGGAATACGCGCCATCCGCCGTCTCGTCGCACGGTGCCAACGGAATCGGCCTGGACACCGCGCGGGAAGATCCGTCGAGCGGCCATCGTAGGCGCGGGCGCGCGCGGGAATCACGTATTTGCGGAGTTGATGCGGACGCGGGCGACCGGGTGGGAAGTATCGGCTGTAGTCGAGCCCGATCGCATACGGCGCGAGGCGTTTCGAGAGCAGCAGCAACTGCCGGTGGAGCGCGCGTTCGCGTCGATCGACGAGTTCCTGCGAGCCGATCGAGTCGCGGATTTTGCCTTCATCTGTACACCCGATCCGACGCATTTCGAGCTGTGTGATGCGATCTCATCCGCGGGCTACGATGTGTTGCTGGAAAAGCCGATCGCGACGTCGCTGCCGGAGTGCCTGGCACTCCTGGATGTGCAGCGGACGCATGGCAATCGGATCTACGTCGCGCATGTGCTGCGGTATTCGCCGTTCTTCCGGACGATACGGGAACTGCTTTGGTCGGGCGAATACGGAGACGTGCGTTCGTTGCAGCTGCTGGAGCTGATTGGCCACTGGCATTTTGCGCACAGCTACGTGCGCGGCAATTGGAGCCGGCGGGCGGATTCGGCGCCACTGGTGCTAACCAAGTGCTCGCACGATCTGGACATCATCACATGGCTCATGCCAGAGCAGCAGGTTCAGAAAGTTTCTTCGGTGGGTTCGCTTTCGTATTTCCGGTCGGAGCTCGCACCTGAAGGAGCGGCCAAACGGTGCCTGGATTGCTCGCTGCAGCGCACCTGTCTGTACAGTGCATCGGAGCTTTATCTGACCGACCGAGGCGGTTGGCCGTATGACAGCGTCGCGTCGGGATCGAGGTCACTGAGTGCGCGACGGGAGGCATTGCGGACCGGTCCGTACGGTCGCTGCGTCTGGCATTGCGACAACGACGTATGTGACAACCAATCGGTGACCCTGCAATTCGAGTCCGGGCTGCACGCGACGCTCGGCATGTATGCGCACACCGCGGATGTAACGCGACGCATTTCGGTGTTGCTTGACGAGGCGGAGATCACAGGTGACTTGCATCGCGGTGAAATCACGGTTTCGCCGTTCACGGGTACCCCCGGGCTGGTCCAGCCGTTTGCGGCGCCGCTGGAGGCGCCCGGCGATCCTCATGGCGGCGGTGACCTCGCGCTGTTACGCACGTTGCACGAACACTTGGACACCGGCGCGCACGCGGAAGTGATGACGTCGCTCGAGACGGCGGTGATCAGCCATGTGCTGGCCTTTTTAGCGGATGATTCCCGGCTGCAGGGCGGTAAACCATTGCCGGTTCCGGCCATCTTCGATGGCGTATCGATGGCCGGGCCGGGTGAACGCCGGACGGAGGCACGATGAATGGACGACTGGTATTCGCGACCGACCTGGATGGTACGCTGGCAGCGGGCGACCCGATGCGGCGAGCGCAGCTGCTGGAATTGCTTTGCGCTTGTCCCGATTTGATCCTGCTGTACGTGACCGGGCGCAGTGTGGATTCCGCGCGCGGGCTGGTCATGCGCGAGAAGCTGCCGGCGCCGGCGATGTTGATTGCGGACGTGGGTGCAACGGTGGTTCATGGGCTGGGCCCGCGTCACGTCACCGAAGTCGAGCGGCGCATACAACCTGATTGGCCCGGTCCGGAACCGGTGCGTGCCCGGTTGGCAAACATCGAGGAACTCGAGGCGCAACACATTGTTGCCGCCAGGCGCGTCTCGTACTGGATCCGCCCGGTCCGCCAACTTCGCCAGACCCGCAGCGATGACGACTTTGCGGCGCGTGATCCGCGCGACCCATCGCTTTCAGCCGCGGCCGGCCGAACTGCCGCCTTTGTCGCCCGGCGCGCGGCCGCTGCGCTTCACGATCTGCCGATCGACGTTTTGCTATCCGCGAATGTGTATCTCGACATCCTGCCCAAAGGTGTGAACAAAGGTTCGACGCTGTTGCGAGTGCTGCGCTTTATCGGCTGTGAGGCCGGCAGCTGTATCGTCGCCGGTGACTCACTCAACGATCACGCGCTCTTCGAGATCGGCGCTCGTGGTATCCTGGTCGGCAACAGTGAACCCGCCCTGCGTGCCGCTCTGGCCGGGCAGGCACACGTGTATTTCGCGCAGGGTGTTGGCGCCGGCGGCGTACTGGAAGGACTTCGTCATTTTGGCGTGTTGCCGTCTCCAGCGAGTGCGCAAGAAAGGCAGCCGAGCCTTGCCGAGTAATCTGATTGTACTGTCGCATCGCGAGCCGTACGCGGAAATCCAGACCGCGGACGGCATCGCGCTGCAACGAAAGACCAACGGCGTTTTTGCTACCCTCGACACCGTGATGAAGCAGCAGCGCGGCACCTGGATCGCGTGGCGCGAGAACGAGCCTGGCGCTGCCTTCACCGAGCGGGTTCGCGTTCCGACCGATGATGATCCAAACTCGTACGAGGTGCGACGCATTCCGCTCAGCCCGGAGGATGCGCGGCTCTTTTATTACGACTTCACATCGACTGCGCTCTGGCCGATTCTGTTTTCCATGCCCAGTCGCGCGCGTTTCAGCAATGCCGGGTGGGATGCCTACCAGCGAGTGAATCACGCATTCGCGGACGCGACCTGCGAGGAAGCCGAGCCCGGCGCGCTGGTCTGGATCAATGATTTTCATTTGATGCTGGTGCCGCGTTTGCTCAAGGAACGCCGGCCCGATTTGCGGGTCGTGCTTTTCCTGCACACGACGTTTCCGCCGCCGGACGTGTTTGGCGTGCTGCCCTGGCGGCAGCAGCTGCTCGACGGTCTGCTGCATCTCGACCTGATTGGCTTCCACATACCGTCGTACGCACTCAATTTCGCCAACACAGCGGAGCGTTTTCTGGATGCGCAGCCCGGTGACGTCCGTGAAACCGACCTGATTGCGCGTGGTCCTGCGGTCGCGGTTCCGCGCTACCCGACACGGGTTCGCTATGGCGATCACACCGTTCGCCTGGGTGTGTATCCGGTCGGCGTCGACGGTGATTTCTTTTCCCAGCTGGTGCAAAGCGACGCAACCATTGAACGCAGCCGCGAGATCCGGGCGAGTACCAGTGCGCAGACCATTATCCTCGCGGCGGAGCGGCTGGATTACGTGAAAGGTGTGCTCGAGAGACTGGAAGCGTTCGAGCGTTACCTGGTGCGGCATCCGGAACAGCGCGGCAAAATCTCATTCGTCCAGATCGCGGTTCCGACCCGGACCGGAATGGAAGAGTTCCAGGCGGTGCGGCGTCAGGTCGAGGAAGCCGTAGGCCGCATCAATGGCAGTCATGGCCAGATCGACTGGCGGCCGGTTCTTCATTTTTATGGCTCCTTCGATCGGCCCGAGCTCACGGCCTTTTATCGCGCGGCCGACTTGATCTGGGTGACACCGCTGCGCGACGGCTTGAACCTCGTCGTCAAAGAGTACGTGGCCGCGAAGCCGGACTGCGACGGCATGGTCATTCTGTCGGAATTCGCCGGGGTCGCTGCTGAGTTGTCCGGCCCGATCCTGGTCAATCCCTATTCGCCGGACGACATGGACCGCGCACTGGAGGAGGCGTTGGCCATGAGTCCAGCCGATCGGAAGCTGCGTATGCAGCAGATGCGCGAGCGCGTGCTGACCTGGAATGTCACGCGCTGGGCCGAATCATTTCTGCGGGACGCTCAATTTCGGCGCGGGCACGTTGGGTCCCGAAGCCAGCCCGCCGCGGCGATTGCAGCGGCGCTGGATGAATCGTGATGACCCGCCGCATCCTGGTTCCGGTCGATGGATCGCCCTTCGCCGAGCAGGCGATTCCAGTCGCGGCCAGAATGGCCAGCCGCACCGATGCAACCGTGGAGCTGGTTCTGGTTCACGATGTGTCTGTGTCAGTCGCGACCTTGAACGTCAGCGCGATCGCCATGCCCAATTTTCCGCAGGTGCCACGCGCGGAAACGGAGCCGGTTATCGCCATGCGCGCGGATTACCTGATTCAGCTCACGGACCGCGTCAGGCGCGAATTCGCGGTTGGCGTCCGCTCGACTCTGCTCGAGGGCAGCGTGGCCGACGCACTGGCCGACTACGCCAACACCAATGCGGACCTGGTCGCGATGACCACACATGCGCGCGGCGGAATCAGTCGGTTCTGGCTCGGCAGTGTCACCGATGCGCTCGTGCGGCACCTCACAAAACCCGTCCTTCTGATCAAGCCGTCCGAAAGTGAAGCCGCGCCCGCACACAGTGACGCGGGGGCATTTCGTCGTGTACTCGTTCCGCTCGACGGATCCGCTCTGGCCGAATCCATTCTCGATCCTTTGCTGCAGATCGTCATCGATCGCGACCAGGATGTCGTCTGCCGGCTGCTCACAGTGCGTGCGCCGGCCCTGCCGCTGGTGGTGCCCAGTATCCCGCTGGCCGGCGTCCCGGTCACCGACCAGTCGCCCGACCGTGATGCCGGTGCCGAGCGCTACCTGCAGGACATCGCGCAGCGGCTCGAAACGCGGCTGCGCGTGGAGACGCGTTTTGAAGTGGGTTTTCCCGCCCAGACCATTCTCGATCAGGCCGCAGACATGGATGCAGATCTGATTGCGATGGCAACTCACGGGCGCGGTGGTCTGCGACGACTGCTCATTGGCGGCGTCGCCGATAAAGTGCTGCGCGGCGCGTCAACCAGCGTGCTCCTGTTTCGACCACCGGACGTATCATGAGCCTTGATTTCATCCTCTATCAGAATACGCTGCGCGCATGGCTGGCCGCGCTGATCGTGGCCACTGCGGTTTACCTCGGCCTCGCCGTTGCCAAGAGACTCCTCCTGCGCAACCTCGGCCTGCTCGCGCAACGCACGCGCAACTCGCTGGATGACAGCATCAGTGAAGTGGTTGGTCATACCCGCTACTTCTTCATGCTGCTGGCAGCGCTCTATGCCGGCTCACGGATACTGGTACTGCCCAATGCAGCCGTAGGCGCGATTCGTGTGCTCGCCGTGGTCGGCTTGACCGTCCAGGCGGCGCTCTGGGGCAATGCGCTCATCGGTGCGTTCGTCACCCGGAAAATGCGGCGGCGTGAAGCCGATCAGGAATCGGCGACCACCGTAGGGCTGATCGGTTTCGTGATGCGCCTTTTGCTCTGGTCGGTGCTCGCCCTGCTCAGCCTGGACAATCTGGGCATCGACATCACGGCGCTGGTCGCCGGTCTCGGCATTGGCGGTATTGCCGTCGCACTTGCCGTTCAGAACGTGCTCGGTGACGTCCTGGCGTCTCTCTCGATCGTGCTGGACCGGCCGTTCGAGGCTGGTGACTTCATCATTGTTGGCGATGCGATGGGAACCGTCGAGCGAGTCGGCGTCAAAACGACCAGAGTGCGCGCGCTGAGCGGTGAACAGCTCGTGTTTTCCAATGCGGATCTGCTCGGCTCGAGAATCCGCAACTTCAAACGCATGTACGAGCGCAGAGTGGTGTTCGGCATCGGTGTCGTGTACCAGACCCCACGCGGGCAACTGGAGCAGATCCCGAACCTGATCCGCGACATCATCCAGGCGCAGGACGGTACCCGTTTCGATCGCAGTCATTTCAAGAGCTACGGCGCGTTCTCGCTCGACTACGAAACCGTCTATTACGTGCTCGATCCGGACTACAACCGCCACATGGACATCCAGCAGGCCATCAACCTGGCCATCTTCGAGCAATTCGAGAATCAAGGCATTGAGTTCGCGTATCCCACCCAAACCGTCGTCCTGGAAGGCGTTCCGGCCAGAGTCTGATCCAACGGCTTTCGGACTAGTTGGAGCCCCACCCTGATCGATCGTCGATCCTGGTTTTGATGGCCACGATCTCACCGTAGATCAACTCGAAGTAGCGGTCAAAGCGGGTATGATCCTTCTGGATCTGCTCGAACTCGGCTTCGTGGCGGACGAGCGTTTTCTGGATCTGGTCGAAGTGGGCTTCGTGGCGGACGAGCGTTTTCTGGATCTGGTCGAAGTGGGCTTCGTGGCGG
>JBBDWZ010000257.1:0-13276 GCA_040902615.1 Gemmatimonadota bacterium | reverse complement strand
CTCGAACAGGCCGGCTTCTCCGGCCACCGCGGTTTCCTCGCCTTGTTCGTGGGCTCGAGCTGAACCGGCAAAACACTGGCGGCCGAGATCATCGCCGCCACCCAGGGCTTCGACCTGTTCAAAGTGGACCTGGCCGCGCTCATATCGAAGTTTATCGGCGAGACCGAGAAGAATCTGGAGCAGGTGTTCCAGGATGCCGAATCATCACATGCGATTCTGTTCTTCGATGAAGCCGACGCAGTCTTTGGCAAACGCTCAGAGGTACGGGACGCTCACGACCAGTATGCCAACCAGCAGGTCAATTACCTGCTGCAGCGGGTCGAGGCCTACGATGGCGTGATCATCCTCGCCACCAACATGCGGCAAAACATGGATGAGGCGTTTCTCCGCCGGTTGAGCGTGGTGGTCGAGTTGCCATTCCCCGACGATGAGGCACGCGCCGACATCTGGCGTCGAATCTGGCCGGCCGGCATCCAGGTCGATCCGACCATCGATTTCGCGGATCTGGCCCGGCGCTTCCGTGTGGCCGGCGGCTCGATCCGCAATGCGGCGATCGACTCGGCTTATCGCGCGGTTGCGCGCGCCACCTCACAAGGACCCATCTACATCGAACGCTCCGACATCATCCTCGCGATTGGACGCGAATATCAGAAGCTCGGCCGGCCGGTGACCCGCGCCGAATTCCGCGATGACTATCCGTTGGTAATCGACGCGCTGTTCGCGCCGCCGCCCGAGGCTGCCCTTGCCTAAGAAATCCGCGCCGCAACCGAAGAAGGACGTACAGCGCGCGGGTCCCAAATCACAGGAGCCGACACCGAAGGCTCGCAAAGCCCCGCGCAAGGACGAGTCCGGAAAGGCGCGCAAGGCGGCGCGCGAAATGGGCGAGCAGCAAGCGCAACGCGCGGCCAAGGATGACGGCAAGCAGGTCAAACGCGCCGCTAAAGATGACAACAAGAAGACCGCACAGCGCGCCGCCAAGACCGACGAGAAGCCCGTACAACGCGCCGCCAAGGCCGACGAGAAGCCCGTACAACGCGCCGCCAAGACCGACGAGAAACCGGTGCAGCGCGCGGCGAACGCCGATGAGAAGCCAGTGCAGCGTGCTGCGAAGACCGATGAGATGCCGGTGCAGCGCGCTGCCGCCGGCTCTGACGTGCACGTGTCGGACGGCAAGGACGCCTACGAACGTGAGGCGAAGCAGATTGGCGCGGACGTAGCCGCGGGCCAGGAAATCGCCCCTCAGCGGATCGGTGCGAGCGCGCGCAACGCGGCGCGCGCAAAAAAGGAGGAAGGAGCTGCGCGCAAAGCCGCCAAACCGCCGGAACAGAAGACCAAACCCGCGCCAGCCGCACAGAAAGCGGATGCACCACCTACCGCCGCGGCAACCGCGCCAACCGCCGCAGTCGAGACGCCCGACCAGATCGCAATGCGCGCGATTCGAACCAAAGGCTCAGGCGTGCCGCTGGCACCTGGCACGCGCGCCATCCTCGAGGAAAAATTGGGCGTTCCACTTGGCTACGTGCGCGTGCACGACTCCGGTCCCGCGCGTGAGGCTGCGCAGTCGCTGAATGCGCGCGCGTTCACGAATAGCCATCACATCTGGCTCGGACCCGGCGAATCGCAGAGCGACATCGCGCTCATGGCCCACGAGGTTGCGCACGTGCTGCAGCAGGCGCGCGGTGCACCCGAGTCACTCGTGCAGCGTGAGGAAGGCGATGGCGGAAGTGCCGCTCCGGATACCGGTGACTGGGACTACGAGGGGACCAAAGGCAAAATCAAGAAGAACAGCCGCATCTCGATCCCGGTATTGAAGGTTCCGAAATTCAAGGAGCCGCCCGTTACCCCGAGCCCGCTCAAGCTCGCGAAAAAGACCGGAGATCGTGAGACCAAGCAGCTCGAGGTCTGGGAGGCCGATGCGGCCGCCGGCGACACCATCGAGAAAGCCGTCGGCGAGAAGGCCGATGAGGACAAAGCACCTTCCACGAAAAAGGACGGGAAGCCCGCTTTCTTCATGGAGCTGCCAGGTCAGGATTTCTTCGTGGTCGGCTCGAAGGACCAGATCAAAGAGCGGATGCTGCGGCCGTTCTGGACCAAGAAGGGCAAGAAGCAGGCATTCCACGTCGATCACAAACAGGAATACCAGCTTCGCCAGCCAGGCGAGGATCCGGATCGCTTGAGCAATCTCTGGCTGCTCGACGCGGTAACCAACCAGGCGTCAGGCAAAGCGATCGCAACCCACAAGCAGGAGCTGGTGGAAGCGCTGCTGGTTGCTGCCACGAAGAAGAAGAAAACGGACGCCAAGTCCGGCACGGAAGAAAAGCCGCCTGAGCCAGGCGACAAGAGTGCTCCTGTTTTCACGCGGAAGCCGGACTACGATGCCGTGCGCAAGAACTACTCGATCACGTTCGAGAAGGTCGAGGGAGGACTGAGTGTGGCCGGCCCACTCGAGTCCTGGGACATGAAGGACATCAAGGATGAAACCAAGCAGGTAAAGCTTCTCAAGACGCTGGACAAAAAGGCAATCACGGATCGCGGACTCAAAGGCACGCAATCCAAGATCGTGATCTATACCAGCGAGACCGGCGGCTATCTGCGCGAAGTCCCCTGGCCTCAAGGCGCAACCAAAGCGCCGGTCACGCTGACCTACGGCAAGCCGGGCAAGACCCGCGCATTCGGCATCGATGAAGTCGAATGGGATGAGTCGAAGGATCCGCCCGGTTTGATCCGCGGCACCGCCTTCAAGGGCTTTCATCTGCTCGACGACAAGCCGTTCGAGCTGCCGATCCAGCGAATGGATCTCATCGAGTTTGGCGGCTTCATCCCGCCCAGCGCAGTTAGTGAAAAGTTCAAGCAACTGAACATGCCCGGTGCAAGCCCGATCGAGATGTACTTCATCGAGCTGACCAACAAGGGGTTGTCCGGCCGCGGTCGTCTGCTGCCCACCGTTCCGCTGATCAAGGATATCGGCATCGATCTGGTTCTCGATGGCGAGGACATCTACCTGAGCAAGACGTTCACGGCTGAGGAATTCAAGTTCCCCGGCCCGATCACGGTCACATCATCCAGTCTAGAGATTTATGCCGGAACCATCGGCATCGGCGCGCGCGGCACGGTCATGTTCGAGATCTCACGCCTGGGTGAAGGCAGGCTCAGCGGTTCAGCTGACGTCAAGGAAGGCTTCGCTATCGAAGGCGAGTTCAACTTCGATTCCGAGCTGTTCGATCCCGCGCGCATCACGGTCGGCTACAAGAAGGACACCTTTTACGGCGAAGGCGAGATCGGTATTCCAGAAGGGAAAGTGCGTGGCATTAAAACCGCAAACTTCAAGGCTTCATTCGTCAATGACAAAATCGATGCCGTCGGCAACGTCAAGCCGAGTATCCCCGGCATAGAACAGGGCAATCTCGAGTTCCACTACGCGCCGGAAACCGGCATGGTCATCGGCGGGCGATTGGACCTCAAGAAAGATATTCCCGGCCTGGCGGGTGGTTTCGTTCAGGCCGAGCTGTCCAGACCACCCGATTCGGATAAGTGGCGCGTCAAAGCGAATGGTGAGGCCAAGCCGAAGATCCCCGGCCTCGATACCACGCTGCTCATTACATACGACGATGGCGCGTTCGACGCGTCCGCCACCGCGTCGTACGACAAGGGGATGCTCAAGGGCGCGGTCACAGTCGGCCTGACCAATCGGCCGGTCGGACCGGATGGCGTACCCGCCGGTGCACCGGGCGAAAAGTCGGACGCGGTCATCCTGTACGGCGGCGGTTCGCTGACCATGCGCGTTGCGCCCTGGCTGCAGGGCACGGCCGCGATCCGCATCCTGCCCAACGGCGAGATCGAGGTTGCCGGCGAAATCGCTCTGCCGTCAACGCTCGACATTTTCGAGGAGAAAAAGCTCGACAAGAACATCTTCAAGATCGGGCTCGACATTCCGATCGTCGGTGTCGCGGTTGCCGGTCAGCGCATCGGCATCTTTGCCAACATCACCGGCGGCCTCGATCTCACCGCCGGCCTGGGACCGGGTCAGCTGCAGGAAGCGTATCTGCGCGTCACCTACAACCCGGCGCACGAAGACCAGACCCACGTCGAAGGCAGTGCCAAGCTTCACATTCCCGCGCATGCCGGCTTGCGCATGTTCGTGCGCGGCGGTCTGGGCGTCGGCATCCCGATCGTGAGCGCGCAGGCCGGACTCGAGATCGGCGGTCAGCTCGGGCTCGAGGGGGCACTCGATGCCGGCGTGCAGGTCGACTGGATGCCGAACAAGGGCCTCACGATCGATGCACTCGGAGAGGTCTACGTCCAGCCGAAGTTCACCTTCGATGTCACCGGCTTCGTGCTGGTCGAAGCGGATTTGTGGATCACGACCATCGAGCTCTACAGCCAGCGGTGGCAGCTCGCCAAGTTCAGCTACGGCTCGGACCTGCGCTTCGGTCTCAAGTTCCCGATCCACTACGAGGAAGGGAAGCCGTTCGACGTTTCACTGAGCGATGTACAGTTCGAAGTGCCGACCGTCGACCCAATGTCCATGTTGAAGGGACTGATCGACAAGATCGCCTAACCAAAGGGGAACCATGGCTTCGATCGCATATGACAGCTTCGACAGCGCGCCGCGCACGACGCATACGCGCAATGGCGCCAGTCACGATCGCGCGCGGCGAGCGGCGCTGCTGCATCTGGATGGCGACCGTGCCGCAGCGCTGGCCGAGTACCGCGCTGCGCTGGATGAGCACCCGGACCACGCCAGCACACTGAACAACCTCGGCTTCCTGTACGCGCAGGATGGTGAGTGGACCCAGGCGATCGGCTGTTACGAGCGCTCGATCCAGCTCCAGCCGAATGGCGCCATGGCGCACATCAACCTGGCAACTGCACGGGCCAAGCTGGGCGATCTGCCCGAGGCACTGCAACTGCTCGAGCGCGCGAGCCAGCTCGATCCGAGCAATGTGCTGGCCTGGGAGAACAAGGCGCGCCTGCTGCTGCTCGTGCCAGATCTGCCCGCGGCGGAGCAGGCCTGGCGGAAGTTGCTCGAGCTCGCGCCGGAGCAGCCGCGATTCGCCGTGGCACTCGCCACTACCATTGCCGGCCAGCGCCGTGCGTACGAGGCCATCGCGCTGCTGCAGCTCGTATTGCGCGAGCATCCGCTGCATGCGCCGGCCTGGGCGCAGCTGGGCGTATTGCTGTTCGTGCGGCGCGACCTGGGCTCCGCTCTGGAAGCATTGCAGCGCGCACTCGAGCTAGCACCCGCCGATACACATGCGCGCCATTACCTCGCAATGGTGTTACTCGCCATTGGCGACGGTCATGCTGCCGTGGCCGAGCTCGCACGCATACTCGAGTTCGATCCGGCCTTCTGGGCGGCTCGGATCGATCTTGCAATCCATGCACTCTCAGCCGGCCAATGGATGGAAGCGCTCGAGCAACTTGCAATCGTGCTGGCGGCCGAGCCCGCCAATGAGCGTGCGCTGTTCTATCGCGGTGTGGCGGTTAACGAGATCGGGGACAGCGAGACAGCAAACGGCATATTCACGGAGCTGGCAAAAAACGACAGCAAGTACGGTGAGTTCGCTCGTCAATGCCTGGCTGCGTAAATGGTCGTTCAGTTAGCGAATGACAACTACACCCACCACCCCGCCAAATTCACCTTCCTCGGGCCTGGCACCGGCAGGGACTAGCCACGCACCGCCGTCGATACGGATGTTCAGGCGATGCACTCCCGCCGTAAGCTGCAATCGCAATTCCCAGACGCCAGCGCCGACTCGAGCCAGCGGTAACGCATTCCAGTCGGTGAAGTCGCCCATCAACTCGAGGGACGTCGCGCTGGCGTTGTGCACGCGAATGATGTGAACGGAGCCAGCGGGAAGAATCTCGAGTCGAACCGCCGGAGTGCTGCCCTCGCGATTGTTGTTCTGAACGGCGGCCACGATTGCGGCCGGGATCGTGAGTGGCGGCAATCGATCGCGAGCGAGGTCCAGTCGCAGGCCGGCGGTTGCGTATTTCGATCCGAGCACGCGGCGCACCGGATCGGACGGATAGTTGCCTCCGCTCAGCTCGAGCGATAAATGCGTGTTGAGCGGAAATAGCGCGGAGACCTCACACCATCCGCCGGTGAGTGCATCGCCTACGCGTCCGGGACTATTCACCCAGGGACGCGCGCCGAAACGAGTTTCCAGTTCCACTCTGCGGCCGGTCCACCGGGCCGCGCCCGCGACGTCTATGTGACGATCGGCGCCCAGCCAGGTGATGGCCAGCGTTCCCACCAGCGCGATTCGGTCGCGCACGTTCCAGGTTCCAATCGCAAGCTCGTATGGCGTGCGTGACGAACCATTGAACGATGCGCCGGTCGTTGCGCCGATCCAGCTGCCCGAATTGTCTGAATAGAAATGCAACCGACTGCGAGCGAGTGCGTGACCCGATGCAGGTTCATCGGCGTAACGAGATGCGCCCGCGGATCCGGAAAGTTCGAGCCGCCAGCGCTCGCGTGCAGGTGTCAGCCAGGCCGCTGCCGCGGTGGCTTGAAGGATTCGACTGCCGCTTTCGAAAAGAGTCCAGCTGCCCTGGCCGCCCAGCGAGAGGTTGGGCGTGTCGAACCTGAGCGCAGGTGCAAGCGTGGCCGCGGTCGATGCGAGGAATCCGTCATACTCAACCACGGATCCAGTCATCCCGAGCGTCGCTGAAGTCTGAGCGACCATCGGAGACGCGCTGCAAAGGAAACAGGCAGCCACCCCCAGCGAAGCTCGCCAGAAGCAGCTGCCTGTACGATTGCGAATGGGACTACGGCTTACGCTTGCGTGGGGGCGCGGTCGTACTGGTCGATCCGGTCGTGAGGTCGCGCGGCGCATCAGCCATTTCGCCCACCGCTCGCAGGCGCACGCCGATCGAGGACGCGGGTGAGGCGCCCTGTGCGATGTCTCGCTCGACGTTGCGACGAAATGCGATGTAATCGGCATCACCCGCATTAGAAGCCAGAGCGAGCACGGCGGCAATCCCCGTGTCGGCCGCAACACCCGCGGCCACCAGATCGGCGAGCACGCCAGCCGCGATGGTCAGGGAATGACGCGGGCGGAGCTGCTTCAATCGTGCGAGATCGGCTTTGGATGCTCCCGCCCGAAGCGCTTCGGCGCCTGCCGTCAATTCCGCGGCCGACGCGGTCTCACCGAACGCCTGGCGCGCCACGCGGAGTTCCTCGAGCAGACGATTTACCGCAGCGACGATGCGATCCGGCGGAGCCCCCATGGTTGCGCCCTGGAGCGCACGATCGACCAATGGTTCGGCCGGGAGTCCTGCAGCGCGTGCGGTAACGAGGATGCCATCCACCTGTACGCGCGCCGCATCCGCCAGCCGCCCGACCAGCCGCGGTTCCTGCGCGTTTGCCTGCGACAACGAACCTGAAGCAAACATCGTGACGATGGCAATAACACCAAACCCGCGCCGCATCACAGGCCTCCAATCGTGACGACGGAGTTCGGCCGGCCGAACTCATCCTCGGCCGCGGGCGCGTGGGGATCGCTGCGCCACCCGGTGCTGTCAACGACGAACGCATACCGGTAACGCCCGGGAGGCAGCGGAACCGTTACCCACCACACGCCGTGCGCATCCTGCCGCGCGAGCTGCGTAGCCGACAGGCTCCAGTCATTGAAGTCACCGACCAGAGTGACCGTCTTTGCGTTGGGTTCCACGAGCACGAATTGCGTGGCTGTGGCGGATGGACCAGGTGCGGAGACCGCAACCGGGGCCGCCGGCTGCTCGCGCGATTGGTCGAGCAGACTGCCGAGCAGAACGAGCATCGCCATTCCAGCCGCCACGGCCAGTCCTCCGACCGGACTCAGGCGAATGGTCCATCGCCGGGACCACCAGCCGAACAGCGGGCGAGCCTCGCTCGAGCCGGCTTCCGGCAGTCCTCTGATTTCGGCCATCACGCGGCGATCGAGCTCGGGGTCGATCGCCACCGGCTCCTTGAGCGTTTCGGCTACGCGCTCCAGGATATCGTCAGTTCTATCCAATTACTTTCTCCACCAGCAGTCGTCGCAATTCCTCACGCGCACGAAACACCCGCATCTTGAGCGCCGGGATGCGCACACCCGTCAATTCCTGCATCTCTTCGTAACTCAGATCCTCGACATGCTTCAATAGAAATGCTTCCCGCTGATCGGTCGGCAGCCTGGTCATCGCCCACGCGATCGCCTGCCGCCACTCGTACTGATCGTCCATATATCGGGTCGAGACACTGGCCACGACATAGTCGTTGCTGCTAATGACCGACTGCCTCCTGGAACGCTGGGACGCGAACGTCCGGCACCGGTTGATCAGTATGCCGAACAGCCAGTAACGGAAGCGGTCCGGCTGACAGCGTGCAAGCGAACGATAGCCACGAACGAACGTTTCCTGCAGCACATCTTCGGCATCGGCCTCGCTGCCCAGCATACGTACGGCATAACGCGCCAGCCGCTGCCGGTATCTCTCCAGCAGGCGGGCATATAGATCCGTTTCGCCCGCAAGGACCCGCTTGATCAGCGCTTCGTCAGTCTCGTCCACAGTTGTAATACCTCAGAACCAGGCCGGGGGTCACAAGGAGTTTGGGCTGTGACAGAGCTGCGCCTGCTACAGCTGGAGGCTGGCGGGTGCATCTGCTGTGACAGAGCCGGTTGGGGGCTGGCGGGCATTTTTGCATAGAGCAAAGCCCGACAGGGGCTGGCGCCGCCGCGTGCGCGCGTTGGAGTAACGGCTGCGCTGTCGACACTCGCGCGGGGTCGGGCGTGAAGACCGCATTCGTCGTCCGTTCCAAGCACCCTCGCGGGGTTTCCCTCACCCGGAGGGCATACATCGCGCGCGCCCTGATGCCATCGTACGAGCGCGACCTTTACGCCCGTTTCACCCAGATGAGCACCCGCCAGCCCAAACGATGCGACACTCATGCAGAAGCGGCCGCAAGCCCCAAACCAGACCGCCAGCCCTGCCGTAGCGCCCGCAAGCCCCCCAAGCTCCAACGAGCGCACGCGACCCCTTGTGACGCAGCACCACGATCGGAGGTATCTGTATTTTGGAATCCCACCACAAGAGGTGCTCATGCTTAAGGTCGCATTTACCGTAGCGCTGTTCGCTGCATCATCAGCATCTGCCCAGTTGATCTCGATCCGTACAGTGCCGGTCTCGCAAGCGCATCAGTTCGAGATCTTTCCGTCTCGCACGATGAGCATGGGCGGTGTGTCGATCGCGGTGGCCGATGAACTGCTCGATCCGTTCTCCAATCCGGCGAGTGGTGCGCGGATCACGACGACTCGTTTCTTCGGATCGCCCAGCGCGTACAACGTAACCAGCGGCGCGGGCGGCGGTCGCACGCTGCCGGTGGGCGCGCTGAGCAAGCGCGAATCGTGGTATGGCGGTGTCTGGCTCGCGCTCCAGGAAGTTGACCTCAACGCGCAAACCGATCTCAGCGGGATCGGGCCGTTCTGTCCGGCCTGCTCGACCCTTCCTGATCTCGATCTCGGGCCGGTTGAACGTACCAAGGGGAACACGTTCGCGTTTGCAATGGCAGGAAAGGAGCTGGCGCCCGGTCTATCACTGGGCAGTTCCGTGTTGTGGTCGGGCCTCAACGCGGTCGATGGCGTCGACCTGCTTTATGCCGGCAGCGCGCGCATCAACCAATCCGGAAATGCGCTCGATGTCCGGCTCGGGTTGATGAAGGAGTGGGCGGGCGAGCGCACGCTCGAGGTGATCGGGCTGCACAACCGCTTCGCGACCAGCCATGATGTCTATTACCTCGATTCGTTCTGGGACCCGGGCACTCAGCAGTTCAGTCAGCGGCCGCGTCTCGAGGAGAACCTCGATCACACGCGTACCTGGGGACTTCACCTCGCCTATGATCAGCCGCTTTCACAGCCTGGCTGGCGCGCGGGCTCGATCTTCACCTTCAATCGCATGGACCACCCGAAACTGCCCAACTATCAGCTCGCATCGATCCAGAGCATCCCGCGCGATCCCGGTAATTCGTCCGCGTTCAACATCGGCTTTGGCCTTTCCAGAGTACTGACCAAATCGACGTTCGGCATTGACCTGGTTTACGAACCGATCTGGAGTCACACGTGGGATGATGCAGCAACACCGGTACAGACAGTTCAGGGACGTACGATTCCGGCCGGCGGCCGGACCATCGAAAATCGTTTCCGGTTTTCCAACGCACAGGCGCGCATCGGGCTCGATCAGGAATTCTATTCGGTCGGACCGGTAATGGCGCTGCAGCTCGGACTCGCGGTGAACAACATCCACTACTGGCTGGAGCAACACAACCACATACAGAACTCGGACCGCAGCCATGAAGAGAGCTGGGTCGAGAAGACGCCGACCTGGGGCGTCAGCGTGCGCTTCCCGGAGCTGGAGATCCGATACCACGGCAGTGTCACACACGGGACCGGTCG
This sequence comes from Gemmatimonadota bacterium, assembly GCA_040902615.1. Classification (GTDB taxonomy): domain Bacteria; phylum Gemmatimonadota; class Gemmatimonadetes; order Longimicrobiales; family RSA9; genus JBBDWZ01. The sequence continues at coordinate 2,864 of JBBDWZ010000257.1, read as the reverse complement.
GCCGGGCGTTCAGCCACGCGGCGGCTGGTTTGTGGCCGAAGATCGGGCGCTCACGGCGTCAGCCGGCAGCAACATCCTGGCACCGCCCAGCGGTGCGTTGAGCCTGACCGAAGTAAAAGTGACGACCCACCGGATCTCCATTTCGCTTCCGATCCACTGATTGCATCAAGGACATGACGATGAAGCGCGTTGCGTTCGTCTCGATTTGCTCGGTGCTGGTGCTGGTCGGCTGCGATGGACGAGTAACCGAATCCGACCCGATCCCGCCGAGTGCAGATGCGCTGCTGCGCCAGAGCATCGGTCAATGGGGCGTCATTCCGATCGGTGAAATGCCGCCACAAAACCCCGCGCTGGTTACGCTCGGACGCGCGCTCTTCTTCGACAAGGTTCTGAGTGGCAACCGCGATGTCTCGTGCGCAACCTGCCATCAGCCCGGCAAGGCGCTGGGTGATGGGATGTCGTTGGCCGTTGGCACGGGTGCTATCGGACACATATCAACCCGCGCGCCCGGGGTAGGGCGCACATTCGTGCCGCGTCAGTCACCGTCACTGCTCAATGCCGGCCTTGGAATGTTCTACGTCTTCTGGGACGGCCGGCTGCGCAGCAACGGACCGGGCAGCAGTTTCCTTCACGGGAACGGACCGACGCTGCCTCCCGGCTTGAACAACATCCTGGTTGCGCAGGCGATGCTGCCAGTCCTGAACCGTCAGGAAATGCGCGGCAACGCTGGTGACGTCGACGTGTTTGGCGCGGCCAACGAGCTTGCGCAAATCAGCGATGCGCAGGCGACCGCTATTTGGGCCGCGGTCATGAAAAGACTGATTGCGATTCCGGAATACGTCGACATGTTTGCGGTGGCATTTCCCGGCCGACCGATCAGTCAGCTCGGTTTCGAGGATGCCGCCCGCGCGCTGGCCGCATTCGAGATGCAGGCGTTCACCAAAGTGCGTTCCCCGTTCGATCAGTACCTGGGTCGCGATGACGGCGCACTGACCGCTGAACAGAAGCGCGGCGCTGCGCTGTTCTTCGGCGAGGCGCGCTGTGCGCAGTGCCACGGCGGTCCGTTCCTCGGTGGCCAGACCTTCGCCAATGCCGGCGTGCCGCAGATCGGGCCTGGCCTGAGCAAGCAACCTCCGCTCGATTTCGGTCGCGGTGAGGTCGAGAACAACACGTTCTACAACTTCGCGTTCCGGGCCGCGCCACTGCGCAACGTCGAGCTGACCTCGCCCTACATGCACAATGGCGCATACCCGACGCTGGAAGCCGTGGTCGACCATTACAGCGACGCGACCAATGCACTCCGCACGTATGATGTATCACAACTCGATCCCGCGCTCCGCCCGCTGGTTCACGGCGACCAGACAACCGTGAACAACATCCTGAACACACTGGATTTTCGGTTGCGCCAGCCACTCGATTTCACCGATGACGAGAAGCGCGAGCTGGTTGCATTCCTGAAGGCGCTGACCGACCCGGCCGCGCGGGATTTGAGTCCACTGATACTGGCGCGAGTGCCGAGTGGATTGCCAGTGCAGTAGTCGGCTTCGCGCGGGCTGGCGAGTGGCGTGAACACCTGCTGCGGATTGGTGGTGGCGAGGTGGGAATAGGGTCGACGGCCCGCGGGTGTTGGCGCGTCGCGTGAACACGTGTTGCGGAAGGGGGTGGCCAGAGGAGAATGGGGGAATAAGGAATTGGGAATAAGGAATAGGGTTCTACAGATTTTCGTGTAGGTGCTGGCGAGTGTTCCGTACGTGCCGCGGATCGGCGTGGCCCGGTGGTAATGGGGAATGCGGAGATGGGGAATACGGAACAGGCATCGGTTGCCACGCACTGGGGAATCTGTGATCCCTTCCTTATTCCCTTCCATATTCCTTATTCCATATTCCTTATTCCCCATTCCCAATCGGCCACCGCCCAAGGTCCAACTCTGCAGCACCGTCGCCAGCGCCCATTTCCCAATTGTGACCAGCACCCGATCCATCCCCACCGACCCCTGCCCGGGGCTAACCCTCTGATTGTCCCCCCTTGACGGTTAGTACCAACCATCTATAACAGTGGCGTCAGGGTAACGGTTGGATTCACACCTTTCTGCATCAAGGAGCATTCGCTATGCGCTCGCACGTCAAACAGCGCGCCGCAGCCTTGCTCGTCGTATTGGCGGCTGGCTGCTCGACCCAACGCACGGATACTACTCCAGCGGCACCGCAACGCCCGCCAGGCACACCTCCCGCGGGACAGACGACGGCTGCACAAGATACCACGCAGCCGGCAGGCGGCCGCGCCGGCGGCACACCGCAGCCGAGGCCATTCAATCGCGTGATAACATCGGAGGCTCGAACATTTGCCGGGCTGTTTCGCGCTCATCGCGTGAGTGAACGTCTTTACTTCGAGATTCCGCGGCGCGAGCTGAACCGGGACATGATGATCATGTCGCGGCCGTTGTCCGGTGGTGGAGGTGAGGGGTTTGTGGGCGGCGGTGGCAACCGGGTGGTGACCTGGACCCGTGACGGCAATCGCGTGTTTCTGCGTGGGCGTTCGTTCAACATTTCGGCTGACACCAGCAACGCAATCTATCGCGTGGTCGCGGCGGCAAACGAAGGGCCAATCATTGCCGCCTTCAACGTCGAAGCGTGGGGCCTCGACAGCGCTGCCGTGATCGATGTAACGCGGCTGTTCACGACCGCGATTCCAGAGTTCTCCGCGTTCAACACGGTTCAGGCCGATCGGAGCTTCATCGAACACGTCGCGGCCTTTCCTGAAAACGTGAACGTGACGTTCACGCAAACCGCGCTGCAGGCGCCACCGCCGCCCCCGGCAGGTCGCGGGGGCGGCCGCGGTCGTGAAGGCGGTGCCGCACGCGCGAT
>JBBDWZ010000256.1:0-13277 GCA_040902615.1 Gemmatimonadota bacterium | reverse complement strand
TTGTTATGCCGCCTCCGGCACGCCAGCACTTGGCTTCGCGTATCATTGCAGAAGCAGCCGCAAGCCCCTGACGAAATTACTCCGTGCAGAAACGGGCGCACGCTTCCCAGGCTCGCGATAACAACGCTAAACGTCGTGGGTGCCAACATCGCCAGCACTTGGCTTCGCCTATCATTGCAGAAGCAGCCGCAAGCCCCCGACGAAATTTCGCCGTGCAGATGCATCCGCAAGCCCCCCAAGCTCGCGCCAGCATCATTAACCTTGCTCGCAGCACTCCTCACCAGCGTAGTACCGTCGCCCCTGCCATCCCAGCAAGTACCCACGCTTTTGAGTTTCCCATACACGGTGCGCTTCGCTCCTGGTGGACAGCGCCTGGCCGCGCGAGTGCTGACCATGGCCAGTGAGATGGATTCGCTTCCCGGACTTCGAGATGAGTGGTGGCGCCTGGAACCCATCGAAATTGGGTTAGCCCCGACCGAAGCTGCGTTCCAGCTGCTGACCGGAGGGCAAACGCCTGAATGGGGCGCGGGCGTCGCGATTCCTTCCCGCTCACTCATCGTGCTGCCGGCGTGGGGCTCGCTGGAAAGGGGCGGTCCGCTGGATTACGGCCGGGTACTGCGTCATGAGCTCGCTCACATAGCACTGCACCGTTCGATGCCTTCGTCGCCGCCCCGCTGGTTCGATGAGGGATACGCGAGTTGGGCAGCCGGTGAGCTGGATCGCAGCAGCACGTGGCTGCTTCGATTGGCGTTTCTGACCGGGAGCGCACCGCCGCTGGATTCACTCTCGCTGGATTGGCCACGGGGTGCCGCCGAAGCGCGGCTGGCGTATCTGCTGTCGGCCAGCGTGGTCGACTACCTGGTGGACGAGAGCGGGGTGTACGGTCTGGGCCGATTCCTGGATCGCTGGAAGCGAGGCGGCGACGTCGAGCGCGCCCTGATTGAGACCTACGGCGTTGATACCGGCGCGCTGGAAGCGCAATGGATACGCTACGTCAAAAAGAAATACGGCTGGACCGTCGTGGTTTCGCAATCGGCGATATTTGGCGTGATGGCGAGCATCATCGTGGCGACCCTGTTCCTGATCCGCCGCCGACGTGACCGTGCCCGGCGCACCTCGTTGAGCGAGGAAGAATTGCCGGATACACCCGCGTATTGGAGCGAAGCGGGTATCGAGATCATTGCGCACCGCGGCTACAGCGCGCTGGCACCCGAGAACACCGTCGCCGCATTCGAACTGGCCCTGGAGCATGGCGCTACCGCGCTCGAGTTCGATCTGCATTCGTCCTTCGATGGCGTGCCCATCGTGATTCACGATGCCACCCTCGAGCGCACGACTACCGGCACTGGCAACGTCAGCCGCCGTAAATGGACGACCTTGCAGATGCTGGATGCCGGTCGCTGGAAGGCGCCCGAGTTCTCGGGTGAGCCGCTGCCATCACTCGAGGATTTGCTGCGGGTTGTGCAGGGTCGGGCCAGCCGGCTGTACATCGAGCTGAAAGAACGAGCCTTCAAGAACACACAACTCACGCGCGTGCTCGCCGAAGTGGAACGCTACGGCTTCAGCGAGCGATCGGTCGTGATGTCGTTCGACTGGCTGCAACTCGACGAGGTACGAAAACAGAATCCCGGCATCACGATCGCGTTCCTGGCCGATCAGGAGGATGGTTACCTGGATGCGCTGGAGCGGGCGCGCGCGGCTGGGAATGCGCTGGTCGATTGCAACTACAAACTGCTGCTGGCCAACCCGGACCTCGCGCGCCTGGCGCGGCAGATCGGTGTCGAGCTGGTGGTTTACACGGTGAACGACACAACGGCCGCGGCTGCGCTGGTCAAGCAGGGCGTTCGGCGGTTGACCACCAACGAAGTCGGGAAGTTTGTGCGCTGGGCCGCGGGCCGAGATCCGGACACGCCCTGACCGACTTTCCGCACGAACATTGTTTCGCCTGGTTGTCACGAAACGTTCCAGCCCAGGCCGACCATCAGGCGTGGTGATCGCAGCCGGATGTCCTGTGCCAGAACAATTTCCACGTTTTACCCGGAATGGCCCGGCGCCTGCACTCAGGCTCGGCATCGCTCGCTCCCAGGCTCAAAGCGAAAAGCATACGAACCGTTGACGGTTCAGTCCGCCCGGCAGAAACGGTCGCCTGGCTTTAGCACATCACGAGGGGTTGCATGCTGCCTGTTATCGAAAGTGTCCTGCACGATCACGATCTGCGCATCGTGCTGCTGGCCGCTGTCATTTGCGTATTCGGCACGGTATCCACGCTGAATGTCTCGAGCCGTGCGGCTGGTACGCGCCGTCCGCTGCTCTGGCTGCTGCTGGTCAGCATTTGCGCGGGATCGACCGTCTGGGCCACCCACTTCATTGCCATGCTTGCCTATATGAAAAGCATGCCGATGACGTATGCTCCCGGTCTGACCGCGCTGTCATTCGTGACCGGCGTGGCGGTGATGGGCTTCGGGTTCGGGCTGGCCATACGTGGCAGCCGAAGCCAATGGTCACGCGCGCTCGGCGGCGGCATCCTCGGACTCGGTGTTGTCTGCCTGCATTACCTGGGCATGGCTGCGCTGCGCCTGCCCGGCCACCTGACGTTCGCACCGACCCTGGTTGCAGCCTCGATCGCCTTCAGCATCGGCTTCGGTGTTCTCGCACTATTCATCGCGTTTGGGCCCGCACGTCCGCACGCCCGGCTGGCGGGTGTGGTCCTGATGGTCCTGATGATCGTGACGCTGCACTTCACGGCGATGGGCGCAGTGCACATCGGGCACGGCCAGACCTACGCAAACGCGGGCGGCGTTTCCCGCGTGGTTTTGATCGCGGCGGTGGCGATCGCGTCGCTATCGATATTGCTGATCGGCATGGCGGGCGCACTGGTCGACCAGAAAGTTTCACTGCGGCTGGCGGCGGAAGCAGAACGTTTCCGGGCGCTGGCGGATGGTGCATTCGAGGGGCTGGTCGTGCATCGAAACGGTCAGGTCGTGGATGCCAACGCAGCCGCCCGCCGCATGTTCAGTCTGGGCGACAATCTGGCCAGCCAATCGATCCACAACTGGTTCGGCGGGTCGCAGGTTGGCGCCTACGCCTCTGCACAGACCGAAGGCGAAGCAGCCGAGTTCACACTGCGCCGGCCCGATGGTTCGACTTTTCCCGCGGAAGTCTGCCGGCGCCGTATGCTGCTCACCGACGGAACTCAGGGTGAACTGCTCGCCATCCGCGATCTTACTGCGCGCAAGGAATCCGATGCCCGCATCGCACACCTCGCGCTGCATGATCCGCTGACCGAGCTGCCCAATCGCCGCTTCTTCATGGAGCTCGCGCACAAGGCGGTTGCCCTGGCGCACCGCACGGGTGACGGGTTCGCATTGCTTGCGCTCGATTTCGACGATTTCAAGCTGGTCAACGACCTGCACGGCCACCTGGCCGGCGATGAGCTGCTCAGGATCGCTGCGAAACGAATCACGGCCACACTGCGCGATGCCGACGTGTCGACCCGCTTTGGCGGCGACGAATTCGCGATCCTGCAGACGCACGCGGCGGGGCCAAAAGGAACCATCGCGCTGGTCGAGCGGCTGCTGGAAGCGTTGCAGGCTCCGGTGCAGATCGGAGGCGTCGAGATATCGATCAGCGTTTCCATCGGCGTCGCGCTTTATCCCGATGACGGTGACACGGTCGAAGACCTGCTGCGTAATTCCGATACCGCGATGTACCGGGCCAAGGCCGACGGCAAAGCGACCTGCCGGTTCTTCGAATCACACATGGACGCGGCCCTGGTTGCGCGCCGCAAGCTCGAGCACGGTCTGCGCCGCGCGGTTGCCGAAGACCGGCTCACGATCGCGTATCAGCCGATCGTCGACAGCGATTGCCGCACGCCGCTCGCCTTTGAGGCACTGGTACGCTGGACCGATCCCGAACTGGGCGTGGTCGCTCCGCGCGATTTCATTCCAGTCGCGGAAGAGACCGGTTTGATCGTACAGATCGGCGAGTTCGTGATCCGCCGTGCCTGCATCGATGCGATGACCTGGCCCGAGCCGCTGCGCGTTGCCGTCAACCTTTCCGCGGTGCAGTTCAAGCGGAAGGGTCTGGTTGACACGGTTCGCCTGGCATTGGCCGAAAGCGGACTGCCCGGTGATCGTCTCGAGCTGGAAGTGACCGAGACCTTGCTCATGGAAAACCGCGATGACGCGCTGCGCCAGCTCAACCAGCTGAAGGAGCTGGGTGTCCGCATTGCAATGGACGACTTCGGAACCGGATACTCCTCGCTCAGCTATCTGCAGTGTTTCCCGTTCGACAAGATCAAGATCGACCGCGCGTTCGTGATGGACCTGCCCAACAACACGCAGAACGCGTCGATCGTGCGCGCGGTCGCAGCCATGGGCAAAAGTCTGCAAATGCGGGTCGTCGCCGAGGGTGTCGAGACCGACTTGCAGGCGGACATGCTGAAAGGCCTCGACTGCGACGAGCTGCAGGGCTATCTCATCGCGCGGCCCATGGATCCGTCGCTCATTAAGGGATTCCTGGCAGGTTACGTGGAGATTGTGCTGGCCTGAAAACCCGGCCTCGGCGCTTGACCGGGCCGGGTCGGCCCGCCAAGTTCCGCGCCCATGGCCGCACAACGTGTTAGAGGCCGGGCCGCAGCGCCCGCGCACACGAAACCATCGCTTCGCTTTTCACTGATCAACGCCATCCTGATGGTTGCAGGACTGGCCTGCGTGGTGGCCGGCTACTCCATGCTTTCCCGGGGCTCGACCGTCGCCGCGCCGCTGTTGCTCGTGCTCGGTTACGCCGTCCTCATCCCGCTGGCCATCATTCTCTAGATCACAAGCGCCGCTGTTGCGCGCGCGCGTATTCGCGCGGGTCGTAGCCAGGACGCAGCTGCGTCAGATTCTCCGCCAACCCGTGATCGATCCGCTCGAGCAATTCCAGCGCGGCACTGATGTGCGATTGACTGCCCAGTCTATCGCGCTTCAGGTCCAGGAATATCCGGCGCATAGTGCGCACCGTGGATTGCGCCATTCGCAAATAGTGCCTTCGGTCGTCCAGGCTCATGAGATCGTGATCCGGTCGCTCGGCATTACCGCTGGCTATGGTCATTCCCAGGATTACATTGGATCGAATCATTTTGCGCGCGACCCGATCCTTTTTTCCGGGCAGGCTCGCACATATCGCTCCGACCAGCCGCGCAAGCTGGTTGGTGGCATGGTAGACATCGAGCTTTTCGAACGCGTAGAGCGGCTCCATCATCGTTGCACTCCGGCTGAAGTCGGGTGCAAGCTGTGACCGAAACTCCGCTCCGCACATAGCAAAATGGGCCGATATCATGCCTGTTCCGTCCGATTTATTTGCCCTATGGCCGCCGATCGTGACGATCTCCGGACCGTCCCCGCGCAGAAGCTTCGGTCAGCGCCGTCCTGCGCCTGAATGTTGCACGGGTATTCTTTGTTTTTCGGCAGATAGAGACTTCCCCCGATTCGTATGAGCCCATGCCGATAGTTGGAATGACGCCGTTCGAAGCCAAGCGACGCGCCTGCCAGGGCACGGCGTTGGGCTTTCTATTTTCCGCGGCGTTTTCTGAAACCGCGCTGGCGCAAGCTGGCAGCGTGGCTGGCTCCATCCCCCAAGCTTTCTGGCAGAAACCCTGGTTCGAGGCCGCCGTCGCCGGTGGACTGCTGTTGCTCCTGTCCGGATTTCATCGAATCCGCGTGCGCGCCATGGAGCGGCGCCAGTTCGAGCTGATGGTGCTGGCCGAGCAGCGCGGTCACGGTGAGGCGCGTTACCGCGAGCTGTTCGAGAATGCGACTGACGCCGTCTTCACCACGGATCTCGATGGCAACTTCACGGAGTTGAATCGCAAGGCGGAAACCCTGATCGGCTACAGCCGCGATACGGCGGGACTCAATCTCAAGCAATTGTTGCCGGAATCGGAAGAAACCACTCGCGTGCTGCGTCACTGGCTGGATGGCGTGGCCGACACCGAGCGCGTCGACATCATCACGAGTACTGGTGAACGCGTGCCGGTCGAAGTCAGCACGCGGCTGGTCGAGGACGCCGGCAAGGCGGTCGGGATGCAGGCGATTGCGCGAGATGTGCGGGAGCGGGATGCGCTCGAGCGGCAATTGCGCCAGTCGCAGAAAATGGAAGCCGTCGGTCAGTTGGCCGGTGGCGTAGCCCACGACTTCAACAACCTGCTCACCGTCATCCGCGGCAATGCGGAGCTGCTCATGGTGGAGCTGCCGGTCAACGACCCGGCGCGACGGGATGTCGAGCAGATCAACCAGGCCGCTGACCGGGCCGCCGCGCTGACGCGTCAGCTGCTGGCGTTCAGCCGGAAGCAGATCGTTCAGCCGCGCGAGCTGGATGTGAACGAGCTGTTGAGTGGCCTGCAGCGAATGCTGCAGCGCCTGATTGGCGAGGACTTCACGATCCTGACGCTGCCATCACACGAGCCGGCACATGTCATTGCCGATCCCGGCCAGCTCGAACAGGTGCTGCTGAACCTCGTGGTCAACGCCCGTGATGCCATGCCGTCCGGCGGCACTATCACGATCGAGACGGCAATGATCGATGTCGACGAGGGGCCGAACGCACCGGTTCGTTCGACCACCGGCCGCGCGGTCGTCCTTTCGGTTTCGGATACGGGCAGCGGCATGGATGCAGCCACCCAGGCCCGCATCTTCGAGCCGTTCTTTACGACCAAGGAAGTCGGGAAGGGCACCGGCCTCGGTCTTTCGACCGTGTTCGGCATCGTGCAGCAGGCGGGTGGACAGATCGCATGCTCGAGCCAACCGGGGAAGGGCACGACGTTCAAGACCTATCTGCCCTACGTTACCGCGCAGACTGTGATCGACCATTCCGATGAAAACACGGCCAGCGAAACAGCCGGCCACGAGACCATTCTGCTGGTCGAGGATGAAGACGCCGTGCGTGCTCTGGCCAGCCGCATTCTTCGACGCGGCGGTTACAAGGTGATCGAGGCTCGCCACGGTCAGGATGCGCTCACCGCAGCGCACGATCACCCGTATCACATCGATCTATTGCTGAGTGATATCGTGCTGCCGGCGATGAATGGGCTCGTGTTGTCCAAACGCCTCGGCATGTCACGGCCTGGACTGCGGGTCCTGCTCATGTCCGGTTATACCGATGACGAGATCGTGCGCCGTGGCCTGCACGAGCCCGGCATCGCTTACCTGCAAAAGCCGTTCACGCCCGAAGTGCTTGCCACGAAGGTGCGCGCCGTGCTGGATACGCGGTCCGCGTCCGACGCTGAGGACATCGCCGCCGCCTGACGCGAAGGACGCTACCTTCCCCGTCACAACCGTGCCCAGCCGGGTTCGGCTGCCGTCCCGTTCCGCATAGACATTGATTTCCTGCCAATGGTTGTTCTCGACGTTTACCACGAGGGTGTTCTGGACCCATTCACGGGTCACGCTCAACACTTTCCGCCACTCGAACGCCATCTGGTGATGATGGGCGATTCGGACGCGCGGCTGGTTCTACGCGTACGCGCAGGGGACCGGTCAGCCGCCGAACGGCTCGCTGGCCGGTATTTGCCTGCGGTCCGCGCCTGCGCGCTCGCTATCGAATGGGCTAGCCACCATTACGCGGGTTTGGGCCGCCGGTGGGCCGCCGCCTACTGGAGCCCTGCTCGAAGGCGTGGTCCAGCGGGTGACACCATGAGCAAGGGCTCGGTTCGTCAGGCACTAATGCTCGTCGTGGCCGTGTTTCTCTGCGGATTCGTGGTCGGAATTGTGTCCCAGGACTGGATTGAGGAACTGCCGCTGCTCTTTGCCGCATCCGATCGCGATTATGATGACGATCTCGAAGACGTAATCGACGGCGAAGAAAGACTGCTGCACCGGCTCTACCTCACCGTGGCGCAACGCGACAGCGTGGCGGTGATCCTGGACCGGCGCGAAAGCCTGCTGGTATCGTATTGGGCACAGCGGGTGCCCGAAATGCAGCAGATCATCGATGCTTCACGGCAGGAATTGCGGGCGTTGCTGACCGTGGAGCAGCGCCAGGAATACGACGTAGGGTTGACCAACATCCTGCGCGACTTTGCCGCTACACGGGATTGATTTGCGCGCAGGAAGCGGTGGATTCAGCGAAGGTTGCAGCGTAGACGAGCGAGCGAAGGCAACGCGTTCAGTTGCTCGGCTTCGCTGCTCAGCCAGACGCTTCCGTCATTCTCCAGCACGATCGATTCGCCCTGCTTTTGCCCAAGCGGAGTCAGCGCGTAGGTCACAAAAGGCGCGCCCGCCTTCTCCAGCAAATCCGGCGTGCGATACACAGTGAGCGTCGAGTAGCTGCGGATAGCGACAAAGTTGCCATCGGGACTCGCCGTGGCAGCCGTGATGCGATCGTCACTTCTACGCGGACGCTGGGCAAGCTCACGAACGGGCTGCAATATTCGCTGGCCATTCACCGCAGCGGCACTGAGGTGGTACAGCTTGATTGGGTTTTTGCGGCCTTTGGTTACTACGTAGAATTCGCCATTCGGCAGGCGGAAAAGCGCCTCTGCGTCCTGCGCGCCGTCCGCATAGCGTGCATTTATGGTGCTGAGAACGGTCGTTTGATTCGCTGGTAATTGAGGCTCGAGTACTTCGTAGATGACGACGCCGGCACGCCCTTCGGAATTGTCGCCAATATCGGCGATGTACAGGCAGTTCCGGGTACCGCACGCGCCCGCCTCGATGTCTTCCCAGTCCGAAATCCGAGCGTTGGTGACTCGCACGCGTGACCTGATCTTGCCATCAGGGCCGAGTGCGAAGAGATCGGGCGTGTTGCCCTTGTCGTTGTGGGTCCAGAGGATGTCGGTGTTGCTGCGGCCACGGGCGAGGCCGCTGGTCTCACGGACTTCAGCGGGCAGCGCTTGCGCCGCGGACGCAATCTCACAAGCACCTGCTTGATTCGTACCCGGCGCTGTGGCCGCTCCCGAAAGAGTCGCAACCACGGCGCTCGCCTTCATCCAGACTCCAAACATTCCGCCTCTTGGTGTCGTCTGCTGTTCAGGCGATCCAGGACTCGGAAATGTTGAGATCCTGGTAGAACTACTTTCGGTGGGCTCGCTTCAGCAGACGCGGTTGACCCCGACGCCTGTATAGCAAGGCTCCGGCCACGATGAAGCTGGTCACCGCTGCTGCGAACGACCAATCACCCGCAGCAAACCCCGGGTGGACGCCTGCCTGAACGATCACAGGCTGCACGGGTGTTTCAGCTGCGCTCTTTGCCCGTGCCATGGCTTCGGCTTCGAGCTGTTCCATTACATGTTCGCGATAAGCGGCCGGGAAGATCGCCACGTGAAAGTGCGGCGGACGCTGCTCGCGAGTCACATCCAGCAGGTCATCCGCTTCCAGCGCGAGCAACGATTGTGAAAGCCAATCGCGGCAGAGCGCATTCGTGCTGATGCGCAGATCCACCGCCATGCCTGCCGGATGCACCGACAGCGGATGCGCATTGCGCGGCTGCTTGGTGACCGGACGCGTCAGGCTGGTCACCACCAGCCGCTCATCGCACGCCTGCCGATACTCGGATGCAAGCTGTTCGACGAAGAGTTTCACTTCCGGCAGCGCGTACGGGTACTTCGCGCCGATTACCTGGTAATCCTCGTTCCCCTCGAGCGCGACCAGGCGCCCTTCCTCGACGGATTTCTCTACCTGCTTTGGCGTACGCAGAAACGAGTAGTCCTGCTCTTCCGCAACTTCGTGCTGGCGCAGCATGGACGCGCGTGAGCCTCGCAGTGATTCTGCACCCTCAGCAGCAATCAACGCCGGAAACAACGCGACCAGTCCCAGGAATGTCGAAATCGTGCTGCGCATTGACTGCTCCAGAAAAAACAGAAACCGAGCCGGAGTCGTACTGCCCTCCTGGCTCGGCAAATGCCCGCTATGTCGAGAGGTACTATTGGATACCACCTCGCGCGCGTGGAGTTCCCCGATTTTTGTTAAATTAGGCCCCATTATGAACACGCGGCGTTGTAAAAAGACTCACGTACGCATTAGGTTTACGAAACCGGGCGCTTAGCTCAGCTGGTCGAGAGCACCTGCCTTACAAGCAGGGGGTCGGGGGTTCGAATCCCTCAGCGCCCACTTTCCATTCTTCACTGCGCCGCAGCAGACGTCCCACCCTCCAAGCTCGCGGGGCTTTCAGTGACGCCACGCCTTGTACTCCGGGCATTTGTTCCTGCGTTGCTTCTGCTTGGTTGCAACGACTCCAGCGGGCCGGACATTGGACCGCCGGCCAAACTCGTCGTACTCGCGGGCGCCACTCAGACGGGAGTTTTCGGACAGGCGGCACCCGTGCTTCCTTCTGTGCGCGTGACCGACGACCGCGACCGGCCAGTACCCGGCGTGGCCGTTACGTTTACGCTGGCGTCTGGTGGCGGCAGCATCGGCACGCCCAACTCGATGACCGATGCGACCGGTGTCGCCAACCCGGGCTCATGGACGCTGGGGAAAAACTTCGGCGCGAAAACGCTCACCGCGACAGTTGGAACGCTTCCGCCGGTCACGTTCACGGCCACTGTCATTGCGCCTGATGCCGGTATTCTTGCCTTCAATCTCACAGATCCCGCGGCAGATACGCTTGCTCATGACACAGTCGGTGTGCCGAAAGCGCACGATGTGCTTTCGCTGCGCGGCGATTTCAAGCGCGATTCGCTGATCCTGACACTCACGTTCGGCGGTCCTATCGGGTCCTTCACTGATGGGGGCGACTTGGCGGTTGTGGGTTTTCTGGAACTGGACATTGATGACAATCCGAGCTCGGGCGTTGGCTCGATCAGCGATTTCTTTGGCGGGTCGGGAAACCTCGGGATCGACTATACCATCGGTCTGGGTGGGACGGCCACTTCGGTGACAGTGGGTCCGCCGTCCGGCCCCGCGGTTCAGGTTCCTGCCGCTTTTTCGGGGAACACGGTCATCATGCGAATCCCGCTCGCGGCCATTGGGAATGATGATGGCAATTTCAGTTTGGTCGGCATCATCGGCACGGTCGATCGGCCGACCGACGTCTTTCCAAATTCCGGCGCGACTCTGGTACGGCCGGCGGCTACCGGAGCAAACTCGCGCACCCGCGCACCAATGCCCGCAGCACCTTCGTTCAAGCCAGTTCGATCGGCCTGGGGGAAAACACTTCGCATTCCGTAGACGATTGCAGACAGTCCATGATCACGCAATCGCGAATCGGGCCACTTCCATTGCACGAATGAATCAGCTGCTGCAGGGCAGCCTTCATGCGCTGCAGATCGGCGATCTTGTTTTCGACCGTACTCAGTTTCGATGACGCGACTCCGCGCACCTGCTCGCAGTCGGCATCCTGGTCCTGCTCCAGCGCAATCAGCTCGCGAATCTCCTTGAGCGTGAAGCCGAGCTCCTGCGCGCGGCGAATGAAGCGCAGGCGATAGACTGCCTTCTCATCGTAGGCGCGATAGCCCGAGCTGCTCCGTGGTGGCGCTTCGATCAGCCCCTCGCGTTCATAGAAACGCACCGTCTGAATGCCCAGTCCCGCTTGCTTCGCGACCGCGCCGATAGTCAGTGTCATGGAATCCTCTCCGATAGCTACCCAACACAATAAACCCTGCACCGTGGTACAGGGTCAAGCGCACACACCTAACCCTTGCCTTATACCCGACTACAGGGATTAGCCTGAAACTGCAGTCCAACATTTCCCCGATCAGAGAGGGTTTTCATGAGTGTCGCACACGATGGTTGCGTGCCGGGTTGTTGCCAGGACGATGAACCCTGCCCATGCGGCGGCTGCTGCTGAGCAATCCGCCGAGTTCGGGGGTCAGGTCAGAGGACCTGGCCCTCGGGCTGGCCATTGACCGTCCCATCGATTGAACCATTCTTCCCGGCACACCTTTCGCGCCGGGATCCGCCATGAAGATCGTGCTGGAATCGGAAGAATCGATCCTGCTGCTCGCTGCCGACGGCATGCTGACGATCGAAGCGGCCAGCGCGGAGCAGACGTACTCCTCGTTTCACATGCTCGCCAGCGCACTGGCCACCTGCACATTTGCAGTTCTCGATTCCTGGGCTCATCAGGCAAACCTTCACGTCAACGATCTGTCGATACGAGTTCGCTGGGAATTCGCGGAGGATCCGCATCGGGTCAGCACCTTCGATTTGCAGTTCGTCTGGCCGAGTTTGCCCGACGCGCGCGTGAGGGCGGCCAAACGAGTCGCGGCGCTCTGTGCGGTGCACGCGTCGTTGATGCATCCACCCGCGATCAACATCGGAGTCGTGGATCGGCCGGCTACACCTGCGGTGAGAGCATGACAGTGCCCGTCGTGCGATTCGCGGTGCGCGGCGGGAATGGGATGATCGCGCAACCGGCCGCACCGCCGTATACCGTGGTCTATGATGGAGACTGCCGGGTCTGTCAGCGCTCGATGAATCTGCTGCGCAAATGGGACCGCAACGGCACGCTCGCGCTGGTTCCCGCGCAGACACCAGGCGTGACTGCCCGCTTTCCATGGATACCGTCTCGCGCATTCGCGGAGTCCGTGCAGGTCATCGGGCCGGATGGCCAGACCTGGCAAGGTGCCGCCGCCATCGAGCAACTCGTGCGAGTATTGCCGCGCGGACGATGGATCTCCTGGATCTTCAAGATTCCGCTCGTACGCGTGGTAGCCGAACACTTCTACCGCTGGTTTGCGCGAAATCGTTACAAGCTGGGTTGCGGCGAGCACTGACAGTACCGGCCCCTCGATCTGGAATACAACGATTCAACCGACTGAACGAGTGCGGTGGCCCCAGCGCGACTCGCCCAAAGTTTGCAGCGATTCCGGAAGCCGTTGCCGCAGTCCGGTGACGGGTAGTTTCCAATCATCATACGGAGGCCGAATGGCGGACCCAAAGAGCGGACAGGGCGGTCAGCAGAATGACCGCACCGGCCAGGGTGGAAAACAGACCGGCGATCACCCGGGTCAGAACGAGCCGCGGCAGGGCCAGGGAACGGGAAACCGTAATACCGAAACAGATCGTCCGGGACAGGGCGGCAATCGGAATACGGAGCCCGAGCGCAAAGGCACCGGAGACCGCACTACGCAAGGTGATCAGGGGACTGGGCGTTCGGGACAGGGTGGCGGGCAGCAAGGCCGTTAGGGTACGCTAGCTCCTGACTACTGCCGCGTGCGTACAACCATGTGCGCACGCGGCTTTTTTCCGGATCAACGGACTTACGCGTGTGCTCGCGTGGCCGGACAGTCACATCGTTCGTGCCCGCCAAGGAATGGGAAATGAGGAATGGGGAATGAGGAATGGGGAATAAGGAAT
>JBBDWZ010000255.1:0-13370 GCA_040902615.1 Gemmatimonadota bacterium | reverse complement strand
CCAGTTCATGGAGCATCCTGCACCTCTCGTCTTCGTCGGTCGCAGACCTACGAATAGTTACAGCGGGTACGCCGTTACAAAACTAGCGGTTTCAGCGTCTCGACGCACTACCCATACCGTTCGCACGTGAAGCTCTCTGCCAATTGGAGTTTGCAGAATCCCGTCGACAACGTAGTTGACACCGTGCTCATGTGAGTCGGAGGCGACGACGTCCCGCGTGGCCGCGATCGAGAGAAGCTCCGCCGCAAGCAGCTCCCACTTTGCAGCCTCGTAGCCGAACGCACGAAACAACGACGCCTTGGAACCGCCGGCGGAATGCGCCTCGTTCAGCAAATAGCCCTGCAGCTTCGCAGGTGGGATGTTAGCACCTTCTGGGTTCGGGATTCGCACAATCGCAATCTTATTGTTGATCCAGGATGCGAAGCTCGAGACTTTGGGCCTCATCCACAACTGTGAGGCCGTAGCCTTGGGCCATTCGGCTCCAAACGTTGCAGCCAACGACGGCTACTTCCCGTAGCCAAACTTTACCTCGACAAGTGAACGAGCGATACTGACTCCGCGGGTTGGAGTCCCGTATGTTACGCAGAAGCAGCATGCGAATGTCTCACAATTCGGAACAGCCGACTGTACCGTGGTGAACGAGCCGTGGCGCATGTGCATCGCCCATTCTGTTCGCGCTGTATAACGCCTCGGAATTCAGTTGCGCGCCCGTCCAGGCGCACAAACGACATGTCGAATCTACACTTCAATTTAGGCGCGGGTATTTCAGTTCGAGGCTGCGTGACAACTGCAATTCCACGTTAGACAGCTCCCGCCGCCGACGCGAAACAGTTTGCGGAAAATGCATACGAAGGTACCCCTAAGTCGATCACAGGTGACTCTTATTCAGCCCGACAGTGAGAAAATCGCGGATCTCGGCGCATTCGTGGAGATAATCGGTCAGGAATGCGGTCCGTAGCGCCAGCGGTGTTCCATCACCAGGCATAAGCCTGAACCCGGTAATCGTCCTATTTTCGTCATAGAACGGTACGATGACCTTTACTCTAGAATCCCGTATCCAGATCCCAGCATGTGGATTCTTGGCCAAGAGGCGTGCGAGTTTGTCTTCAGGCAACAACAACACACCGGTGAAGACACCTTCATGCTCAAGGTCCTTCGCTCGCGTGTTGATAATTCGACTCTCTTGCTCCCCTTCCGAGTCAATCGCATTCAGCATCTCGGCGTGTGCGCGCAACACGTCCATAGTACGCGAGTCCCGGAGATCGTCTGTCGTGAGGGCGAACACACGGCGCACGATTGTACCGCGCTTGATTATCTGCTTGTTGACCGATTGAACTCGTCCGTTTACCCCCATGTTGACAGGCCACCAAAGGTGCGGTCTGCTAACCGTCAAATACTGATCATTAATGTCACAAACCGACAAGTATTGCGCGAAAGCCATGACCAGCGACTCGTGGTCACCACGAACGTCATGCAATCCCTGACTCATTTCATCAGCGTAGAGATCGAGCTGGCGGAGTCGCATGCCCACGATGCGCGTAAACAGCGGCTCCTCGGTCTCGAGCCGTGCAAGGCGGCCTCCAAGACTGCGAAGGAGATTCCGAGGGTCTTTGGCCGATGACGCAGCCTCCTTGTCAAAGAGGTCGATGTCCTCGAGCAGTCGCTCGGCGTCCAGCGTGCGGCCTGGTAATTCCCGCAGACCACGGGCAATAATATCAGCGACGCCTGGATTCTCGCGGTAAAGAATTGGGTTATCTCGTTGTAGGTCCCGAACTACCTTCCGTTTCAAATCCTCGGGGTCACCGCCTTTGACAACCGGGGCGTTGCCCGTAGCTAGGAAGAATAGAGTAGCACAGAGAGAAAAGACATCAGCCTGAATTGATCGCTTGCGTTCAGGCGCCATGTACGGATGTGACTCGTACTCATCGGCCGCGGGCGGCAAAGATGCCCGGAATATTGACTGTCCGAGATCGATAAACACAGGATCAACATCATCCCGTACGATGATGTTGTTGTGCCAGACGTCGCCGTGAACGATACCTGCCCGATGAATTTCACCTATAGCCTCCGTGAGACGACGTGCCCAGACAAAGAATGAGTTCTCAGTCGGTAGGTCCTGAGCACCACGCCATAAGTCGAATCGTTCGCCCCTTATCCATTCGGAAACGACGAAATGACACGGGTAGAACCTGCCGGCACCGACTGCGAGATCGACAGTACCCATATCATAAATGCGCGCGGCGCTTGATACGCCCTCCAACCTCGCAAATACCTGGTACTCTCGAATTAGCCCAATGCTAACACGGTGAAGGAAGGCCTCCTGCTGCGTGTAACTGTACCGCTCGTCCAACTCGGGTGGGCCTTTTATCACGACAACGTCACCGTCAAGTGGCAGGTGTGTTCGGACACCCGCCGGGTCGCGAGACGCGCGTTCAACGCGTGCGAGATACGTAACTCCACGTGCGCCCGCACCTAGGATGCTAATGATCCTGTAGTCGGCAAGCTGACCTCGAACGACACTGCCGTCGGGAAGCGGCACTATTCCGTTCTCCGGAGGACGCCAACGAATAAAACGAAGCGATACATCATTCCAAATTGTGGTGGCCCGACATAGGGACACCAGGGATAGAGACCTCGACGACCGATTTGCGTCGGGCGCACGCCTGACGCTCAAAATGAAGAACGGGAATGGCGCTCGACCGGAAGATGTTCAGGCTGTCTAACGCCTCTGCGTTCTGCTGCAGGCCCAGCCAGCGCCTTCACACATGTAATTGCAGTACGAGTTCTCACCAGCTACTGCTACATCGGAAATTGTCTGCCTGTCAGCAGCAACGCATCGTTGAACTCAATCCGCCTTCGGCGGATGGAACGGCAAACACAAACATGCTCGTCGTACCGTGACATGATTGATCTGCGCGGCGGCGCGATGTCAGATCCTCTCACCCATTACCCGTACCCGAGAGGATATCATGACACCGCTCCGCCAACGAATGATCCAGGACCTGCAGCTGCGCGGCTACTCCGAGCGCACCGTGCAAGCGTACGTGCAGCCCGTCGTACGGCTGGCCCGCCACTACGATACCACACCGGACCAGCTCACGCAGGAGCAGATACGCGACTATCTGATTCACCTGAGCACGGTGCAGAAGGTCGCGCGCAGCACGCACACCATCGCGCTCTGCGGCATCAAGTTCTTCTACCAGCAAACACTCGGCCGCGACTGGAAGGTCCTCGAGGTCGCGCGGCCGAAAGCCGAGAAGAAACTGCCCGCGGTCCTGAGCCGCGACGAAGTGGCGCGCATCCTGGCTGCCGTGCGCATTCCGGTCTACCGGGCCTGTCTTGCCACTATCTATACCTGCGGGCTGCGCCTGCTGGAAGGCGCCCAGCTCCAGGTGCCCGACGTCGACGGAGAGCGCAAGTTCCTGCACATTCACCACGGCAAGGGCGCCGCCGACCGCTACGTACCGCTGCCCGATGGCACGCTCACACTCCTGCGTGCGTTCTGGCGAACGCACCGTAATTCGCTCTGGCTCTTTCCGGCGACACCGCGTAGTCGCAGCAAAACGCCCGGGCCCATCTCGCGCTCGAGCCTGCAGAGCGCCTTCGTGCGCGCCGTCCGCCAGTGCGGCATCCGCAAACAGGCCCACGTGCACACGCTGCGGCACAGCTACGCCACGCACCTGCTCGAAGCCGGCGTAACGCTTCAGCTGATCCAGGAGTATCTCGGCCATAAGAGTGCGCGCACCACCACGCTCTACACGCACCTCACGCGTGAGCTGCGGGAGGCCGCACTCGAACCGATCAATAGCCTGAGCGCGACGCTGCAGCTCTGAGCGGCCCGGCCTCGCGCCGTGCCCGCACTCGCGGACATCATCCGCGCGGCCGGTCCTGCCTACCGCGCCGCGCATCACGACCGGCTGCTGCCCTCCCAGCGGCGGGCCCTGCATGACATCGGCGCTTGCCGCACGGCCGCGCTGGGTGGATCGCTCTACGCCTGTGACCAGTGTGGCACGCTCGACTATCGCTATCACTCCTGCCGCAATCGCCACTGTCCCACCTGCCAGCAGGATCGCGCCCAGGACTGGCTCACTCGGTTGCGCACGCGCTTACTCCCGTGTGACCATCACCTGCTCACCTTCACCCTGCCGCAGGAACTGCGTGCGCTCGCGCTCACCCATCAGAAGCAGGTCTACGCGCTCCTGCTCCAGACCGCTGCGGCGGCTGTTCAAACCCTCGCCGCAGATCCTGCCTGGGTGGGCGGCACCCCCGGCATCCTGGCCGTATTGCACACCTGGTCGCGCACGCTCACCTACCATCCGCACGTGCATCTGCTCGTTACTGCCGGCGGCCTTTCCCCCGATGGCTCCTGGCGCAAGCCGGCACACCCACGCTTCCTCATGCCGGGCTACGTGCTCTCCCGGATCTTCCGCACCAAGCTCCGCGCAGCAGTCTCGCGCGCCGGTCTCACTGATGCCATTGATCCGGCCGTCTGGGACCGTGCCTGGGTCGTTCACGTTCAGTCGACCGGCCGGGGCGAGTACGCCGCGCTCTATCTCTCGCGCTACATCTATCGCGTTGCACTCGGCAACGACCGCATCGAACGCTTCGGCAACGGCCAGGTCACCTTCCGCTACACCCACGCTCGCACGCATGAAACCCGGCGTATAACGCTCCCGGTCGACGACTTCCTCGACCGCTTCCTCCTCCACGTCCTCCCGCGCGGCTTTGCCAAGGTCCGTTCCTACGGCCTGCTCAGCCCCACGCACCGCACCCAACTCGAACACGCTCGTCAGATCCTCGAACACCACGACGCCGCGACGTCTCCGGCCCGTTCTCCGACGACCGCGTGCACGCAAATCCCCACGGCAACGCCCAGCCCGCAACTCACGGATTCTACACCCGCTGGCTGCTGCCCCGCTTGCCATTGCTCCCGGATGCGCTTCGTGCACCGATTCCGCTCCCGCGCGCCTCCATGAACGCACAAGCCTCTTCCGCTGCACGCCTGCGCATGGGCGCGCGACCCGCCTCTTCGCTCGATCGCTCAGCCCGGCTGCGTCCGCTCACCATTCACACTCCCTTTCGCCTGCATCACCAGCCTCACCACACCCGCCACTTCGTGCATCGCACACGCGCAACCTGCCGTACGAACTCTCATCCGCACCGCTCTGCTTCCACTTCCCTTTGATTGAAAGTCCAAAGGCATGACCCGACTCCGCCAGCTCCTCGCTCGCGGATCGAGTTCAACATCAGATTTTACCGCGGCTGCGCGCGGTAAAAATCTCTACTTCGTTATGCCGCAGGTTGCTCAACGTCCAGCCCTGACACGGATCGCATGTTCTGACACCATGCGTCTTTCCCCGTCGGCAAACAAGACGTCGTACTGGATAATGGAGCCGGAACGGTAACCTTGCTGGATCGTTCCGTCACCATAAGGGGTGCTGACCAGCTGTTCTTTACGGAACCGGAAAGCGGCGGCACCACCGGGTTCGTCCAGGACTTGTGAACCATCCCGCCAGTCGATGTGGAACGGACCGATGCCATGGACTTGGACAACAGTGAGTTCCGGCGCGTACGCGAACATGGTCGTCCCGGCCGACACAAAGGCATAGGATCCGGTAGGAAGCGGTCGTAGCGCCGTACTATCGAATTCGACGCCGGTGCCGAAGTACCACGTCCCCTGCACAACCGTGATGTGCTCGTCGACCGGGTGCGTGTGGGGCGGCACGATGGTTCCCGGCAATTCGCGGATTCGAATGACGAACGGTCGGCCTATTGAATCGGGATGGCCGCTGAGGATCTCTACGTCAGCGGACATATCGGTGCGCACAACAAAGTGCACGGAGTCACCAGCAGCGGCGGACGAATCAGATACGACGCCTGATTCGGCGCCGAACGCGGAGCGCGCGCCGTCAGTGTCAGCGGTCGATCCGGCCTCTGACCCACTGTTGCAGCCTGCCACCAGCAGAGCGGCAATGATCCGAAGAAGGCGTTTCATCACGACGAAGGTTGAACACGCGGATGCGGCATAACGCCCATCTATGCTTCTCTGAATGGGCCTTCACTTTTCGATTGATTCGCGAAAACTGAGTTCCAGAGTAGGCTCGCGCGCTGGCCGGCCGCAAGATAATTCCAGTAACGCTCGATCATGCGTTTGATTCAGCACCGGCGCGTTCGGACTGTGTTGGGTTGCGCGGCATTCATAACTGCCCTTGCCGCATGATTGAATTCAGGACCCTGCGTTATACGGCACCGGTCTATGCAGCGTAACTCCGGCAGCGAAGCGTGGGCTTTACCGCAGCCCAATTCCGGAGGACGATGCGGAGGTCTCGCAGGATAATCCCGACGGGTCAGTCGTGTGGCGGCGCAGCCTAATCCCGACTTGGGCGCGGAAACGGGCGAGGGGTAAAAGCGCGCCGAATAGCGGTCCGCCACTGAATTCGCCGCTGCTCAGGTCGACGGCGCAAGGGCACGGACTGGTACGGTCAGCGGTGCCGTGCACGGTTGCGTGGGGCGTCGCCTTGCTCGGGCTCGGGTTTACCGCTGGTTGCCGGCGCAGCAGAGGGACCCCGTGGTGTGCGCTGCCTGGCGGAATCGACTCGGTGACTACGGGTCGGCGAGACCGATTCTGGCCACTGTCGCGCGGCCAGATCCCATTGCAGGGAAGTGGGTGCAAACTGCTGGTTGTGCGCATCGCTGGGTGACTCGTCATCGGGATCGGGGCGGTCGAGGGGACTCTTGATTTGGAAACCGGTCTGCTCGACCACGTGCAGATAGATCATCGTGGTGCGGACATCCTTATGACCCATGACGTGCTGAAGTGTTCGAATGTTGCAGCCGCAGCGAAGCGCTTCGGTGGCGAAGGAGTGGCGAAACGTGTGGCAACTTGCTCGCTTCGCGATAGTGGACCGGCGAATGGCGGCCTTCACGGCACGCTGAACGGCAGTCGCATGTAAGGACCAGCGTCCGGTCTGGCCAGTCGCCGGTCTTCGGTGAGTACTCGCGCGTTCGGCTCTTCGTTCGCACTTCGTCGAGGATGCGTTGCGCGCGGGTATCGTACGACCCGCACAAAGCACGATCATCGGGAGCGGCGCTGCGGTTGGTGTTACGTTCTCAACCAGCGGCGTGCACGCGGGGAACTCGAAGCGAAACGACGACCGCAGGGCGTTTGCCGGTCGTCGTCGGTACGGAGCGCTGACCGCCAGTTACGAACCAGGGTCCGGACAACGCGGGACGCAACGCGCTTTCCAGTGCCGCTCTTGATCACCTGCCTTCGTTCCTTGAGGCCGCGCTCGCGGAACGGTATCGCGCCGGGCGCGAACTCGCTGAGGCGACCTGACCATGTCAGCGGCCCCGAACCGCGATCCCCGCTCCTTCAGTTGAATGCCTCCGCGCGCTTGATCCACTTCTCGAGGTTCTTCTCTTTCGGATTTAGCGGCGTACCGGGATGAATCAGTCCGGCCGGACAGCGTTCGGCCGCGGTGACCAGCTCGGCAAACGTGCCGGCCCGCGCATCCTTGATGTAGGCCTGCTTGTTCTCGTTGTAAGCGAACATCCGCGAGTTCAGGTTCGTGCACTCATTGCAGGTCGTGCAGCGCGCGGTCTCGATGTAGGGGTCCAGCGCGTCGTCGGCTGCTGGCGGGGCTTCCGCCAGCACCTGCGTTGCGGGCGCTGGCGATGGGGACGCGGATGCGGACGCGGACGCGGGTTGTTCGGCAACCTTCGCGGTTGAACTCTTCGCGGTACCGTTGCGCCCGGAACCCGCGTCCGCGTCCGCGACCGCGTCCTTCCACCCAGCACCCAAGACGTCGATACCAACCGGGCTCAAGCCAGGTGTGCTTTCCGCACGCGCCAGCAGTTCCGCGACGGTCTGATTGCGATTGCCGACGCCGAGCAGTCCTTCGGCGAGACGTCGCGCGATCACGCGCGGGTAGTTCGTCTTCAGCTCTGCCAGTCTGGCTTCGTAATCAGTGCGGAGCGCAGCGATCTGCTGCGTGTGGTCGGTTTCGATCTGGCTGGTGATGCGATCGCGCGTGGCATCGGTCACGCTGAGTCCGGCCAGCTCGCGCAACTGCGCCCAGAGCAGCAGTCGATCTTCCGCCAGCGTCACCATTTCAGCGGAGACGCGCAGCCGCTCGAGTTTGCGCTCTTTGCCGATCGTGAATATGAAAGGCGTCTTGTCAGCACGGTCTTCGACCGGCAGCGTTACGAAATCGTGGAAGAGGACGATTTCGCCCTCGCCCTCGCCCCCGCCCGCGCCCGCGGGCTTCAATGCGGTGAAGTGCTTCTTGAAGCGGCCTTCGGTCGCCGCCCAGTCGGCGATGGTGAGCGGCAGCTCGAGCTTCTGCTCGGCGCCCGCATCGTCGATGTGTTCCAGCGTGTAGGTCGGCCAGGTCTCGTCGATGGCGGGATTGCCGGCGAGGCTCAGGCAATCGGCATACGTGCTGCCGGCATCGGGATCGTAGGTCAGGAACGGGAACGCGCGGCTCTCGAGAGCCAGCCGTGCCGCCTGTGGTGCCCACTCGTCGGGCAGGCCGTGCTCGACCGGACATGGCGTGTAGACATTGAAGACCGCGGGCCGGCGAGAGTTGAGTCCCTTGATCACGCCCGCAATCAAATGCGATGCACTGGCCTGCGATGACTGGTGGACATACACACCGCGGTGCGCCAGTGCGATCAGGCCCAGCTCCTTGCGAACTTCCTGTTTGCCGTGCTGCGCCTTGCCGTACGCCGACATGTCGGCGACCTGGCCGGTGAAGCCGCTCGTGCAGGCCTGGCCGCCCGTGTTCGAGTAGACCTGGGTATCCAGCACGACAACGCGCAGCGGTTTTCCGGATGCCATCAAGCGTGAAAGGTTCTGGAAGCCGATGTCGAGCATCGCACCATCGCCGCCCATCGCGACGATCGGCGGGCAGAGCCTGAACTCGTCATCATTGAACTGCTTCCAGTCGAACCCGCGCAAGAACGGCTCATCACGCGCGCCATCGTATTCGCCTCTGGTCAGCAGCTCGGCGCGGCGGATGTTCACGAAGGCATCCGCCATCTTGCGCATGTGGCCCTCGAAGATGCCGATCGCGATGCTGGGCGAATCCTGGAACAGGTGGTTCACCCACGGGAACGGGTATGGGTTGTACGGATAGGTGCTGCCCCAGACCGATGAGCAGCCCGTGCTGTTGGCCATGCCCAGCGCGGCACGTCCGCGGCCACCGGGACCTTCGTCGTAACGCCAGCGCAGGTCACGCAATGCATCGATCGACTCGAGGATGCGCAGAAGCGAGGCCTGTTTGTCCTTGCCCAGCTCGAGCTGCATGTGGTTGCCGGCAATGGCTGCTCGATCCAGTGGCGCATCGGCGGACATCAGACCGCGCGCTTTCGCTTCCAGTTCAGTGATCAGACCATCGAGCTTCGTTATCAGCGCGGCGACCCGCGGCTGCATCAGCGCTTCGATGGTCGACACGATCAGGTGCACCGTGGTCTTCTCGCCGCAGCCCATGCAGGCGCCGTCACCGCCCACCATCGACCGATAGTTCTTCTTCTTGAGCAGCAGCGAGGACAGGGTGCCGATGCCTTCATCCAGGTTGGAGATGTTGATGAAGCGATCGCCGGTGTCGGGCAGCTGCTGCCAGAACGCCCAGTTGTCACGCAGCCGCTGCAAGACCGCATCATCCTGCTTGATCGTGACCAGTGCGTCTTCGGGGCAGACTTCCACGCAGATGTTGCAGCCCTTGCAGGCTTCCGGATTGATCGTGATCGCGAGCAGTCCGCCCGTGCCCTTGTGTTTCGACTCCGGCACATCGTAGAACGGCGCCGTGCGGGCCAGGTGGAAGTGCTGCAGCAGCGGGTACACTGCCGCAAAATCGCGCTGCAACGCATCGCGTTTGGCGTCATCCCAATTCAGTTTTGTCACCAACTGGCCGAACGCTGTATTCAGTACATCACCGAAGCTGGTGAAGCGGCCCAGGTCGATGACCTTGCGGCATTCCTTGGCCAGTTGCTTCGAGACCTGGCGCAGCCGATCCGGCGGGTGCGTGCGCGCCGCCGTGTTGAGCGCCGACTCCAGGATGTCTTCCACGCTGTTGACCAGACCGGGAATCGCCGCGTCCGGACACTGCGTCCAGCACTGCGAGCAGCCAGTGCACTTCTCGGGCAGGAAGTCCGGCACCTCGAAGCGGATGTTGGACATGTCGCGGAACGTGCTGCTGGCCGCGGGCATGGCACTGATCGCCGTGAACGGATCGGCGATTACATCCTGACCGACTTTGCAGAGCGAGCAGACCTGCTCCCAGAATCTTCCTGGATTGCCCAGGCCAGCTTCTGCATCGGGTGTGTTCAGCAGATCGGGGATCGCGCCAATGGACCCGCTTGTGGCTGCTTTTTTAGATTCAAATTCAAATTCAATTTCAACTTCAAATTGTTTGACTTCATCGAAGCCGCGGCGGATGACACGCAGGTTGTCGTCGACCACGTGTTTTCCATGTTTGCCGAACTTCTGCTCCAGCTGTTTGTGGATGCCTTCGAACAGCCTGGTCTCGTCCAGTTTTTCACTGGTCATGAAGGACGATGTGCGGAAGAACGCGCCCATGAAGGCGGCGCCTTGCATGCGGTAGCGCAGCTCGGCATCGCTGGCTTCAGCGCTGGCAATGGCAAAACCATCCAGCGAGTAGAGTTTGATGCCGCGATCGCGAATGGTGCGGCGGGCGGCGTCGGGCAGTGAGCGCCAGAGGTCTGCGGGCGACTGATCACTTTGAATCACGAACACGCCGCCATCCTGCAAACCGGCCAGCGGATCGGAATGACGGAACACGTTCGGATCGGGTGACAGCACCACCTGCACGTTGCGCAGCTCTGCATTCGAGCGGACCGGCTCGTGCGAGAGTGTGGCGTAGAACGTGGTGGGCTGGCCCTTTTTCTCGGAGCCGTACTTGGGATTGGCCTTGACCAGCGTGCCGGCCAGCTCGAATGCGGTCAGCGCCAGGTTCTTGCCCATCGTCATGGCGCCCCAGCCGCCCACCGAATGAATACGCAATGCGATGGCGCCGGCCGGTGTGAGATCGACTGCCTGGGCTGCTTGCAGCGACAGCTCATCGAGCTGCGGATAGGCTTCCAGCAGTTGCTCCTGCCAGAGCTGGAGCTTGGGCAGGCGCGTGTCCTTGCGAATGAAGTCGATGCCCAGGTAGTACTGCCGGCGCGGCTGGTTGCGGACCATGTGCTCGACCGCGGCGATCAGATCACCAGGCTGCAGGTCACGACTGCCGAAGCCAAAACCGGCTGAGTAGAAGTCTGGCATCTGGTCGGGCGCCACCGCGGTCAATCCCGCGTGCGGCAGCGCGAACGGATGCCGTGCGTTCTCCTGTCCCTTCACCATGGCCGCGCGCATCTCGCGCAGCAGTGGCGCATCCACGGCCAGCGGCTGGTCGGTGCGCTCGAGTACGGTGACCGCGCGTTTGCCGGCCAGCAGTCTGGTGACGATGTCGGAAGGGAACGGCCGGAACATCGAGAGGTTCAGCACACCGACTTTGAGATTGCGCTGCTCGCGCAGGTAATCGGCCACGGCTTCGGCGGTGCAGATCACCGAGCCCTGTGCGGCCAGCACGTAGTCGGCATCATCGATGCGATAACCGGCAGCGCGCTGATACCGGCGGCCGGTCAGTGCGGCAAACTCATTGAGCGCGCGCTCGGTCAGCTCGCTGATGTGATCGAAGTAAAACGGCCGCTGTGCGGCGATACCCTGCGCATACGATTCCTGGTTCTGCACGACGCCCAGCATCGCCGGATAATCCAGATCGAACAACTCGGGAATACGGCGGCGCTTCTCACCGAAAACCAGCCGTTGCGCGGCTGTGGGTGCCTCGATCAGGTCGGCCGGATCGCCCAGGTATTCACGCACCAGGTCGCGCTCGGGCAGTGCGATGGTTTCGATCACGTGGCTGGTCAGGAAGCCATCTTGCGCGCTGATGCCGGGGTTCAGCGAAAGCTCGGCAATGCGATGCGCGATCAGCGTGAAGTCGGCGGCCTCCTGCACATCCTTCGCGAACAACTGAAAGAAGCCGGTGTCATCGACTGCGTGATAGTCGTCATGACCGGCGTGCACGTTGAGCGAATGCTTGGTGAGCGCGCGCGCCGCAACGTTCAGTACGTAAGTCAACCGCTTGCCCACGGCTGGATAGAGCGACTCGTGCATGTACACGATGCCCTGGCCACTCGAGAAGTTGGTGGCCCGCAGGCCAGTCATGCTCATGCCCGCAGTGACCGCCGCGGCAGCGTGTTCGCCTTCCGGTTCGAAGAACAACAGGCGCCGGCCGTTCACATTGGTTTCACCCGACGCGACCGCCTGCGCCCAGCCCTCGCCCATCTGCGTCGACGGTGTAATCGGATAAGCACCCGCGGCCTCGCTTGCCGCCGTCTCCATTGCGACCACTGCATTGCTGCCATCCAGCGCAGTCACCACACCCGGATACTTCGGCGGCACTGGCGCAGTGGGATGGGACCGATGAAAGACATCGTTGATCACCTTCGAGAGCCCGGTCTTCATGGGTTGTCCCGCTTGTGTGGCCGCGCTGCGGCCGTTCGCCCCGCGTCTTTGCGAACTCATCATGCCACTCGATTCAATTGAGCCGTACTGCGTTCTCTCGGTTGCCCCTGCGTCTCTGCCTGGAACTGCATGCCCTCGACCCAGGCGATTGCGCCGGTCGGACAGCGTGCGATCGCATCTATGGTTGCCAGCTCGATGCGTGTGTAGTCGATGACCGGCAGTCCGCTCACCATCGCGATCAGGCCGGCGCTGGCATCGACCGCACACTTGCCGCAGGCATTACATGCGACCGAACACAGCGCCGTCGCAGCCTCGCCTTCGAGCAGGCTCCGGCACTGCACGAGCAGCTTGTGCTCGAGCGGCAAAAGTGTGAACAGGTTCAGCGGGCAGGCTTCGACACAATCATTACAGGCAGTGCACAACTCGGGATCGACCACAGGCAGGTCGTTTGCGTTCATGCGGATCGCACCGAACGTGCAGGACACGGCACAATCGCCGAAGCCGATGCAACCCCAGGAGCAGCCCTTGCCGCCGCCGGAAACCGTGGCGGCTGCGGCGCAACTCTCGATGCCGTAGTAATCCGCTTTGCGCGGTGCGACGTCCGATCCACCCGCGCACAACAACCGGGCCACCACCTTCTGCGCCTGGCCCGCATCGATGCCGAGGTAGGAGGCGACATCGTCACGTGCAGCCGCGGACATGACTGTGCACTTTGCCGGTGCGATCTGGCCGTTCACCGCTGCTTCGGCAAAA
This sequence comes from Gemmatimonadota bacterium, assembly GCA_040902615.1. Lineage (GTDB taxonomy): Bacteria > Gemmatimonadota > Gemmatimonadetes > Longimicrobiales > RSA9 > JBBDWZ01. Next base: position 88 of record JBBDWZ010000255.1, on the reverse strand, counting down.
CCGCGGCAGCCGGGAAAGCCGCACGCGCCGCAGTTGGCACCGGGCAGCATGCCCGCCACTTCATCAATGCGCGGATCCTGCCAGACGT
>JBBDWZ010000254.1:0-13672 GCA_040902615.1 Gemmatimonadota bacterium | reverse complement strand
CGGAGCCCTAGGGGCGTCCCCCCAAACCACCACCTCTGGTGGTGGTAGTTGATTTGGAAATTCGAACTCCGTTTGCCTTCGCTGACCAGGCCCCCGCCGTATCAGCTGCAGGCCAGCACCGCTACCTCGCCACTCTGCTCACTTCCATCGTCCAGTAATCACGCAGCCAGGTCTTGCCGCGGTCGGAGCTCAAGTCCGCGCGCCAGAGGAAGCGATTCGGCTGAATCGCGAAGTAACGAAAGCGCACGATGTCCGGGCCGTACCACTCGGTGACCATACGGGAATCGCCAGCGCGCCACATCAATCCGGGTTGCCACGCACCAACGTATGTGCTCACGCCGACCATCTCCCAGATTTTCCGCGCGGGATTGTAGGTGCGATAGGACCAGGTGCCATCGTCGTAGGTAGCCTCCGGATCGTCGGCTCGCCAATGGTCCTCGATCATCGCGTTCTGCGATCGTTTTTTCTCGAAGACCCAGTGTCCGGTGAACGGCGCGTTGAAGGAACCATCCGGCCGGCGTGCCTGGAACTTGAACTGCCAGACGCCGATCAGAAAATCGAAATCGTCGGGGTGGCTGGTTGCGGTGGCGGAATCGGCGATGGCGAAGTTGGCGCCCATGGTATCGGGCATTTGAATGGCGCGAGCAACGCCAGGCGGCGGATTGCCTTGCGCAGAGGAAGCGCTAACCAGGGCTAGCATGGAACCTGTGACGGCGATCAAGCGACGCATGGTTGCTCCGACCTGAGGGACCGGGACTCGACGCAACCATGATTCCACGCACGCGAGGGGAGCAACACCTGCTCAGCCAGCGGTCGAGTGCGTGCAGCTAACGGACTACGGCTATTTTCTTATAACCGGCAGCAGGTAATTCTGCATGAGCTCGCCGCCGGCGTAGCGCCAGCAACGACTGATGCAGCTTCCGCCTGACCTGGCAACGACCAGGTCGAGCTCTGGAAAGACCATGACGATCTGATCGCCGGCGCCGAGCGCGGCGAACGCCCGTACAGTCCGGTTCTCGACCGTGTATGCGATGCTGGGGAGAGGAGAGCTAGGGTTCGATGCGGTTTCGATCGCGTGGGTAGAGCGTAGCCTCTCGAACGTTACGGAGTCCGAGCACCTGCGCAGTGAGTCGTTCGAGGCCAATCGCGAGACCTCCATGAGGCGGCATTCCAACTTCGAACATGCGGAGATGCGACTCGAAGGTCTGCGGGTCGATGCCGCGATTACGCAGAGCGGCCTCCAGGTCGATGCGTCGATGCAGCCGTTGCCCGCCGGTAGTCACCTCCAGCCCACGAAACAGGAGGTCGAACCCGGCCGCGGTCCGGCCGTCGTCGCGCGGGTGGGTGTAAAAGGGTCGCGCCGACATCGGAAAGCCCAGCACGAACACTGCACCGACACCGGTTTCCTGCTCAGCCAACGCGCACAATTGGCGTTCCGCTTCCGGATCGAGGTCATCGACGAGATCGGAGCGGCCGTGCGCTGCGCTGAGCCGATCCAGACACTCGTCGAACGTCCAGGTGGGGACCTTCAGCATAGAGGGCAAATACGCATCGAATAGCGCCAGCGACTCACCGGCCTGCTCCTGGACGGCAGCGAACATCTCCGTGAGTGCCTCGCGCTGCACAGCGATGACGTCCTCTGGTCCATCGATAAACCCCATCTCGAAATCCAACGAGTAATACTCGGTCAGATGGCGTGAAGTAGCATGCGGTTCTGCCCGATAGACGTGGCCGGTTTCGAATACACGCTCAAGGCCGGCGACGCCGTGCTCCTTGTAGAATTGCGGACTCTGAGCGAGGTAGGCGATGCGATCGAAGTATTTGATTGCGAATAGATTTGCTCCACCCTCGGTGCCACCGGACAGTATCTTGGAAGAGATGATCTCCGTGAATCGCCGCTTCCGAAGGGCGGCTCGAAACGCCTCGAGAAGGATTGCCTGGACCCGGAAGATTGTCCTGCCCTTGTCGGTACGCAAAGAGAGCGGACGATAGTTGAGTACCGTTTCCTGACCCACTTCGTCGAGATCGGACGCAGCCGAGAAGGGAAGGTTATTCGCAGCTTCGCCGATCACGTCTACAGCGATGAGGTCCAGTTCGTAGCCTGCGGTTGCGCGGCTGTCTTTCCTCAAACGTCCAACCACGCGGACCGCATCTTCGCGCTTGAGATGGACCGGCAGCGGAGTAGGACCAACCGCCTGGACCGTTCCACTTGCATCCTGAATGACAACGAAGGTCGTGCTCTTGGTTGGACGGACGAAGCGGACCCAACCCCGGAGCTCGACTTCCTGGCCGATGTACGCGTGGAGCTCGCTGGCAAAAACACGTTCTGACATTTTCTCGTATCAGCATTGTGGGCATTGTGCATGTATGGGCCTTGCCGGCACATGATATTGCACTTTTCCGCGGCCCACAAATCAATAGTTTACGGCATGCGAACGATACTGCCGATTGCAGCAACCCTTCTGATCACCGCCTGCGGCGCCCGGGTCCCGGGTGCCGAAACGGAGCGCGGTTTCCAGCTTCCGGACTCGATCGTCGTGCGCGACGGCTCGACTGGCGCACGCATCAACGCGAACCAGCTCCGGCAACGACTGTCAGAGACCGATCTCGTCCTGCTGGGCGAAGTGCATGATAATGGCATCCAGCACGGGATTCGAGGCCAGCTGCTGACCGCACTTGCGGCGCGGCGGCCGGCGATCGTGTTCGAGCAATTTGCGGAAGCCGAAGGACCGATCCCGCCGCCGGCTGCAGACGCGCCGATGGAGCGCTGGCTCGATGAGCGGGGATTCGATCGTACGAGCTGGAAGTGGCCACTGCATCGGCCGGTAGTCCAAGCCGCGCTGGAGCATGGCCGGAGTCTCTGGGGTACCGGCCTCTCGCGGGAAGCGCTGCGCTCGGTGGTGAGGGAAGGCGAGTCCGCCGCGCCCGCGCACCTGCGCACGATCCTCGCGAGGGCGCCACTGGATACGGTTGCCCGCGCCAAATTCAATCACGAACTCTTCGTGGGACACTGCGGCCAACTGCCAACCGAGATGATGCCGGGCATGCGCGCCGCTCAGGTTGCGCGCGATGCATCGATGGCGCGGGCGCTGGCCAGCGCCAGTACGAGTGGCCCGGCCGTGCTCATCGCCGGCAACGGTCACGTCCGCCGGGATATCGCGGTGCCTCGCCTGTTGCGAGTGACGGCGCCCGACAAGTCGGTGCTGGCGGTTGGATTCCTCGAACGGACCGAAACCGGCGCAGAGCCTGAACCAGCTGAGCGCGCGCAATTCGATCTGGTCGTGATCACGCCGCGCGTTGCACGTGAAGATCCATGTGCTGAGTTCAGGCGACAATCCGCTCGGCTTGTACCTTATGAGCTGTCCGCACTTGATCCTGCCGAATCGACACTCGCCGTCACTGCCCGGGAATAGTTGCCTAATTTCTTGATGTGGCCTTGCATTGAGGTGATTCCCGTACTGGATGTTTACTGGATGAATGAATTCTCGCGAAGGCTAAGCCCGACGATTCGATGAGAAAAAGCATCGGGGTCTTTCTGGAGCTTTCAAAAAGATTTGCAGCTCACATTGTTCGAGGTTAGAGGCACCAGCAACCATCGATTCCGAAACCTGGACATTTTGAACCCGAGGATCCGTGACCGCTACCTTCTTTCTGAGCGTCGCAATGCTGTCCAGCCCGTCTCACGAACCTCCGCGTGGCGGCCCGCATTTCGTGTCGGACTCCTTGCTGCTCGCGACCGCCCAGCACGCTATTGGGGTTCGCGGCGTCGAAGTGGTCTGGCCTGGTTTCTGGACAAAGCCAAGACGTTTCGTGCTAGCTCGACCTGCAGGTGTTCCTGTTCTAATAACGGAAATCTCTCCGGGCTCGGCATATCGTCCGCTCGATAGCGAACTGCTTCTCCATTATCCAGACCTGAGCGGCCGGGCGTACACGTCTGTGGTCCCAACCCAACTCGAAACGGTTTTCGATGTTCGTTTCCGAGTGGGATCCACCACCGTGACTGCGATTCAGATTCGCGACGGCATTGATGCGTCGTTGGAGATGTTGTTTCACGAAGCGTTCCACGCTTTTCAGGTAGATCGCTTCCCACCGACCCGGCGCAATGAAGCGGTCGATCGTGCTTTCTACCTCGATTTTCAATACAACATTCTCTGTGAAATCGAACGGCGATTGCTGTCGACCGCGTTAGACACAGATGACCGGAGTGAGTTGGCCCATCTCGTACAGTCAGCCCTGGCTGTGCGTGAACGGCGCTCCCGCCGTTTGTCGTCTGTTTTTCGGTTGACCGAGCGCGAGATCGAAATTGTCGAAGGCAGTGCACAGTACGTCGGAATGATGGTTCGCAGCCTGGCTCTGGGCCGCGACACCGGTCTGGTCACCCTGGCGATCTCGAAACGCCTCCGCGAGCCGTTGACGAACCCGGGTACGGCTGCGAACGAAAGAGAGCGGTTGTGGCGGACTCACCGCAGCCGTCTTTCCTTCACCGGCGCTGCGTGGATCACGATCTTGAGAAGGCTCGTACCAGATGTGCCAGCGTTGATCGAATCAGGCGCTGGTATCGACCAGGTCGCAAGTGCGGCGGTGCAATTCGACATTTCCAAAAACGATGATTATTTCAATGACGCTCGCGCCCGAACCGAGCTCGCGCAGGTCGAACAACGTGTCAGACAGTTATTAGGAGATTCAGCCTCCTTCAGACGTGGACCATGATTATTTCACGATCGACGCCAGAATCCGCTGAACGACATCGTTCATCCCGCCCTGGTGCCAGTGCCAGACGAACACGATGTCGTTCTCGGGATCGACATAGATCGTATTCGAACCATTGCCGCGTGCCTGGTAGCTCGTGGCCGGTGCCGGCGATGGGCCCCCACGACCGGTGACCGGCCTTGTGTTCAGCCACCAAAGGTAGCCGTAGTCGGGCGAGCCGGTGACGGTGCTCGGTGTTAGCGCCTCGGTCCACCATTTGTCGGATACGATTTGCTGATTGCCCCATTTGCCGCGATTGAGCGCGAGCAGACCGAATCGGGCGAGGTCTTCGGAATTGATCCAGATGCCGCCGCCCCAGCGGGTGCCGCCGCTGACCGATCCAACCTTCTTGCCTGCGATCTCGACCGTCGAGTTGTCGTACGGAATCCAGCGCCACTCATTCGAAGCGCCGATCTTGTCCATGATCTCGGTCTTGAGCACGTCCGGTACGCTGCGCTGGAATACATGCGCAAGTGACAGCGCGAAGCGGTTGATGCGCACATCGTTGTATTCGTAGAACGTGCCGGGGTCGCGGATATCGCGCGGCCGCCGCTCGCCCCGACCAAACGCCTCGGCACCGATGAAGTTCGCGTTCTTGCCCCAGAGCGTGCCCTCCCACTCTGTGGTTTGCTGCAGGTGGTGCTTCCAGGTGATCGGCGCGTTGTGCGGCGAGTCGTAACCACCGTCTTTGACATAATTGGCCACACGGTCGTCGACGCTCTTGATCAAACCACGATCGACTGCAATTCCGGCGACCGTGGAGAGGAAGCTCTTGGCCACGCTGTAGACCGGATCGTTGGCCTTGATGTCACCGAACTCGGCAACGATGTACCCATGCCTCACGATGATGCCGTTAGTGCCGGCGCGGGTCTTGGGCACCGGTCCGAGCGGCGTGCCGAAGGTGCGCACCTGGTCCTTTTCGAAATCCCAAGTGCTGGCCCGGGAGAGCGCGAAATCAACGGCCTCCTTCAGCTTGACCGGGTCCATGCCGACTTCGGCGGGCGCCTTCCGCTCCCACTTCCCAGCGGGCGGGAAGTACCTGGTGGGACGCTGCGCTGCTACTGATGTCGCCTGCGCGGCGATCAGTGCCAGAGCGAGTACGGAAAACCTGCTACGCAAATGACGCATGGTGACGCTCATGAAGGCTCCGGTAATGGAAGTGGAGAATGATAGTCCGGCGGACGCTGCCCGGCGACAGTGCTGCCGAGGGACGTACCCTTCCGCCGCGTGGGTCCGATCGGCACCCATTGAACGCAAAAAACTGACACTTACACTTGCACTTCCTCTTACACTCCTTACCCAGGCCAAGTGTGAGTACAAGTGCAAGTGCAAGTGCAAGTGCAAGTGCAAGTGGAAGTGTGAGTGATGCGTCCGATTGGGACCCAACGGGGCAAAAGGACTGACATCCCATTCACTGATCCGGGAATACGGGTTGCGGCGACGGACATTCCAGGCCGGACGTGACCGAGGGCGTCTCTCGCAATTGCTACTGCCCCAACAGGCCGGGTCGAGGTTCCGCTCGGCACGGATCTGTCTAACCATCCGCGTTACGCCCCTTCCAACGGTGAGTTGAGCATGGAGCTCATGCAGGATCTTCGTCTCGCAGTTCGCCAGCTGGTCCGGCAGCGCGCGTTCACCGCGGTCGCGCTCACTACCATCGCGTTGTCGATCGCGGCGACGGCAGTGGTTTTCAGCGTCACATTCGGTGTGCTGTTGCGTCCCCTGCCGTTCGTTGCAGCCGAGGAACTGCTGCAGGTGCACGAGGTGGAAAGGGATGGAGCCACCGGCGCGCTGAATACGGAGATGTATTTTGCCTGGCAGAATTACGCAGACATCCGCGATGAGGTGAAATCATTCGAGTCGGTGACTGCCTATCAGTATTACGATCGCACACTGACCGGTGCGGGGGCGGCTACGCGCTTGAGCGGCCGAATGATCACGCCCGAGTTCTTTGACGTCTTCGGCATCAAGCCGGTGCTGGGCCGTCCATTCACAACGCGAGACGTGGTTCCGGGCAGTGAACGCCTCGCGCTGATCAGCCATGGCGTTTGGCGCGACCGCTTCGGCAGTGATACCGGCATCGTCGACCGAACCTTGCAGCTGGATGGTTTGCCGTTCACGGTGGCCGGCGTCATGCCGGCGGGCTTCGATTATCCGGATGATGCGGAGTTAACCCGGCGTCGGTCGCGCTGGTGATAGCCGTCACGCTCGGCATGACGCTGCTAGCCAGCTGGTTGCCCGCGGGCCGGGCTGCCGGCATCGCTCCGGCGCACGTGCTCAGCCGGGAGTAGCTACCCGCCAGCGACGCCGTCGAGCACATCGTCGCGCGCCTACTGTGGCCGCGCGGTATACAGGTAATTGCCGGCCGGCGCCTTCTGGTGGCAGGCCTGGCACATCTCGGCGCGACCGGCCACTTCCGCCTTGCCTTGCGGATCGTGCTTGGCGAAAAACCAGTCCTGATGCTGTGCGTTGAAGCCCTGCGATTTGTACATGGTTGTGACTGCGGCCAGGATGCTATCCGGCATGTAGTTCTCTTTTACCACAATCGCACCAGCCGGCAGTGAGGCCGCACCATTGGTCAATGCATCGTGGGCCAGCTCGTTCACGTACGTCGTCAGCAGCATGCCATGAGGCTCGGTTCCCTTGTAGAGGTGTTCCTTACCCGGCCAGAGCCGCCAGTTCTGCTGATAATCCGACTGCTGGAGATACGCCCACAACGCCGCTTCGGTCGTATCGGGTAGAGATGGGGTCGCGGTCACTGCCGGAACCGTTTCATCGGCCGCGTCCTCAGCCGGTTGATCGCCGCCGCAGGCAGTCAGCCCGATCACAATAATCGTCAGCAGGACCGCGTTGACCTTCATAGCTACCTCCCAGTTTAGATTGCCGGATCGAATCGAAGCATGGCTGCTCCGCTCCAGTAACCCGGTGCAACCTTCAGACAGTTCCGGTAGCGGGGTCCGCGGGCTCGGAATCCCCGAAATCGGATCAGGCTGCAGCACGCGCAACCCGCGCACCCGCAATCGCCTTGTTTCCGTATACCGCACCGACAATTGCGCCATAGATCAGGTGGCCGACCAGGCTGCCCATCGTCATGGCGGCGGAGCCGGAGAAAACCGGCATGCCCATCATGGGCATGACCACGACCTGGGCGAGCAGCCACGGCGCAAGGCCGTACAATGCGCCGCTGAGTGCGCCGGGACCCGGCAACCGATTCGCAATCGCCGCGTAGATCACGGCCAGAATCGTTCCGATCATGAAATGCGCGACCCAGCCCAGAACCATCGAGCCGCCCATCGGCCCGGCCAGCATCTCGGCCGGGTTCATACGCGGCAACCCCATCATAGGCGCGCCCCAGACGCCTACTGCGGTCATTACTGCGGTACCGACCACGCCTGCCGCCACTGCACGCTGCCACCGAATGTCCATGTCTGCCTCCGAATTGAGAGCGATCTCGAGCTGCATTCCCGCTGCTAACCGAACCACGTTGCCCGGTGGTTCCCGTCCGAGCGGGGAACCGTTGATCGTGTCCATCCGGTTAGCAGGCCAAATGCACAATGCGAACGCGCAGCGGCGCAAGCTGTCGTACCCGGAGGCCCACCGCGAATGAGATTGCCATGGCCATGGCGTAAAGCGCAGGGCGCCACTGCCTCAGTCATTCCTCTGGATGCGGCCGAGGAGCTGGAGCCGCCGCCCCCACCGTTATCGAAGGCCGGTTTCAACGACGAAGCGATTCCGCACATGGAGTCCGTGTACCGATTCGCGCTGCGGTTGACCGGGGGCAATGAAGCGGAGGCGGACGATCTGCTGCAGGAGACGTTCATCCGCGCGTATCGATCGTGGGAAACCTACACGCGCGGATCCCAATGTCGCTCCTGGCTCTTCACCATCTGTCGCAATGAGTTCGTGCGAGCGCGCTCGCGGATCTCCGCGCAGATCGATGCGGTCGTGCTGACCGATACAACGGATGCGGAAGCGCTGGCCACAGCTACCGTTTTTCAGGAAGCTGCCATGCTCGATCCGGAAAAGGCGTTCTTCGAGTCGATGATTGACCGCGAGGTCCTCGCTGCGATCGACGCGCTTCCGGTCGAATTCCGCGAAACGGTGGTGCTCAGTGATCTGCAGGGGCTGTCGTATCCGGAAGTCGCCAGCATCCTGGGCGTGCCAGTGGGCACGGTGAAAAGCCGGCTGTATCGCGCTCGTCGTCTTTTGCAGCAATCGCTTTACGAATACGCCATTGAAACCGGCTACACGCGCCGTCGAGGAAGGAAATGAAAAACCGGGACGAAATGATGCACTGTCACGAAGCGCTGGCTCAGCTCTGGGCGTACATCGATCAGGAATTGAACCCGGAGCTCAACGAGCGGGTTCGAATGCATCTCGAGATGTGCAGGCGTTGCTATCCGCAATACGACTTTCATCGGGCGTTCGTGGCGCTTCTTGGCCGTGTGGATCGCGGCGGAGTGCCACCCACGTCTCGCCGGCGCGTCTTCGAGCGGTTGCTGGAAGAAGAAGCCCGCGGCAGCGCTGCCTAGTGAATCGCGGCTTGCGCGGGCGATGAAACTGCTCCACCGTTCCCATGGGTTGGTCACTCGAGGAGGAGACATTGAAAAAATTTTCGGCCGGTCTGGTCGCGGGAGCACTGGCTCTCAGCGCCAATACGGCGACTGCGCAACTCGGACCCAAGGACGGCGCAGGTTTGCCGCCCACCGACCTCGAGCGCGTGAAAGTCGGCGACATGGCCCCCGACTTCTCGCTCCGGTCCAAGGATGGTGACGTAATCACGCTTTCCTCGTTCCGCGGAAAAGAGGCGGTTGTGCTCGTGTTTTATCGAGGACACTGGTGACCCTACTGCGCCCGTCAGCTCGGTGAGCTGAGAGAGTTACTGGACGATCAGCGTAAAGCGAACGCCGAAATCCTGGCCGTGTCCGTCGATTCCGCGGCCGACCTGCAGCGCATGCTGGATCGCGTGAAAAAAGAGACCGGACACACACCGGAGTTCACCATGCTGAGTGATCCCGGTCACCGCGTGATCGACCGGTATGGATTGCTGAACCCGCAGGGCCGCGGCGGCACGATTCCGCATCCGACCACGTACGTGATCGATCGTGCCGGCGTGGTCCGCTGGAAATTCGTGGAAGTCGATTACCGTATTCGTCCAACCAACCAGATGATCCTGGACGCCTTGAATCAGGTGGAGCGGCGTTGAACATCAGGCGCGTATTCTTTGCGGTCGCGAGCCTGTCCGTTGTGATCGTGCTGCTGGCCCTGTTGCTGCAACCGGCGGCGCCGGCGCCGGGCGCCGTTGGCCAGGCGGCGCCGCCGTTCCACGCGGTTACGTTGGCTGGCGAGACGCGATCGCTGGACGATTATCGCGGCCAGGTCGTGTTGCTCAACGTGTGGGCGACGTGGTGTCCGCCGTGCCTGCAGGAGATGCCGAGCATGCAGGCGCTGCACGCAGAACTGTCCGGCCGGGGCCTGCGCATAGTGGCCGTCAGTGTCGATGATCCCGGTTCCGAGCGAGTAATTGCCGACTTCGTTCGCGACCAGAAGCTGACCTTCGACATCCTGCACGACCCGGCCAGTGCGATCCTGGAGCAATACCGGATGACCGGTCTGCCGGAGACGTTCCTGATTTCACGCGACGGCCGGATTCTGTTGCGTCGCTACGTCGCCGACTGGATGGCGCCCGAGAACCGGGCGGCCGTGGAAGCCGCGTTATGATGGCGCCTTAGCCATGCCCGATCCGGTGCGGGTTCGCAAAGGCCAGGGCGACGTTCAGCTCACTCGCTCGGAGTTCGCGCACCGGTTCCAGCAGAAGTTCTACGATCCGACCTTCGATGCCGTGCGCGACCAACTCGCCGCGATTGAAGACATCGCCTGGACCAACTACACGGAGTATCACAAGAGTCCGCGCACGCGAAAAGCCGGTCCCGAGTTCGCCAATCCCGACTTTGACCTTCCCATCGAGTGGCTTGACGCGCGTCAACGCATCCTGGATGCTCAGCGGGCGCACGAAGAACCGACCGCTCGGCGACGTGTGCTGCTGATCAATGGGGCAGCCCGTCACGACCAGACCTGTCCTGGCGAAATGTCGAAGTCGTTCAGACTGTGCGAGCTCGCCCGTGGCATTGTCGAGGACGCAGGAATGGAATGCGATCTGCTCGATCTCAGCCTGCTCAACGCGGAATACGACAAGCGGATTCTGCCGTGCAAGAGTTGTGTGGCCACGGCAATGCCGCTCTGCCACTGGCCCTGCTCCTGCTACCCGAACCATGCGCTCGGTCAGGTCGATGACTGGATGAACGACATCTATCCGCGCTGGGTCGCGGCTCACGGCATCATGATCGTCACGCCGGTTTACTGGTACATGGCACCCGGCAACATGAAATTGATGATCGATCGGCTGGTCTGCGCGGATGGCGGCAATCCCGATCCTACCACGACGCAGGGCAAGAATCCGGAGGCCGCCAAAAAACTCGAGCTCGACGGCTGGCCGTATCCCCGTCACCTCGCGGGACGCGCCTTTGCGATCGTCGTTCACGGCGACACCGAGGGCGCGGACATCGTCAGCCGGTCGCTCGACTCCTGGCTTCAGGACATGGAGCTGGTGCCCGCGGGTGCCGCGGCCGTCATCGATCGGTACATCGGATACTACCGGCCCTATGCCACGAGCCATGACGATCTGGATGCGGATGCCGCCGTGCAGGAAGAAACCAGAAACGCAGCGCGCACGCTCGTGAGAGCCGTCGAGCTGATCCGCCACGGTCGTTTCGACCGCGCCGATCACGACTTTCGCTCACCGCGCCCGAAGTAAACTCGCCAGGCAGCACCCCTATCTGGGAACAGCTGCGGCCAGCAGATCGCGAAGTAGATCGGCGGATGCGCGCGCGAGCGCGGTCCGTCCGCTCCCATAGTTGCGCAACAACACGACACCCACCCGCGCGTCGGGGTCGAAGACCAGGTGCGCAGTATAGCCGGCAACCGAGCCGCCATGGCCAATAATGCGACGGCCATTCGAGCTCTGATTGATCGAGAATCCCAGTCCGTAACCCTGCGTCGTGCTGCCGGGTGTCTGAATGCGCAGCATCGCGGCGCGATCACTCGCGTTCAGCAGGCGATCACCCAGTGCACCATTCATCGCGCCAATGAATTTTGCGAGATCGCCGACGGTGCTGTAGATGCCGCCATTGGGGACCTTGTAGCCGCGGCCATCGTGCTCGCGCGCGGGTCCATCGGTATTGATCCCAGTGCGACCGTTCTGGTAGCCCACCGAAAGATTGGATTTCAGGCGGTCAGTGATGATGAAGGTGCTGCTGGACATGCCGAGCGGTTTGAAGATCTTGTCTTCGACCAATTCGATGAATGGCGTCGCGGAGGCGCGTGAGACGGCGAGGCCGAGCACACCGAATCCGATGTTCGAGTAGGCGTAGCGTGCGCCGGGAACCGTGTCGAAGCGCGTGCGCGGAATCGAGGCGATGACTTTGTCTTCCCAATGCGTGATCGGACCGGTAGCCGCGCCATCCAGCGCGGGCTCACGAATGAGACCAGCCGTGTGACTCGCGAGTTGCCGCAGCGTAGGTGGCGCAGCGCCCGGCCGCGGATCGGCGAAACGCGCCGTCGTCGGCAAGTACTTCTCGACCGGATCCTCCAGCTTCAACACACCTCGCTGCGCCGCCTGCATCAACGCCACCGCGGTGAACGATTTGCTGATCGAACCGATGCGATAGATCGTGTTTTCATTTGCAGCGATCTTGCGATCGCGATCTGCGTAGCCAAACCCTCTCGCCCACACGATGCGATCGCCGATCACTACACCAGCGGTGATCCCACCGATCGTATCGGTTGCTACATCAGCGGCGATGCGCTGGGCAAAGCCGTCGAGGACGGATCGCCAGGCGGCGGGGAAACTCTCCTGCGCGCTTTGAGCGGGCAGGCGTGCCGCGCTCGAGAGGCTGATCGCACTCAGCAGCAGGACGGTGAAGATGCTGGCTGCGCGGCGCGAGCGCAGCGCTCGGCTGCGACCCGGGGCCGTGATCATACTGTCTTTACTCCGTAATGAGGAACGGCTTGCAGACGCAATCCACGGGAATGCGCGGTGGCGGTGCATCGGAGGCTCCTTGATATGTTGTTCAGGCAGGAGGAATCGGCAAAATGCGGTTCCGCGGCAGGGCCTGCAAGCGATCCTACGGAGTAGCCCCCTGGTGCAACTTGACTAAACGGATGAAAACGGGCACCCGGTCTATTTCTCAGTATCCCATGACGAAGGATCTGAGCATCAACCAACTGACTTGTAAGCAAGGCTGCAAAACACCGAATGAGCGTTTCGGTCAGAGGTGACCTGTTTGGAATAACGGATTCGCCACTGCCGTTCGGCTTCGGGTCGGAAGCCGGACGGCGGAAACGGAATGTCAGTTGTTCCGGGGAGGAATCCCGAGACCTCGTGCGTACAATTCTGCGGTGGTGAACTTTCGTTTCCCATCGGCCTGGCCGCGGTGAGCACGACCGTCGTGTCCATCGATGTCGCAGTAGGGGCAATGCGGTTTTTTGCCGGCTCGCCGAGCTCGTCTTCCCTGGCCGTCCTGCTCATGTCGGGCTGACACATTTTCTGAAAGCAACTCGCGGCCCGCGTGGCCCAACATGCGGAGCTCGCTATCAATCCGCTTGCGTTCTTCGAGCAGTTCTCTAATTGCGTCGGCGCGCAGCCGCTCACTTTCGCGCCGTGCCTTCTCGAGTTCGGTGCGAGCCTGGTTGAAGGCTTCCAGCTTCGTGGTGTTGGTCATGACAAATTGATAACGTCGAGACCGGCTGGCATCCAGCCTCCCCCCCGGATTGCCATACCGGAACTGCGGCACGGAACTGCGGCACGGAACCGCGGCACGGAACTGCGGCACGGAACTGCGGCACGGAACCGCGGCACGGAACT
>JBBDWZ010000253.1:0-13769 GCA_040902615.1 Gemmatimonadota bacterium | reverse complement strand
GATCTGTAGAGGGGGTCGCGAGTAATCGCGATTCCTACTCTGACCGTTGATCCGTTGTTAGTGTTGGTATACGGCCGTGAAGGCACCCGTTGTAATTGCGGGTGTCTGCCCGGAGGTCATGCTGCCGCGAACCCTGTGATACAGTTCGCTCGGTGATCGTGCAGCGTTCACGACGACTGGTAATCGAACGGCGCGGTCGCGGCGTAGCGGCCGGAGTGTTCGAAGTTCACCGGACCGCTGATGCGAAAGGTCGTCGACGCGGCCAGGTTCGCCTCCTTGAAGATGAATCCTTCCGGCAGGATCGCCCGCGGATGCACCTGCGCTTGCGTGGTCTTGTTCCTGACCGGCTCCGTTTCGACCGTGACGTACGTCCCCGCGTGCACGTGACTGGTAAAACCATTCACCGAAATCTCGATGGGAGCGTACTCGGGCCCGTGCAGCTTGCTGATCGTTGCCCGGACGATCTGCCAGGGCCCGCCCGCCTTGCCGGATACCAGCGTCATGAGCGCTTCGCGCTGCCGCTGGTCCGCCTTTTCATCGATGACGAAGATCCCTTCACCATTTCCTTCGTGGATTGCACGCGGCCAGTTGACCGCGAGACAGAAGGCGATGCCGGAGAGCGATACATCACCGAAGTGGCCCTGCTCGATGGCCCAGTTCCAGTTGCCTTCACATTTGCCGGTCGTGGGCAGCCCGTTGAAGTTGCATGGGCAGCCGTAATCACAGTTGCAGGCGACGACCAGGTTGCCCTGTATGCGCCATTTGGGTATCGCCGGATCGGTCATCTTTTCTCCTTTTCGCGTGGTTGAATCGTTGCCTAGACCAGGGCGCCAAGCCCGGCGGCCGTGCTTTCGGCGAGGCTGCTCGCGTGGTCACGACGACGTCGCAGAATTCCCGCAGACATGACCGATACGATCAGCCCCACCGAGAATGGCTCCAGGAACGTCATTGCGACATTGAAAAAGGGATTGCGGTACATCTCCTGGAACTTCTGCATGTCGGCAATCTTCTTCGCCAGCTCCGCTTCGGTCCCTCCCTTGGTCCGTTCCTTCTCGATCGCATGGGCGGCGTATCTCTCGCCGAAGTCGGGGTAAAGCCGGTAGTAGATCAGCTCCCAGGTCGCTACGTAACAGGCCGACGCAACTACGTTAATGAGGACACCGACCAGCAAAGCCCGCCCGAAGGAAATGGTCCGGCCGGCCTTGTTATCGCGATAGGATCGGATACCGAAGAAAATCAGCAGAAACGCGGCGATGATCGTGGTATATCCGATCACCTCCGCTGTGCCCATTTCCCACAGCCGATCGGCGAACGGGATGGTAATGACCATCATCACCGACATGATGGCACCCGCAATCAGCCCGAATGTCCAAACCGTCCTTTTCATTTCCGCCTCACTTTGATCGTTGATGGGGACGGCAAGTTGTCGGATCGGGCGTCGCCGGGCGTCACCCATTCGGGTGATTTTCTGTCCTGTGGAGTCGATTTCATACTTTCGTTTAGGGGATCAGCCCCTGCTCCTTGGCCATCTGCACGGCCTGGGTACGCCGGCGGGCGTTCAGCTTGTCGAAAACCCGGCTCGAATGCGTTTTGACCGTGTTCTCCGAAACGAACAGCTGGCTGGCGATTTCGCGATTGCTCAGCCCCCGGGCAATCAACTGCAGAATCTCCAGCTCACGGGGCGTGAGGCCGAGCGCCTCGATCCGGGCTGTGTTTTGAACGAAAGGCCCGCCGGTTGGAACCTGGACCTCCTTGATGACGACGGTTTCCTTCGGGCGGGTCAACTTGAGGCCGAGCCAGATGCCCAGCGCCGCGAACAAGGCTGCGACGATGCCACCGTAAATCTCCAGCGAATGCTGGATCACCAGGAAGCGGTACTCGACCAACTTGAGCAGCGCGATCAGCACGCCCCCCAGCAGACCGTAAATCAGAATGTCTCGTTTCATAGCCGCGGCGATTGGAGTGCTTCTCGGCTGACCATCAGGCAGACGTGAGTTTGCTACGCGGAAGGTTGGCTGGATACGGTCGACGAAGCAATTCTTCCGACTCTTCTGCCTGTTACTCCGATCTGAGCGTCGTCATCGGGTCGATGCGGCCGACGCGCGCGGCCGGCAGCCAGCAGGCGAGTGTTGCGGCAGTCAGAAACAGCCCGATCGTCGTGAGCCACGTCGATGGATCGAGCGGCGGAAGCCCGAACAGCATCGTGTTCACGCTGCGGGCGGCGACGACCCCGAGCGCGGCGCCGAATACGATGCCCAGGATCGTGAGCCGCAGGCCGTTCGAGACCACTTCCGCGATGACCCGGGTAGGACGCGCGCCCAGGGCCAGCCGCACCGCCAGGTCGCGCCGGCGAGTGGCGACAAAAACCGACTGCACGGAGTAAATCCCGAGCAGAGTCAACAACAATGCTGCCGCTGAGATGGCAGCGATCAGCGCGGCGCGGAAGCGTTGCGGCCCTACCGAGCGCGACACCAGCTCATCCATACGTGCCACTCGAGATACGGGCAGCAGCGGATCCAGCGCCCGCACCTCGGCACGCAATGCGCCAGCCAGCTTCAACGGCTCACCAGCGGTGCGCACGGTGACGTACATCCCACCGCCGCCCCACGTTGTCTGCGCGTGCGGCAGATAAACCTCAGGCTCGACCTCGCGGGCGAGTTCACGCCGCCGCACATCGTTGACCACGGCAATGATGGTCAACACATCGTCGGCATCATTCGGATCGACCATTCGCCGGCCGATCGGGTCCTGGCCGGGCCAGAACCGACGGGCCAGTGTCTGATTGACGATCCCCACGGATTCGCCATTCGTACGATCACGCGCGTCGAAGTCGCGTCCGCGAGTCAGGCGCATCCCGGTGGCTGCAAAGTAATCGCCGGTGACATACATGGACGCGACCAGCACCGGCTCCAGGTCTGTACGGCCTGCGGGAATGAAATTCGAAGAGGCGTAGTCGTCACTGAACGGCAGCGCATAGGTTCCTCCCACGCTTTCGACGCCGGGCAGCGCACGCAGTCGGTCGAACAAACGTGCGTAGAATCCCGCGGTCGCATCGTGTGATGAGTAACGAGTGTCGGGCAGCGCCAGGTGTGCCGTGAGTACACGATCGCCGGCAAAACCCACGGGCACGTCGAGCAGCCGGGTGAGTGTGCTGGTCAGCAATCCGGCCACCACGAGTAGCACCACGGCCAGCGAAACCTGTGCGATGGTAAAGCCGGCCTGGACCGCGTGGCTGCCCTGCGACAATGAGCCGCCCGCCGTTGCCAGCCCGGCGCGCGCCGGCTTTGCGGCCAGCAACGCTGGTCCGAGGCTGCACACCAGCGCACTGAGCAGGCCGACCAGCGCGGCGAATCCAATGACGCGCGCGTCGATACCCAGCTCGGCGCGACGCGGAAGGGCAGCGGGCGCCAGCAACACGATGAGCCGGGTGAACGCGAACGCGAACGCGATGCCGAACACCGAGCCCAGAGCGCCGATTAAGGTCGCTTCCGAGAGCAGCTCACCGGCGACTCGCAGTCGGGTCGCGCCCAGCACGGTGCGAACCGCCAGCTCGCGGCTGCGCGAAAACCCGCGCACCAGCATGAGATTGCCCAGATTCGCGCACGCGATCAGCAGCAGCAGCGCGGCCGCGCCCATGCCGAGCCGAACGATGCGGCGAGCATCGCCCACGACGAACTCGTGGCGCGGTTCCAATCGAAGGCTCGCATCCTCATACGATTCCGGATAGTCGGCCGCAAGACGTTGGAACACGAGATCGAGCTGAGCCTGTGCCTGTGCCGGCGTCACACCCGCTCGCAGCCGTCCGATGGTCGTCAGAAAATTCAGGTCGCGAGCCTGCCGCTGCGGACCCTCGATGCGCATGGGCACCCAGAGCTCGGCACGCGACGATGGAAACACGAACTCCGGCCCCATCACACCCACGATGCGATGCGGCTGCTCGCGCACCTCGATCATACGGTCGAGCACGGCTGGATCACCCGCGAAGTAGCGCAGCCAGAGCGCATGCGAGAGGACGACGACACGCTCCGCACCGGGCACATCATCGCGCGGTTCGATTGCACGGCCGAACCGCGGACGGTTACCCAGCAGCCGGAAAAGCCCGCCGGTTACGCTCGATCCATTAACCCGCTCGGGCGTGGCACCATCGTGCAGGATGGCCGGCGCGCCGCCGGTATACGCTTCCATGCCCACGAATGCGCTGCGAGTCTGCTCCCGCACATCGGCCAAGGTCGGCGCTGACAACGGCGCCCTGGGCAGCTCCATGCGCGGCAGATCGCGCCAGACCATCACCAACTGGTCGGCTGCGCGATGGGGTAGCGGCTGCACCAGCAGTGTGTCCCAAACACCGAACGCCGCCGCCGCGCAGCCGATCCCGATTCCGAGCGTGAGCAGCGCCGCGGTCGTAAACGACGGCTGCCGCGCCAGCGTGCGCGCGGACTGCAGCAGGCTCAGTCCAAAGCCCATCATGTGCTCTCTGTTCTGGCCACTCGTAACGGCGGGCGGCGCGCCCGCGAATCGAACGCGCAAGGCAGTGACCGAAACATCGAGGATCTCACGCAGCAGGCTGAGCAGCAGACGCGCATTGCCGCGCGCAGCCGCCTCGACCAGCAGGCCGCGCACGACCGTCGTCAGATCGGCGTCATACTGTTCGCGAAAATGCGCTGGCAATAGACGTAACGCGCCGCGGTACACCACCAGCGCCACCTCTATGCGATTCACGACCCCTCCGGCAACAGCTTCTGCTGGCGGGCCTGCCGCAGCACCGCCGCCAGCCGCACCGCCTCCGCACGCGCAACGCTTCGGCCCGCACGTGTGATAGCGAAACGACGCTGCGTTTCACCGGCCGCGTCGATCCCGCTTTTCTCCGCGATCCAGCCTGTACGCTCCATGCGATCGAGTGCGGCGTACAAACTGCCCGCGCCCGCGCGCAGGTGTCCGTCCGATTGTTGTTGAATCGCTTTCATGATGCCGTAGCCGTGCAGCTCGCCATCGGCCAGCGCCATCAGTATGGCCAGTGAAAGCGGTGTCAGCGGCAGCGGTCCGTCCGGAGTCATAATCCGATCCTGGATATATCGATGATCGTAATAGTACCCAGCCGGCCGGCGCGCCGAAACCCCGCAGGGCCAGACCTCGGAACCTGCGGGCCGAACCGACGGATCTGACTGATTCCGGTCGGTGACTCCGGTGTCCGGGATCAGACTGGCCCGGTCACCCGCGCGATATCAGCTTGATACGGGCAGGCTGCGGTGGCGGCCGGTGTTTGCCTGAGAGAACGGTGTGCTTGTTCAGAGCTTCCCTAGCAACCGTTTGCTAGTCGCGCGACCACGCCATCGCCCTCAAGTGGGGCTAAGTGATTTCTGGGCAAATGTTCTTGTCGCGGCCGGTCGGGCTGCCCTACAAAGTGTGGATACCGCTGATCCGAACGGTACGACTCGGAGTGTTGTTGGGCGCGGTTGTCGCGTGCAAAGGGGACGAACAGTCGGATCCTGCCGTGGAGCGGCGCGATAGCGCGGGCATTGTTGTCATCGAGACGCCAGGTGCGCTGGCGCGGGCGCCGATCGGTTGGAACGTCGGCACGCTGCCAGAGCTTCAGCTCGGCGGTGCGGCTGGTAAGGAGGCTGAGGAATTCCACCGGATAGGCGGGCGCTTTGGTGGCGGGATCAAAGGGCTCGCGGACGGCCGTTTCGTGGTCGTGAACGCCGGTAGTGGTGAGCTGCTCTTCTTTGGACGAGAAGGAAGTTTTCTGAACCGGCTGAGCATTAAAGGGGATGGCCCCGGTGAATTTCGAATCCCAATCTTTGTCCACTACGCTTCGAATGACTCACTGCTAATCCGCAACACTGGACACGACCGCTACACGCTCTTTTCGAACGACGGTCAGACGCACCGCAGCTTCCTGCCGCCGGACATGCCGCCTGGCCTCATTACTGGCGAAGTGGGAGGGGCGTCGGCGTCGGGAATAGTCACCAGGCTTGCTTCTGACGGAGGAGGTGTGCAGTGGTTTGAGGGACAGATAATGCGGCCAATCGACGTCCGCTGGATCAACCTGGAGTCGCGCCGCGTGGAAACCGTCGCTCAATTCAGCAGCCATGCGTTTGGTGTGAGAAACTTCGACGGAAACCCCTATTATGAGTTTAGGGTGCCGTTCACCACGCACTCTTCCGCGGCGGTCGGTGTCCGAGGCTTTTTCGTAACAGGCGGAGATAGACCGGAAGTCCGCGCGTTTGATAACAGCGGCAGACTGATCCGGATTTTCCGTGTGATGGAAGTTCCTCGGCGTGTGACACTTGAGGACCGCGCTGGCGCGATCGACACGCTCGTTGGGAGGTTCCCCAAGGAGCGATCCAAGGTGCGCTGGGTCTACGAGCGGATGGATATCCCGACCCGGTGGCCCACGTTTCAATCTGTCCGCGTCGACCGCCTCGGTTGGATCTGGGTCGAGCTCTTCCGGCCACCTCATCACCTGACACCACAATGGATGGTCTTTGACTCAAGCGGGGTCGCGCGAGGGGTTGTCGACCTACCGCGCGGGCTCGAGGTGCAGGATATCGGTCCTGATTACGTGCTGGGTCGGTGGCTTGACGATCTGCGAGTAGAATATGTCCGCCGGTATCGGCTTGATCGCAACCGCTGATTTCGTGATGAACCTGCTGGTCCAGGCTCCCGAGCTGAATCCCGCGGATACCGTTTGGGTGCTGGTATCGACTGCGCTGGTTTTGCTCATGACGCCCGCGCTAGGATTTTTTTACGGCGGGCTGGTGCGATCGAAGAACGTGCTCAACACCATGATGATGAGCGTGGCTTCGATCGCGATCGTGGGCCTGACCTGGTCTCTGCTCGGGTATTCTCTCGCCTTCTCGCCGGGCTCCGACTTCATCGGCTCGCTGGATCACGCGCTGCTGCGTGGAGTCGGCACGGAAACCGGCCGCTGGGGCGCGTTTCCGCACGTGCTCTACATGGCTTACCAGGGCACGTTTGCAATCATCGCCGCCGCATTGATATCCGGTGCAGTCGTCGAACGCATGCGCTTTGGCGCATACCTCGCTTTTATCGCGCTCTGGAGCCTGGTAGTATACGCGCCGGTTGCGCACTGGGTGTGGGGCAACGGCTGGATCGCGCAGCTGGGCGCGATCGACTTCGCCGGTGGAACGGTCGTGCACATCACCGCCGGTCTCGCCGCTGTTGTATCGGCGATCGTGGTCGGACGACGCGGTGATTACGGCCGGCATGCGGTGCTGCCGCACAACGTTCCTTATGTGCTGCTCGGTGCCGCACTGCTCTGGTTCGGCTGGTTCGGCTTCAATGGCGGCAGCGCGCTGGCTGCGAATGCGACGGCGGCGGTAGCAGTCGTGAATACCCTGCTCGCGCCCGCGGCGTCGGTGCTGATCTGGCTCTTCCTCGACCTCCGGCGCACCGGCAAAGCGACCGCGGTTGGTGTGGCGACTGCGGCGGTGGTAGGCCTGGTTGCGGTTACGCCGGCCGCCGGCTTCATCGCCCCGCTGCACGCCATCGTGCTGGGCGGCATTGCGGCGGTGCCATCCTACTTTGCGCTGCAGATCCGATCGCGCACACGACTCGACGATTCACTCGACGTATTTGCCGCGCACGGCGTAGGCGGCATTGTCGGCGCCCTCCTGACCGGCGTCTTCGCGAGCACGGCCTGGGGCTCCCCACACGCGGGCCTGATCGGCGGGAATGCGGCGCTCCTGTTGCGCCAGACCATTGCACTGCTGGCCGCGGGTGCCTACAGCGCGCTTGCAACCTACGTCTTGTTGAAATTGATCAATCTCGTGCTGCCGCTGCGTCGCACCGGCGATCAGGAACGGCAGGGCCTCGATGTCATTCAGCACGGCGAGGAGGCCTATAGCCATGGGGACGGAGCACTGCTCGTGATGGAAGACCGACGCAAACGCGGACGTGCAGCAGGAGGCGAATCGTGAAGCTGATTGTCGCAATCATTCGACCGGACAAGCTGTCCGATGTGCTCGAGGCGCTGTTTCGCGCCGAGGTGCGCGGGCTCACCGTGTCGCGCGTGCAGGGCCACGGCGGTGAGCTGGAGCCGGTCCAGACCTATCGAGGCACCACCGTAAAAATGGAGTTGCAGGAAAAGGTTCGGCTCGAGATCGGCGTGTCAGAACCATTCGTGCAGCCAACCGTGCAGGCGATCCTGCGCTCGGCTGCAACCGGCTCGGTTGGGGATGGCAAGATCTTCGTGCTGTCGGTCGACAGCGTCTACCGCATCCGCACCGGTGAAGCCAACGAGGCGGCCGTAACACCGCTGCCCAATCCGGAAGCGATCGAAGTGGCAGATTGATCGAGCGGATCGCGGATCGTGGATCGCGGATCGCGGATCGCGGATTGCGGATTGCGGATTGCGGATTGCGGATCGCGGATCGCGGATCATTCGATCCTCGCTGCTCGCTCATCGTTCAAACTGCCTTGGTAGCTGCGACCAGGGCCATGCCTCGCAAAGATCGTCTGACTCGGACTCGCCAGAGCCAGTAGAACATCGCAACGAGGACCGCGAGTACCGGGAGCGCGAGCAGAGCGGGGATGCGGATCGGCTTCGGAAAGACTTGTGCCTGGCCGATAAAGAACGACAACGCCGCAATGAACAGCGCGAAGCACATGCGCCACAGATGCCGTGCAAGTCGAGACGCGCCCCGAAGCGCACCAGTCCGTATCATCCGAATATCGCCGGCGCTCGCCAACAGCCCGACCACTCCGAACTCAGTGCGGTGCTCACCAGATAAGCGGTCAACAACGCTGCGGGGATATTGATCGCCGGAGCCACGCCTCGCACCGCCGCTATGGTACCACCAAACACCGACATCGTGAGCATGGCATATACAAACATTATCCCAGCCCTGCGATGTAGTGTTGCCCCTTTCGCTGCCGACAGCGCGACATAACCGAAAACCAGGCCCAGCGTCCCCGCGAGGATATGCACTGCGTAAATCATTCGCACGCAAAAACCTTCCGATTCATCATTGGGTCAATGGGACGATGGGGAATGATCCGCGATCCGCGATCCGCAATCCGCGATCCGCAATCCGCGCCTATGAACGCATGGCGACGACTGGGTCGATGCGTGCGGCTCGACGCGCGGGAATCCAGCACGCACCGACGCCGATCGCCGCCATCATGACAGCCACGCCGATAAACGTAGTCGGATCGCGCGGCGCGACTCCGAAGAGCAGTCCCTGGATGACCCGTGCGCCGAAGAATGCGCCGGCGACACCCAACACGAGGCCGATCGCGAGCAGCCTGCCGCCCTCCCACAGGATCATCCGCTGCACCATGCTGCTCTGCGCGCCCAGACTCATGCGGATGCCGATCTCGTTGGTGCGTGAGCTGACCGAGAAAGCCAGCACACCGCCGATGCCGACCGCCGCGATGATCAGCGCCAGGATGCCGAGCAATGAAACCAGTGCCGCATTCAATCGCCTGGGTGCCACGCTCTGATCCTTGATCTGCTTCACGGTCATCACGTTCTCGATCGGAGCAGTCGGCGCGACCTGTCGAACGATGCGCGTGGCGCCGGTCGCCAGTGCTTCGGCATCACGATCGGTGCGGATCACCAGCACGCCGCCTATTGCCAGCTCCTGCGCGTACGGCATGAACATGACACCGCGTGGTGTCGCATCCGGTCCGCCATCCTTGGTGTTGCCGACTACACCGACGATCGTGCGCCAATCCCCGCTGATCGGACTGAACTTCAACACCTCGCCGGTCCACGCGATCTGCTTCCCGATCGGGTCTTCATTTGGGAAGAATCGATCGGCCAGGGTCTGGTTGATGATCACGACGCGGCCCGCGCCCCGCTGATCGGTCGGGCGGAACGGGCGTCCCTTGATGAGCGGAATGCCAGCCGCGTTGAAGTAGTCTGGATCGGCCGATCGCAAATCGGCACGCGGCTGCGCCTCGCCGGCTGCGACGATTTTTCCTTCGGCTTTCACTTCCATTTGTGTGGTCGAGCCGCGGAGTGGCGTGCTGGTGCCGACGCCGACGGCGATGACGCCGGGCAGCGCCGCGATTTCCCGCATGATGCGATCGTATTTTTCCTTGGCTTGTCCGTCCGAGATCATGAGCTGCCGGAACCAGGCGCCCATATCGGCCGGATTGCCTGGCCCGCCGCCGATCTGCAGCAACGGTACATTGATCGTGAGTACTTCTTCCGTACGCAGGCCGGTGTCTACCTCGGAGAGCGCGATCATCGTGCGCGTGAGCAATCCCGCGCCGGCCAGTAACACGACCGATACTGCGATCTGCGCCACGACGAGTGCGCGCTGCAGCCGCTGCTTGCGCAGGCTCCCGCTGACGCGGCGAGCCCCCGCGGCGATCCAGGCTGCGAACGTACCTTCCTTCGGCATGGTTGCGAGAAACGACAGCAGAAGTGCGATGGTCACGGCAAGCGCGAGCGTGAAGCCGAGCACGACGGTATCGAGCCGAATCTCGTTCGCGCGCGGCGAGTACCGCTCGGCGAACGAGATGAGGAGGCGCAGGCCACCGATGGCGATGACCATGCCGCCGGCAGCACCCATGAGTGCCAGCACGAGGTTCTCGACCAGAAGCAGGCGACGCAGGCGGGCGACGCCCGCGCCCAGTGCCGCGCGCAGCACCAGCTCGTGCTCGCGCCGCACGCCGCGCATGAGTGTGAGGTTGGCGACGTTGGCCGCCGAGATAATCATGACGAACGCGGCCGCGGCCATGAGCAGCAGCAAGGTCAGCCGCGCGCGCTCACCCAGCGCGTCTTTGAGCGGAACGACTTCCAGTCGATAGTGCGATCCCGGATCGTATGCTTCGGTGTGATCCTTCTGCATGCGCGCATAGACCGTCGCGACTTCGGTGCGCGCCTGGTCGACCGTCGCGCCAGGTGCCAGCCGCGCGACTACGTCGGTCATGCGATGCGTGCGCCCTTCGACCATCAGCGCACTCAGGTGATGCGAGCTGATCACCATGTTCATGAACGCGTCCACCCGCTCGATCGAGGGTGCGGGCTCCAGAACGCCGATTACAGTGACCGAGTTGCCCTCGACCCGAACCTGCTTGCCAATGATCGTGGAGTCGCCGTTGAATCGCCGTTTCCAGAACTCGTAGGTCAGCACCATGACGGGTGGCACGCCGCCGCCGTCATCGCTCGGTTGCGTGACCCGGCCGAGCACGGGTGACAGTCCCATCACCTCGAAGAAGTTGCCGGTAACCAGCCCGCCGCTCATGCGGATCGCGTCGCTCTCTCCCTCGAGTGTCTGCGTCCAGGGCGAGAATTCCGCCATGCCCGCCAGCGACCTGGCACCCGTGCGCAAGTCGCGAATCTCCGGCACCGAGAACTGCAGGCTGGCGCCGCCCGGTCCGTCCATCGAGTGGCGCAGGTAAACCAGCTTGTCACCTTCGCGATGCGGCAGCGGCTTGAGCAGTACGCCACGCACGACGCTGAAGATCGCTGTGTTCGCTCCAATGCCGAGCGCCAGCGTGAGCACGACCACCAGGGTGAACGCGGGCGTGCGCCGCAGCGAGCGGAATGCATACCGGATATCGGCCGCGATGCTTTCGATCCACGGCAGTCCGCGCTGATCACGCACTGCCTCGACCGCCTGGGTCAGGCCGCCCGACGCCAGCATCGCCTTACGACGCGCCTCCACCGGATCCATTCCTCGCCGGATGAACTCTGCGGTCTCCAGCTCGAGATGCGATTCCATCTCGGCGCGCAGATCATCGTCTGCATGATCCTTGGTAAAGATGCCGGCAATGCGCGCGAGCGCCGCACGTAGCTGTCTCATGTGGCCTCCGGTCGTGGTGCAAGGAAGGCGGCAATCAGGTCGGCAGTCTGATGCCATTCCCGGGTTTCGTGCGCCAGCTGCTTCCGCCCGGCGGCGGTCAGCGCATAATACTTCGCGCGACGATTGTTCTCGGACTGCCGCCACTCCGCTTTGATGCAGCCCTCCTGTTCGAGCTTGAGCAGCGCAGGGTACAGCGTGCCATAATTGAGCGTCAGACGATTCATGCTGGTCTCCTCGATGCGCCGCGCCACGCCGTACCCGTGCAGCGGCCCGAGTACCTCGAGGGTCCTCAGTATCATCAGGGCGAGTGTGCCCTGCTTGATGTCCAGCTTCTCCGCCATTTCCGTCTCCTATGGGTTTCCAATAACACGTCCTATGGGAAACCCATACGCAGCCGCCAATACGCGAGTTTCAGGTCGGCTGCCCCGGCGGGGTCAGACCGCTGCTAAAATGAGCCGCCACATAGGTTTTCACCGGAGCTGGCCCGATCGGACAGCGCCTCGTTTTTTTTGGCTCTTGACGCGGCGCGGTCGAAATTATACAATTGACTAAGACGACTGACTAACCACGGCCCGCTCGGATTCATGACGACTCAGCCCAAACCCATACGCAACGCCAATAGAGGCGAGACCGAGCGGCGCTTTCTCGACGCTGCCGAACGCCTGCTGGTCGAGGTTGGCTACGCCGGCATCACTGCGCGCAAGCTGGCGGACGAGGCGGGAGCCAACCTGGGGCTGGTCCACTACTACTTCGGCTCGATGGAAGAGCTGTTTCTGCAGGTGCTCGAGCGATTCACGAACCAGTTGATCGTGCGCCAACGCGCGATGTACGCCACGCCAGCGCCTTACATCGAGAAATGGCGAGAGGCCATGGGCTACCTCGACCAAGACCGGCCGTACCAGAAGATCTGGTTTGAGCTGCAAGCGATGGCGTGGAACCGCCCGGAGTTCCGGGCGCGTGTTGCACGCGTCCATGATACCTGGCGCGAGGCCATGCGTGCAGCGGTGGCCGAAGCGCTGGTGCGTTACCAACTGGCTGACGGTGAGCTCTCTACCGAGGCATGGGTGACGCTGATCGTCACGGTGAACGAAGGCATCATCCTCGAGCGTTTGTCCGGCATCGAACGCGGGCACGATGAGCTGCTGGCAGCTATCGACAAGTGGCTGGCAGCCAAAGAAAGGAAGGCCGTCGATGCGCGCAATTGAGCCGTCAGCGACCGGCCTCGTCACGCGCAACGACTCGAGCGTCGCCTATGAGGATTTCGGCGCCGGTGAGCAAACCCTTTTGTTCCTGCCGCCCTGGTCCATCGTCCACTCGCGCATCTGGAAGGCGCAGGTGCCGTACTTCGCCCGTCACTACCGCGTGCTGACGCTGGACCCCGTGGGGAACGGTGCATCGGATCGGCCACACGATCCAGCTCGCTACACCGAGAGAGAATTCGCGGCGGATGCGCTTGCCGTTATGGATGCGACCGGCACCGAGCGAGCCGTCGTGATTTCATTGTCCCTGGGCGGTTTGCGCGCGCTCACCCTTGCCGCCGAACACCCGGAACGTGTGAGCGCGCTCGGGTTCATTGCGCCATCGGTACCGCTGACGCCAGGGCATCCGATGCGCGGTCAATACTCCTTTGATGAGTTGTTGCCGACCGAGGAAGGCTGGGCGAAGTACAATCGACATTACTGGAAGAAGGATTACCGCGGGTTTCTGGAGTTCTTTTTTTCGCAAATGTTTCCCGAGCCGCACTCGACCAAGCAGATCGACGATTGCGTGGGTTGGGGACTCGAGACCACGCCAGACGTACTCATTGCCACGAAGCTCGCGCCGTTCCCGAGTCGCGAACAAACGCTGGAGCTCTGTCGTCGCATCCGCTGCCCGGTGCTCGTGCTCCACGGCGACCAGGACGCCATCGTCCCGCATGCCCGCGGCGCCGCGCTCGCGCGCCAAACCGGTGGCAGACTGGTCACACTGCAGGGATCAGGACACGGCCCG
>JBBDWZ010000252.1:9930-13924 GCA_040902615.1 Gemmatimonadota bacterium | reverse complement strand
CGTGCGATGCGGCGACTCGGTGGCGGTTAGCGATGGCGTTGGCGAGTGCGGTGGCGGAGGCGGTCGGTGGCGGTGCAAAAACAACCCGCGCTAAACGTCGATTCGGTTGTTGCGCGCAGGTGTGTTCCCGGAATCAATTTCGCAAACGAGTACAGTGACATGTGATCAACGTGCAACCAGTAGCTGGGGAGAAACAGTGGAATACTGGAACCGTGTCAAAGTACTCGCGCGCTGGGGCCTGATCTGCGGTGCGATCCTCGGAAGCGTTGTAGCCTTGGTTAGTTTGAGCCACCGTTCCACTACTGTTCACATTGGCGGTGTTGATATCAATCTCTTGGCGGCGGTCGCGCTCTACGTAGTCGGTGGCGCGCTCGCCGGTATCATCGTTGGCCTTTGCTTTCCTCTTATTCGGCGGCGGTTGGGAGCAGCATTTGTCGGCGTTCTTGGCATTGCGCCCCTTTCCCTTGGGGCGGTGGCCACTTACACCTCGTTCGGTGAATGGCAGAGTCTCGACACTGAGACCGTGATCGTCACGTCGCTCGTGTTAGGCATCGGCGCCGGACTCATGTATCGAAGTATTTTCCATGAGGAGATCGAAAAGGAGTCCAAGACAAAATGAATCGTGTTTTAACGGTTGTTCGTAATGAGAGCTTGGAATTCCCGGCGGCCGCTGCCGGCTCGAAGCGGTAAATCGCTGCGGTTACCGATGGCGTTTATCGGTGGCGTTGGCGGGGCTGTCCGTGGCGGACACGCACCGCGATGCTTGAATCACGCAGCTGAAACAGCCTGCGGGCGCGCGTAGCGGAGAGACTTGCCGCGCCGGAACGATTCTGCAGCGCGTTTTACCTGCAAGGTGGCGGAAGGGGGTGTGGTGGCGTGGCCCAACCCGCGCGAAGCCCAAGTGACGGCGCGGCAAGTCTCTTCGCGTCAACAGCGCCCGACTCGCCAGCACCCGTGTCACCAGCACCCGTGCCGCCAGCACCCGTGTCACCAGCACCCGCAGCGCTGGCTCGCCGTGCATGCGCGCGGCCATATTGTGGCCATGATGGTGCCAGGATGAAACGCCGCGAGCTGCTGAAGAAAGGCCTCGCTGGGGCCGCGTTGCTACAGATCGCTCACTACGACGTGCTCTGGAATCAAAACCTGAAGACCGTGCGCGCCTATCATATCCGGCTTTCCTTCCAGGACTTCTGGGCGCAACCGCGTCGACTGGCGGAAGGATTTCTAAAGAAGTGGTATTCCTGGGCTGTGCGCAGTCGTCTCGAACCGATCCTGGGCTTCGCTCGAACCGTGCGCAATCACTGGGCAGGTGTACTCAACTGGTTCCAGTCCCGCATCAGCAACGGCATACTCGAAGGCATCAACAGTTTGATTCAAGCAGCCAAAGCGAAGGCACGCGGATACCGCTCCAATCGCAACCTGATTGCCATGGCGTACCTGATTGCCGGCAAGCTCGATCTTACGACGTTACCCATTTGAAACAGCGAGGAGCCAGATAATGGCACCGAAAAGAGATTGTTCGAGTTGGGGTCTTAGAGCCGCGCTAGGCTTGTCTGTCCTTGGGTGCATCGACAGCGACTCGCCAGCTCGCAGTCCAGCCGCACAGAATATCGCTGAGATTAAGCTGGTCGGTAATCTGAACATTGGACCGACTCCCGTGACACGAATAGGTGGAAGTAATGAAAGTCGTGGACACACTCTGCACCTGGTTCAGGGTGCGGTTCTTTTAGCCAATGGCTCAGTCGCAGTTGCGAACGAAGGCTCACAATCTGTGTTATATTACGACTCAATAGGAACGTTTGTGCGCGAAGCCGGCGGGGCAGGCGGTGGACCCGGTGAGTTCTTACGAATAAGGTCTGTGTACCGTTTACCCGCAGATACCGTCTTGGCGTGGGATGCGGCCGCAGGACGTATCACAATTTTCGATTCTGAGAGTGCTGCTGTACAAACCGTCTTACTTAGGAAAAGCGGGCGGCTCCCGGTACTGACGCGAAGGCCGCGTCCCCGTGACCTGCTTATGGTTAATGATACCACTTTTGTCGCTATCAGCACTTTCGGCGTGCCACGGGTGGTGCCGAGCGGTTTTTTTCACGATTCTTCTGTGATAAGTGTTGTCAACCGCGCTGGGGATGACCTAGCAATGATTGGCACTTTGGCGCGCAACCTGTACTTTGAGCGCAGCCTCGCGCCGTTGAACTACCGGTTCTTTGCTGCTGCGACGCGTACCGGGTTTTATATTGGGAATGGACGTGATGCTGAACTCACCGAGTTCAGGTCCAATTGGAGGGAACGTAGGACTCTGCTACTTCCAATCGAAAGAAAACCTATCACGCGCGCTGACCGGGACCGGCTGATTGACAGTTATCTTCGTGGCGTTGATGAGGAGAACCGACCGGCCGTGGCACGGCGGGTTCAGCAAGGACTTGTTGTTGACACGTTTCCCGCGTTTACAGCGATCGCTTCATCCCGTGCCTTCATTTGGCTTCGGATGTACGCGCATGCTGACCAAGGAAACGATTGGCTAGCCATTGACCCAGTGGCTCTTACGGCGAAACGTGTGACGCTTCCTCACCGGTCAATTGTTCTGGACGCAACAGAAGATCGTGTCCTTGTATTGATGCGTGACGAGATGGACCGGCAAGAACTCGGCGTTTACAAAACGCGTCCTCCGAACCGCGAAGTTCATAAACCTTGACCGGCTGCTCGTTGGCAACCCTTTTCGATGCGGAGTTCCTTAATGTAGTGCACTCATTTTCGAGGCCGACCTGTTCGAAGTGATTGAAAACCCACCACCAGAAAACCGACCTCCACATCGTCAAGCCACAAAAAGCAGTGTGCTTTCACGTGACGCGTTCGCCCGGATCAAGGCCGGGGCGCAGTCAAACCCACGAGTGCATTACTGCGAAGTAGAGGGCGGGCACTGGCTCACGCCGATAAACCTTACGGCTTGCTGCGCCTCATGGTTGGAGCACCTGTAACGCTGGCTGGCGGTACCTACGCGCGACCATATTATGATAATGGCGCTGCCAAAAATGAACCGCCGCGAGCTGCTGAAGAACGGCCTCGCTGGGGCCGCATTGCTTGGAGCGGGTGGCTGCTCTCCCATGAGCTGGCTGGGGCGCGAGCCCGCCCCCTGGCGGCGGCCGGCGCACCTGGTGCCGGTCGAAGTTTCGCTCGACCGCGTGATTCGCACGACGGTAGGACTTCGGCCGTTCCGCGAGTCCGGCTTCCTGCTGCGGGCTGACCAGCTCGACGACTGTATGCTCATCCACAATTACGGCCACGGCGGCAGCGGCATGTCACTGTCCTGGGGGACCGCTCAACTGGCGGCGGACCTCGCATTGCAGCATACCGCTCGCGATGCCGCTGTGATCGGCTGCGGTGTCGTGGGACTCACAACTGCGCGCATGCTCCAGCGCCGCGGTTTCACTGTCACCATCTACGCGCGCGCGTTGCCACCGGAAACCACGTCCAACATGTCATGGGCCAGCTTCACGCCCACATCCGGCCTGGTCTCACCCCAGCGTCGCACCGCAGCCTGGGATGAACAGTTCCGCAAAGCGGTCGATATCGCCTATCGTGAACTCCAGTTGCTGGTGGGACGGCGCATTGGACTCAGCTGGATTGACGAGTACGGGCCGATGCAGAACTTGCCGGCAGGCACGACTGCATTGGAAAACGGCCGTGCCGCAGGCGAGCGCAATAACGGCGGCGATCCGATGTTGCCTGACGGAATGATCCTCGGCCGGGAGATCCTCTCACCCGGCCAGCATCCGTTCAACACGCGATACGCGCGCCGGCGACCATCACTCCGCTTCGAGCCTTCCGTCTATCTCGATGCACTCATGCGCGATGTGCTCACCTTTGGCGGACGCATCGTCGTACGCAGCTTCGACACGCCGCGCGATCTGGTCGCCTTGCCCGAGCGACTGATCGTGAACTGTACCGGCCTCGGATCGAAGCAGCTCTTCGGCGAAGCCGAGCTCATGCCAGT
>JBBDWZ010000252.1:0-9920 GCA_040902615.1 Gemmatimonadota bacterium | reverse complement strand
AGTGCGCGGGCAACTCGTGGTCCTGGTGCCCCAGTGGGATGTGAATTACATGGTTGGTGGGATGCTGCCGCGTAGCGACGGCATTGCACTTGGCCATACCATGGAGCGCGGCGTCTGGTCGCTCGAGGTCGACCCGGTCGCGCGCGATCGTGTGCTCGAGCAGCACATGGGCACATTCCGCACGATGCGCGGACCGGACTTGATTCTGCGCGTGCCGACCGAGCCTTCTCCGGCACTATCGCCGCCGCCCGTAGAGAGTTTCTTCGACCGCGAATCCTGATACGAGCCGTTCGGCCATGTGACTCTTGCCGGACAAATTCACCCAACTATCATAGGACAAGGACGGACCACCACCCCATCCTCCCAGATTGGCCGTTTGGGCCATGGAAAACCCAACGTCGGATCAATTTCGACCGCAGAACTGCAGGCTTAGACAAAGAAGAGATTTTTCGATGGGACAGATTGGGAGGATGGGGTGGTGGTCCGTCCTCCACCTTCCTTCCAGCCAGAGAGCGCCGCCATGGCGAGGATCACCCTGCGCGTCAACGGCCGTACGCAAACCATAGAGGCCGAACCTCAGATGCCGTTGCTCTGGGCCTTGCGCGATCTGATGAACCTGACCGGAACCAAGTACGGCTGCGGCATCGCGCAATGTGGCGCGTGTACGGTACTGCTGGGTGGCAAACCGGTGCGGTCGTGTACGACGGCGCTTTCCGCGGTCCGCGACGCCGAGGTCGTGACCATCGAAGGCCTGTCATCGGATGGGACACACGCGCTGCAGCAGGCCTGGATCGCGGAGGAAGTCCCGCAGTGCGGTTACTGCCAGGCGGGCCAGCTGATGACGGCCGCCGCGCTGCTGGCGCAAAACCAAAAGCCGACCGACGCCGATATCGATCGCGCGATGGCCGGCAACATCTGTCGGTGTGGCACCTATGACCGGTTACGCAAGGCGATTCATCGCGCCGCGGAGGTGGCGAAATGAGCACGCATCACGATCTCGATCGGCGCGATTTCATCAAGGTAAGAGCAGCGGCCGGCGGTGGGTTGCTGCTGGCTGCCTACGTGCCCTTCAAGAACGGCGCATTCGAGTCGGCGGCGCCATTCCAACCGAACGCTTTTATCGCGATCGATCCCGACGATTCGATTACGATCTGGCTGGCGCGCTCCGACATGGGTCAGGGCGTGCGTACTTCTCTGCCGATGGTCGTGGCCGATGAGCTGGATGCGGAGTGGAGCCGTGTCCGTGTGGTCCAGGCTGATGCGCATCCGACCAAATACGGCCGCATGATGACTGTGGGCAGCAACAGCGTACGCGGCGGATCGTGGACGCCATTGCGTCAGGCCGGTGCCACGGCTCGCGCCATGCTGATTGCCGCCGCCGCGACCCGGTGGAACGTGAATGCATCCGAGTTGCGCACCCAGAACAGTCGCGTCATCCACAGTGCGTCGAATCGTTCACTTTCCTACGGCGAGCTCGCTGAGGCAGCCGCGGCGCTGCCCATGCCCGCGCAGGTGCCACTCAAGCAGCGCTCCCAATTCCGGCTGATCGGGACCCGCCTGCCGCTGATCGACACCAAAGACAAAGTGATGGGCAAGGCAAAGTTTGGTGCCGACATGCGGGTGCCGGGAATGCTCTTCGCTACGGTGGTGCACAGTCCAGTCTTTGGTGGTTCGGTCGGCTCCTTCGATGATAGTGCCGCGCGTCGGGTACCCGGCGTGCGGGATGTGAAGCAAATCCCGACCGGCATTGCGGTAATCGCCGAAAACACCTGGGCCGCGTTTCAAGGTGCAAAGGCGTTGCGAATCACCTGGAACAATGGCGCTTTCGCGATGAACAGCGCCGACATCACGGCCAGCTTCGTTCGACTTGCCGATTCCGGTACGGCTGCCGTCGCGCGCAATGATGGCGATGCGCGCGGCGCAATCCAGCAGTCCGCCAAACGGGTTTCAGCGACCTACGAAATGCCGTACCTCGCGCACGCCACGATGGAGCCCATGAACTGCACGGCCGACGTGCGCGCGGATCGCTGTGAGGTCTGGGCACCCACCCAGAACCCGCAGAGCGTGCAATCCACGGCAGCTCGGATTTCCGGCGTGCCGGCCGAAAACGTCACT
Organism: Gemmatimonadota bacterium; assembly: GCA_040902615.1. Taxonomy (GTDB): domain Bacteria; phylum Gemmatimonadota; class Gemmatimonadetes; order Longimicrobiales; family RSA9; genus JBBDWZ01. Next base: position 7,805 of record JBBDWZ010000252.1, on the reverse strand, counting down.
GTGCACGTGACCTATCTGGGCTGCGGCTGGGGCCGGAAGAGCCGGCAGGATTTCATTGAAGATGCGGTGCACACGTCAAAAGCCGTTGGCGCACCGGTGCAGCTGGTATGGACGCGTGAAGAAGACATGCAGCACGATTTCTACCGGCCAGCCACGTACAACCGCTTCGAGGGCGGGCTGGATGCCAACGGACGGCTCACTGGTTTGACCGTCAGAATCGTGGCTCCGCCGATCGGCGGTGGTGATGGCGTCGACGGCTCGACCGTGTCGGGCATCAGCAGCGCGCGCTATGCCTTTCCGAACTTCCTGGTGGAAGCGGTTCGGTCGAATGTCCCCGTGCCGGTCGGTCAATGGCGCTCGGTCGGCCCATCACAGAACACGTTCATTCTGGAATGCTTCATCGATGAGCTTGCTCATGCGGCCGGTAAGGATCCGATCGCCTTCCGTCAGGCGATGCTGTCGGATCAGCCGCGCTTGCGCCGCGTGCTCGAGCTGGTCGCCGAGAAATCAGGCTGGCGCTCGCCGGTGCCTGACGGACGGGCGCGCGGGGTTGCGATCGTCGAGGACCGCGGTGGTTTTGTCGCCCAGGTTGCCGAAGTCTCATTCAACAATTCGCAGGTGCGCGTGCATCGCGTGACCTGCGCCGCGGACTGCGGCCAACTGATCCATCCGGGAATCGTCGAAGCGCAGATCTCGGGCTCGATCATCGCCGGCATGGCCGCGGCACTCCATGGTGAGATTACGATCACCAACGGCCGCGTGGTCCAGAGCAATTTCAACGACTACAAAATGCTGCGCATGTCGGAAGCGCCGATCATCGACGTGCACTTGATCGACAGTGCCCAAGAACCCGGCGGTGTGGGAGAGCCGGCCCTTCCCCCGGCCGCACCCGCGATAGCGAATGCATTATTTGCTTTGACCGGCAAACGCATTCGCAAGTTGCCGATCAAACCGGAGATGTTCACAGCGGATCAATCCTCTTAACGGACGTTTACGTTCACGTGCACGTTCACGTTGACGTGAACGAAACCAGTTCGCTGAGAAAGTGCGCCCGATCGTCCGCGTAAACGTGAACGTGACCGTGAACGTAAATGTCCGTTGGTTCTTTGTTCTTCTTGCGCCTGCCTTCCCAGCGCCTACCTTCACGCCCAATTCCATTTGGGAGTGGTGAATGGCTTTCCAGATTCCTGCCGACTTGATGGTCAGTGTGTCAGGTGTGCGCGGCCGCGTAGCCGAAGCGCTCACACCTGAAATCGTATCGCGTTTTGCCGCTGCATTCGGCGCGTATGTGAATGAAGTTGCGGGCGGTCGCGGCAAAGTCGTGGTGGCGCGTGACTCCCGCACGTCGGGGCCGATGTTCATGCGCTCGGCGATCGGCGCGCTGCAGGCGGTCGGCTGCGATGTCATCGAGGTCGGCATCGCGCCGACACCGACCGCATTATTTGCAATCCGGCACCATCAGGCCAATGGCTGCATCGTGGTAACCGCCAGTCACAACCCGGTCGAGTGGAACGCACTCAAGCTGGCATCCGGTGAAGGCATGTTTCTGGATGCCGGTCAGGCCGCGCGCATGCGCACCTATGTCGAAGATGGCGCCATCCGGTGGGCCACCTGGGACCAGCTGGGTAACGTCACACAGGACGCGGGTGCGGTGCAGCGTCACCTCGATGCAGTATTGGCGGTTCCATTTCTGGACATCCCGGGTCTTCGGAAACGCAAGTTCAAGGTCGCGCTGGATTGCGTGCATGGCGCCGGCTCGGTGCTGCTGCCGCAACTACTGGAGAAGCTGGGCTGCGAGGTGATCGGGATCGGCCTCGAGCCGGACGGACGGTTTCCGCGGGAGCCCGAACCGATCGCCGCCAACCTGGGTGACCTCGAGCGGCTGGTCCGTGAGTCGAAAGCCGACCTCGGGATCGCCACGGATCCGGATGCGGACCGGCTATCGCTGGTCAGCAACACAGGCAAGGCGATCGGTGAGGACTTCACGCTCGCGCTGGCCGCAACACTGGTATTACGTCATCGGCCTGGACCGGTCGTTACCAATTTGTCCACCAGCAGGGTATTGGAGGACGTGGCCACGGCAGCCGGTCAGACCCTGACCCGGGCGGCAGTGGGAGAAATCAACGTCGCTCGAAAAATGCAGCAGGTCGGTGCGGTGATTGGGGGCGAGGGCAACGGCGGGGTAATCCTTCCGGACGTGCACCTGACTCGCGACTCGGCCGTGGCAACGGCACTCGTGCTTCAGTTGTTGCTGGAAAGCGGCGGTACGGTTCAGGATCTGGTCGCAGCGCAGCGGCCGTATGTCATCGTAAAAGACAAGCTCCCACGTGATGCAGGCGCCCTGGAGGCGGCTTTCGCCACCCTCGAGAAGCGCTTGGGTGCGCCGCTGGCAGACCGGCAGGACGGGCTCCGGTTGGACTGGCCGAAAGAGCGGCGGTGGCTGCATCTACGGGCCTCGGGCACGGAGCCGATCCTACGCATCATCGCCGAAGCGGAAACGGAGCCGGCCGCCCGTGAGCTGGTCGATCTGGCCCGCAAAGCGCTGGCAGGCTGAATCCAGCAGGGGCGTAAGGCTTGCACTACCTGGCCCGTACTCCGAAGGGCTAGTGAAAACAATCGTTCCCGGACTCGAGCGAAGGCTGCAAAATGTGCGGAATTGTCGGCTATATAGGTGATCGGATTGCGGTGCCTTTGCTGGTGCAGGGGCTGCGGCGGTTGGAATACCGCGGCTACGACTCGGCCGGCTTGACCGTCCAGACCAATGGCCACCTCGAAACCATGAAAGCGGTCGGCAAAATCGCCGAACTGGAGAAGGTCCTCACGAAGAACGGCGGCGCCGAAAGCACGATCGGCATCGCCCACACCCGCTGGGCCACGCACGGCGCACCGAACGAGCGCAACGCGCACCCGCACGTCGACTGCAAAGGCGAAATCGCGGTTGTTCACAACGGCATCATCGAAAATGCACCCGCACTGCGGCACAAACTCGAAGCGCTTGGTCACAAGTTCGTGAGCGAAACCGACACGGAAGTCGTAGCGCACCTGATCGAGGAAGCCTTCAAGGGCAACCTCGAGGAAGCGGTCCGCGCCGCGCTGCTGCAGGTCGAAGGCGCGTATGGTCTGGCGATCATGAGCAGCAAAGACCCTGGCAAGATCGTGGTTGCCCGGCATGGCAGCCCGTTGCTGCTCGGCATTGGCAAGGAGGGCGAGTACTACGTGGCCAGCGACGTTGCCGCGATCCTCGCCGAGACCAATCAGGTCGTCTACCTCGACGATGGCGAGGTCGCGGTACTCAGTAAGAATGGCTATCAGACCTTCGCGCTGCGCGGCGGCCCGGTCACCAAGGAAATCGAGCAGGTCTCGTGGGAGCTCGATGAGATCGAGAAGAGCGGCCACGAGCATTTCATGCTCAAAGAGATCTTCGAGCAGCCCGAAACGCTGCGCGATACGATGCGCGGCCGGCTGCTGCAGGAAGATGGCAACGTTCGTCTGGGCGGTGTCACGCTAACCCATGACGAGCTCAAATCGATCGAGAACATCACGATCATTGCCTGCGGCACGTCCTGGCATTCCGGCCTGCTCGGCGAGTACATGCTCGAAGAGATCACTCGCATTCCGGTCGAAGTCGAATACGCCTCGGAATTCCGCTACCGTGCACCGGTCGTCAACGACAAAACGCTGGCTATCGCGATCAGCCAGTCCGGTGAAACCGCTGACACGCTCGCGGCCATGCGTGAGGCGAAAGAGCGGGGCGCCCGCGTGATGGGCATCGTCAACGTGGTCGGCTCCAGCATCGCACGGGAATCGGATTTCGGCATCTACCTGCATGCCGGCCCCGAGATTGGTGTCGCTTCGACCAAGGCGTTCACCAGCCAGGTGCTCGCTTTGTTGCTGTTCACCATCTATCTCGGGCGCGTGCGTGGTACCATGAGTGCAGAGCAGGGCCGGGAGCTGATCGCGGAGATCAAGGAGCTGCCCGAGAAAGTCGAGCAGGTGCTCGACCTGCACGACATGATCCGCGAACTGGCACGCACGTACAAAGCTGCCGGCAACTTCCTGTACCTGGGCCGTGGCTACAATTTCCCAACCGCGCTCGAGGGCGCGCTCAAGCTCAAGGAAATCAGTTACATCCACGCGGAAGGCTTGCCTGCCGCCGAGATGAAGCACGGCCCGATCGCACTGATCGATGACAACATGCCGGTCGTGATCATTGCACCGCAGGACGGCGTGTACAGCAAAGTGCTCTCCAACATTCAGGAAGTGAAAGCGCGCCACGGTCGCATCATCGCGGTAGTCACGGAAGGCAACGCCGACCTCACCAAGATGGTCGACCACCTGATCCCGATTCCAAAGACCAGCAGCCTGCTCACGCCCATTCTGGCAACCGTGCCGCTGCAACTGCTGGCGTATCATGTCGCCGTCATGCGCGGCTGCAACGTCGACATGCCGCGGAACCTGGCAAAGTCTGTGACCGTCGAATAACGGCAGGCGCGGATCGCGGATCGCGGATCGGGGATCGCGGCGTGCGAGTCGTTTTACAACGCGTCAGCCGGGCGGAGGTCCGCATCGCAGATCGAGTCACCGGCCGGATACAGAATGGATTGCTACTGCTGGTGGGGTTCAAGGCCGACGATACGGAAGCCGCTCTCGAGTGGATGGCGGAGAAGATCGTCGGCCTTCGTATTTTCCGGGACGATGGCGACAAGATGAATCGTTCCCTCGATGAGACCGGTGGCGGCTTGCTGGTAGTGAGCCAGTTCACGTTGTACGGCGATGCGCGCAAAGGTCGCCGGCCCAGCTTCATCGACGCCGCTCATCCCAACATTGCCATACCCTTGTACAATCGCTTTATCGAATTGCTTCGTGCACAAACCAAGGGTCCGGTCGAGACTGGCGAGTTCGGCGCCATGATGGATGTCGAGCTGGTCAACGACGGACCGGTAACCTTGATCCTCGAGCGATGACCGTCGCACCGCCGCTCGTGCTGGCCTCGCAGTCCCCGCGCCGATCGCAGCTGCTTCAGATGCTGGGACTTCGCTTCGATGTGATTCCGGCCGACGTAGACGAAGCCTATCGCAAGGGCGAAACTGCCAAGGCTCATGCCGAGCGGCTGGCGCGGGAAAAGGCCATGAAAGTCGCGGCCCAACGGCCGGATGCGCTCGTAATTGGCAGCGACACGGTCGTCGTGCTCGAGCGAAGAGTGCTCGGCAAGCCCAACTCTCCGGAGGAAGCCGTCGAGATGCTGCTGCAGCTGCAGGGCAAGGCGCACCGGGTCGAGACGGCCATCGCCATTGCATCGCCGGATCAACTGCTGTTGAGTGGCGTGGAAACCGTGCGGGTGCGCTTCCGCCCGTTCGATCGGCCCTACGCCGAAGCCTACGTCGCGACCAATGAGCCGATGGACAAAGCGGGCGCCTACGGCATCCAGGGCTTTGGCTCCGCCATCGTCGAGCGGATCGATGGCGATTTCTTTGCCGTGATGGGCTTGCCGATCGGTCATATGCTCGGGCTCCTGCGCGCTGCCGGCTGGCACTACGACTTCCAGGGCCTGAGCCGCGCCCCATGAGTTACCCGGAAACCATTCGCTGGTCGACTGACGGCCGTGCGATCGAGATCATCGATCAGCGCGCATTACCGGAGCGCGAACAGCGTTTGCAGCTGCACAACGCGGCCGACGTAGCCCGCGCGATCCGCGATATGAACATTCGGGGCGCGCCTGCCATTGGCGTTGCGGCTGCCATGGGTGTCGCGCTCGAGCTTTCGAGCTGTACTGCGCTGCCGGCGGCCGAGTTCAGCGCGAGTCTTACTGAAGCCATCTCCCTGCTCGCCAGCACAAGGCCAACCGCGGTCAACCTGTTCTGGGCGCTCGAGCGGATGCGGCGTTGCGCGGAAACACATGCGGATCGCACCAACGGCGAAGTTGCCTGCAAGCTGTACGGCGAGGCGTCGGCGATTCTGGACGAAGACCGCGCGATGTGCCGCGCCATCGGTGAGCATGCATTGACGCTGTTTCCCGACCCGGCCACTGTACTGACGCACTGCAACGCCGGTGCGCTCGCCACGGCCGGCATGGGCACCGCACTGGCCGCCGTGTACCTCGCGCATGAACGAGGTCAGCTCGTGCGCGTGTTCTCGGATGAAACCCGGCCGGCGCTGCAAGGCAGCCGGCTGACCGCCTGGGAACTGGCTCGCGCGGGGATCGACGTGACGGTGATCACGGATAACGTGGCTGGATCGCTGATGCGAAGTGGTGGCATCGACCTGGTCATTGTTGGTGCGGATCGCATCGCGGCTAACGGCGACGTGGCCAACAAGGTCGGCACCTACCCACTGGCCGTGTTGGCGAATTATCACGGCATCCCGTTCTACGTCGCAGCGCCCAGCTCGACCATCGACCTAGCGACGCTCACGGGCGCCAGCATTCCGATCGAGGAACGAAGCGCGGAGGAGGTGCGCCGGGGGTTTGGCAGTTTGACTGCGCCGGAGGAAGCGCGGGTTTATTCACCCGCCTTCGATGTGACACCCAATGAACTGATCACCGCGATCATCACCGAGCGCGGGATTTTGCGCGCTCCGATCGGCAGGCAACTGGCCGCCTTCTGACCCCGCATTTCGGCTAGTCCCGAATAACCAACTCACCAGCCCAACCCGCCATGTCCGACTTCGCGCTGCGTACGAATCGTGGCTTGACTCAAAAAGAATTGGCGAAACGCGTGGGAACGACTCAGTCAGTCATTGCCAGGCTTGAAGCTGCAGATTACAAGGGTCACTCGCTAAGCATGCTTCGGCGGATTGCTGATGCTCTGGATGCTCACCTCCGTGTACACTTCGTGATTCCCTGACGGTCGGTCGAGATCAGCGTAACAATTGGCCGTACGGTCGAATTCACCGAGGCGCGCGCCTTTTCTTGTCCGGCTCTTTGTACACCTTTCTCTTAACCCCGCCACCGGTGTCAGGCCCGCGATCGCGTTTCACGAGCACTTTCTGTCCCTTGATCTTGGTGCGGCGCATCGCGTCGAGTACATCCTCGACTACGGCTTCGTTCAAGTCGACCAGGGAAAAGCGATCGCCGATCTCGATGCTGCCGATTTCACTGCCGCGAATGCCGGCCTCGTTCGTGATGGCGCCGACCAGGTCCTGCGGGCGGATCCCGGTATCACGGCCGGCACCGATGAAAATCCGGACCATATTGCTGTCGGAGGGCCGGCGTTCCTTGCGCGCGCCTTCCTTGCCGCGTTTGGCCTTGGCCGCGTCACTTTTGGGTGGGAACAGGGTTGGCGTCGGGATGTCGGTGTCGTCATCAGTTTCATTGCCGCTGGACTGATGCGCCAGCTTCACGGCCGCCAGCGCGATGTCCATGATGTCGTGTTCTTCGGATAGTGCTTCGACGACTACGCGCACATCGTCCAGCTCACCACCAATCAGCAGCTCCTGAAGTGATGCACGAGTAAGATCGAGACGGCGAGCCCGGAGGTCGGCCACCGTGGGCACGTGCGCCATCTCGATCTTCTGCTTGGTGACCTGCTCGATGTTGCGGAGCAGGCGATGTTCGCGCGGCTCCGCGAACGTAATTGCGATACCGCCGCGCCCGGCACGCCCTACGCGGCCGATGCGATGGATGTATGCATCGGGATCGGTTGGCACATCGTAGTTGATCACGTGCGTGAGGTGTTCGACGTCCAGGCCGCGTGCCGCGACATCGGTGGCAATGAGCAGATCGGCGGTACCGGCGCGCAGCCGGCCCATCACGCGGTCACGCTGCTCCTGCGACATTCCGCCATGCAGTGCTTCCGCGCGATAGCCGC
>JBBDWZ010000251.1:0-13983 GCA_040902615.1 Gemmatimonadota bacterium | reverse complement strand
GATTAACGGATTGACGGACGAGAACGACTACGACCACGACTACGAACACGATTGACGATTACGGGTTCCAGCCATGCTGATTCAACGAATGGCGAATTCGATAGACCAGCAGGTCAGGAGCCCGTAATCGTCAATCCTACTCGTGGTCGTGGTCGTGCTCGTCCGTCAATCCGTTACATCGCTATTCGATGGGTTGCAGATTCGCGACGATGCGCTCGCGCTGCGGCTCCAGAAACGGCGGCAGCACCACATTCTCGCCGAGCGTGGCCGGATCCTCATCCACGGCAAAGCCCGGCCCGTCGGTCGCGATCTCGAACAACACACCGTTCGGCTCGCGGAAGTACAGGCTCCTGAAATAGTAGCGATCGATCTCGCCGCTGTTGGGCACGCGCATTGTGTTCAGTCGATCGGTCCAGGCGTGATACTGCTCCTCGTTCGGCGTGCGGAACGCCACGTGATGCACGCCACCGGCGCCCTGCTGCGTCACCGGCAGCTCCGGCTGTACCATCACGTGCAGTTCGGCCGCGGGACCGCCCGCACCCATCTCATACACGTGCACGTTGTTCGCCGGATTCTCCGGATGCGCGTACTCGCGCGCCGGCCGCAGGTTCATCACCCGCTGCAGCACGGTGTCGGTCGGCCCGATCTGCGGCACACTGATCATGATCGGCCCCAGCCCGCGTATCTGGTGCTCGGCTGGAACCGGGCCTTTCGACCACGGCTTGCCCTGATCGCCCTTGCCGCCATCATCGATCAAAGCGAGGCGCTGTCCCTCAGGATCCTCGAACCATAGTGCATTGCGGCCATCGATCTCCTGCACCCCAGTCGTCTCGAGGTTGTGGTCGGTCAGACGTTGCGCCCACCAATTCAATGACGCGCCATTCACGCGCAAGCTGGTCCGAACGATGCTGTGCGTCCCACGCCGCTCGCGCGGCATCTTCCAGTCGAAGAACGTCAAATCGCTCCCCGGCGATCCCACTGCATCGGCGTAAAACAGGTGATACGCGCTGACGTCATCCTGATTGACACTGCGCTTCACCAGTCGCATGCCCATCACCCGCGTGTAGAACCTATAGTTCTCGCGGACTTGCGCAGTGATCGCAGTCAGATGATGGATCCCCGTCAGTTGCATAATGCCTCGCGCGTCTGATTCAGTTCACGATCCGCGATCCGCGATCCCCGATCCGCTCAACGGGGCCACGTATTATCCGCCGGGTTCCGGTCTGGAAACCGCCAGCGCGGGTCCAATGTGACCTTTTCGATCGCGCGTCCGCCGAAATCAAGGACCGCCTCGAAGGTGCGGTTGCCGCTGAACCAGACATCGACCGGCCAGGTTACATCGTAGGTCGTTGCATCGATCATGCGGCTGTTCGGCATAGCTCGAATCGCGGGACCCGTACCGGCAAACTTCACACGCAGCACGACCGGCGACGGCATTTGCCCATCCTGGTGCACGGTGACGGTCGTTCGCGCGCCCGTGGTCCGCACGTTCTGAATGGATCCATGCACCGCTTCGGTCGTGAACAGCCAGTAGTGCCAGAACCAGCTCAGATCCTGCTTGAGCGCATTGTTCATGTAGAACATGTAATCCCATGGTGACGGGTGTTTGAATCGCCAGGCCGTCGCCCAGTCGCGCATTGCATTCCAGACCGCGGTATCACCAACGATCCCGCCCAGCATCGACAGCATCAATGGCGTCTTGGAATACGTTGTGAATCCATAAAACTGCGGACCGCCGTAATTCGCGTTCCACATCATCGGGGCTTCGGCTTCATTCCCGCTCACGCCGCCGTAACGCAGACCGAGCGAGTCCAGGTTAGGCACCATGTTCCGTGTGTCCGCCGCCGACAGGATGTTCATGTACTGGTTGAAGCCCTCATCCATCCAGCCGTACCAGGTCTCGTTGTTGCTCACCATCATTGGCCACCACTGGTGAGCCGCCTCATGATCGGCCGCGCCACGATTGGAATTGATGACCATGGGATACTCCATGCCCGCGCTCGGCCCGTCCTGCAGTGTGAGCTGTGGGAACGGGTACGGAATCCACAGCTTCGAGTAGAATTCGAGAGCGTGCCTCGAGATCTGACCGGCAACATCAAAGAACTGCACACGGCCAGGCAGGAAGACCATGTGGATCGGCACTGGCCCTTTGCCGGGGATCGTGGCACGAGTGGCCTGCCACACGAATTTCTTTGCGGTGGCCCAGGCAAAATCGTTGACGCTGTCGGCCACCAGGTGCCAAATCAGCCGATCGCCAGCGGCGGTCGCCTGGCCGGGCCCAACCTCGTCCGGACCCACGATCGTGGTGACCGAATCGGTCTGCAGCACGCGCGACAGCCTTTGCCGTGCCGTCTGTGTGAGCACCTCCTGCGGGTTCTGCAGCAAACCGGTTCCGCTCACAATCCAGCCGGCCGGCACATCGATGCGCACATCGAAACGGCCGAAGTTGTTGTAGAACTCGGATGGCCCGAGGTACAGCTCGGTGTCCCAGCCGCGCAGATCATCGTAGACCGCCACGCGCGGATACCACTGGGTTGGCTGGTAGAGTGTGTCCGCCCAACGTTGCCACATGCGATGGCCAACCCCTGGCCCGCCTGGCACCTTGTGATTCCAATCGATCTCGAGCGTGCCGGTCGCGCGCGGCAGGATCGGCGATATCAGCATCACGCGCGCGTTGGTCGTGTTGAGATTAACTGCAAACGGTTGGGTTGGAGGCGGAGCCCCACGTCCACCAGGCGGTGGCGTGAGATTCACAGCCGTGCCGTTCACGGACACGCGTGTGATCACCATGCCATCGGTAATTTCACCCGGAACCCAGCTCGCAGCTTGCGGCGTGTTGCCCAGGAAGATGTTGGGATCGAGCCGCAGGGTAATGAATCGCAGCGTGTCCGGACTCGGGTTGTGGATGGTCACCGTCTCACTGCCTGTGATCCGCGAGGTTGACGGGTCGAGCCGAGCGCGGATGTTGTAATCGACGCGCAGCTGCCAGTAATTCCGACCCGGCCGTCCGGTCGAATCACGCGTTCCCGCAGCCATCGCCCGCCGGATGGCATTGGTCATCGGGATGTCACGGCGTACAGCGCGCTCGGGAAGACGGGTCTGTACCTGTGCCACGACCGCTGATGCGTCCACACCCGCTGCCATCACCAGCGCAAACCACCAACGACTCTTCATTGCATCTCCCCGCTCAAAATGTCCATCGCAGATTAGGGTCTGCAGCAGGTCCCTGCAACCGGGTCTGAGGAAGGCGCTTGCAAGCTCAATGGCCTGACGTAACGCAGCATCGCTTGGCTGCAGACGACTGGATTTCACGCCTGCCGCGAACTCTGCGAACGCTGCGTGAAATCAGTCGCCTGCTGTACCGACCGGTCGGAAGCCCATAGATTGGCGGCCGTCCCTAATCGAAGACCCAATGCCCGTATCCGTCAGCAGCTCCCAGCTCATCTACGATGCGCTGAAGGCCAACGGCATTGGCCTGCTCTCGGCGTTGCCCGAGACCTGGCTCGTGCACCTGATTCGCCTGGCCGATGAAGATCCCGGGATGATCCTGGTGCGCCTGGCCAAGGAAGAAGAAGGCGTCGGCATCTCGATGGGCGCGCACCTGGCCGGTACGCGCTCCGCCATGCTCATGCAGAACCACGGCTTCCTCGCCTCGGTCAACGGCATCGTCTCGGGCGCGCAGCTCTATCGCGTTCCGCTGCTCATGCTGATCAGTCACCGCGGTGAATTCGGTGAAAAGGATCCCTGGCAGACCGAGGGCGGCGGTGTCACCGAGCATGTTCTGCAGGCACTGCGCATCCCGCACATGAGCCTCGAGGATCCGGCTCACGTCGAACACCGCATTCGCAAAGCATTGACCCTGGCCTATTCGGCCAATCGGCCGGTCGCCTTGTTGTTGACCCGCGATCTGATGTGGGAGGAATGATGCTGCGACTGGATGCGTTGCGCGCGGTGTATGACCGGCTGGACGATTGTGTGGTCGTAACCATCATGGGCGCCGTCGCTGCCGAGCTGCAATCGCTCGGACACCGGCCCAACTTCTTCTACCTGCAGCACGCCATGGGCCTCGCATCTTCGATGGGCCTCGGCATCGCGCTCACCCGGCCTGAACTGAAGGTCATCGTATTCGATGGCGATGGCTCCGTGCTCATGAACCTGGGCGGCTTCACCACGCTGGCGCGATATCGGCCCGCCAATCTCGTGCATGTCGTGTTCGACAACGAGAGCCTGCTGTCAGTCGGTGGCTTCCCCACCGCGACCAGCACCGGCAGCGACCTCGCCGCCATTGCCGCAGCCGCCGGCGTACCGCGCACCACCACGGTCGACAGCATCGACGAGTTCCGCACCGCCTTCAACACTGCACTCGCCGGCGATGAGCTGACGACCATTGTGGCGAAGGTGGAAGCCGTAGGTCCGAAGGCGTTCGTGACCGAGCTAGGCTTATTGGAGAATCGTTTCGAGTTCGCGCGTTATCTCAAGCGGACCTAACTTTAGATTCACCACAGAGCCGCGGAGATCACAGAGCGATGCTCGCATACCCTCAATTCAACCGCAACTTACGATCCTTTTTTTGGTTTAACGGATTGAAAGCAGTTTGGGTTGGTCGGCGTGTGGGTGCTCGTGGGGAATCTTTTCACTTCGTGTGACGGCAATCTGCGCGAAATCCGAAGGAGCTTCGCGCCGCGGCAAGTCCGTTAAACGAAAAAATGATGATTACGATTCGATGCACCAGACGGAGACGAAAATCGCTCCGTGGTCTCCGTACTCTGTGGTGAATTCTGCCGTTTCCAACCAGGAGCCCAGATGCCGATACTCCAACAACTCACCAGCGCCCTCGCGCAGAACGACGTCGAAGTCATCGACCTGACCCAACCACTCGGCCCCGACACGCCCGTGATCGGACTGCCGCCGATCTTTGGATCATCACCCGGCTTTTCCAGCCAGACCATCTCGAAATACGACGACCAGGGTCCGGCCTGGTACTGGAGCACGATCACACTGGGCGAGCACACCGGCACGCACTTCGATGCGCCGGTGCACTGGATCACGGGGAAAGACCTGGCCGACAACTGCTGCGACACCATTCCAGTAAAGCGGCTGGTTGGGCCTGCGTGCGTGATTGACGTGACCAAAGACGTCGAAAAGAACCCCGACTTCCTGCTGACACCCGAGCGCATTGCATCGTGGGAAAAAGAACATGGCAGGATCCCTGCGGGCGCATGGGTCATCCTGCGCACCGGCTGGAGTAAGCGCACGGATGCGAAGGAGTTCCTCAACGTCGGCGATGACGGTCCGCGCACGCCCGGTTTCACGCCGGATGCATCGCGTTTGCTGGCGAATGAACGGGATGTGCTCGGCGTTGGCGTGGAGACCGTGGGTACCGATGCTGGTCAGGCCGGCGGCTTCGACCCGCCGTTCCCCAATCACAACATCATGCATGGCGCCGGCAAGTTTGGTCTGGCCAGCCTGTGCAACGTGGATCGCTTGCCGGCAACGGGTGCAATCGTGATCGCACTGCCACTCAAGATTGTAGAGGGCAGCGGCAGTCCGGCGCGCGTGATTGCGCTGGTCGAACGATGAGACGTGCACTCGCGGCAATCGCCATGGTCTGGCCGGCGCTCCTTCGTGGGCAGGCCGCTACACCACCTGCAGCACCTACCACTGATTGGTCTTACTCCGCCAAGCTCACGGCCGTGTGGGTCGGTGGTAATTCGGAGTCCAGCACGTTTGGCCTGGGCAGCACACTACGCAGACAGGGTGAGCACGCCGAGCTGAAATTCGAGGCCGGCGGCATCCGAACCGAATCATCGCTCAAGACGCGCGCGGCCGTTGGCAGCACGACATCGTACCGCGTGACCGAAACCGAAACCGTCCGCAAGACCGCGGAATCGTACTTCGCGCGCACGCGTCACGATCGCAAGCTGGGCTCGGGCATGGTGGTCTTTGCCGGCGCTGACTGGTTGCGCAATATATTTTCCGGAATCGACAGCCGAACCCTGGTTGCTCTGGGTGCGGGCCGGCAGTGGGCTGATCGCGATGACTTCAAGCTCAAGACTGATCTCGGATTCACCTACACGTTCCAGGAGGACGTGGTCGAGAATCCGTTTGTGAAGAGCAAATTCCCCGGCGTCCGCTTCTCTGCCGATTTGCAGCGTGCCCTGACCTCCACCACCAAATGGGAGAGCACACTCATCTCCGACCTCAACATCGATGAGACCGACGATCTGCGCGCCGACTTCACCAATGCCGTTTCGGTCAGCATAAGCACTCGCCTGGCGCTCAAGCCAAGCCTGCAACTGCTCTGGCGGAACCAGCCTGCACTCACCGAAATCGAGTTGTTTACGGAAACCGGCACGTCCACCGGTCAGAAGGTGAATGTCCCGCTCGAGAAGATGGACAGCTTCTTCACGCTGGCCCTGGTTGTTACGCTCTAGCGATGAACACGACCGCCGACTTCACCGGCCGGGTTGCCATTGTCACCGGTGCTGCTCGCGGCCTCGGCCGTGCGGCTGCGGTCCGACTTTACGAGCGCGGTGCCGTGGTTGCCGTCAACGTGCGCGACCGCGAGCGCGCTGAATCGGTCGCGCAGTCGCTGGGCGAACGCGCACTCGCCGTACCCGGAGACGTCGCGGAACCGGGTATGCCGGATGAGATCGTGAAGCAGACACTCGATCGCTTTGGCCGCGTCGACATCCTGGTCAACAATGCCGTATTTGCGCAGTCGACGCGATTCCCCGACTTGTCCGCGTCAGAGTGGCGCGCCGCGCTCGAGGTCAACCTCACTGCTCCTTTTCTGTTCATCAAAGCGGTGTTACCGGCGATGAAGGCGCAGCAGTACGGTCGCGTCATCAACATCTCATCGACCGCAGGTCGCACGGTCAGCACGCTTGGTGGCGCACACTACACGGCTTCGAAGGCGGGCCTGCTCGGCCTCACGCGCGCGGCGGCGAAAGAGCTTGGCCAGTTCGGCATCACGGTCAATGCGATTTGTCCCGGGATGATCGATACCGAGCTCACACATGAACACGCGACGCCTGACCTGCTCGAGCGATTGGCAAAGGGGTATCCCGTGCCCAGACTCGGCACGGCACGCGAGGTCGCGGACCTCATCTGTTTCGCGGCGTCGGAAGCGGCCGGCTACATCACCGGCGCTTCGCTTGACATCAACGGCGGCGACTTGATGATGTGAAGGAAAGCACTCGAGTATTGACCGCTCTGGCCGTTGCCGTGGTTGCCGGCAGCGCGATCGCCGCAACCGGCAATGCACAACTGCTGCGCGCCGCAGATCTCATCGCGCCGGTGGGCACGCTGTGGGTCAACGCCATCCGCATGACGGTCATCCCGCTGGTGGTCTCGCTGCTCATCACCGGTGTCGCATCCGCGACTGATGTAAAGGCTGTAGGACGACTGGGTGGACGTACCCTGCTGGTTTTTCTGCTGCTCCTGTTGGGAACGGCGCTCGTCATTATGCCGTTCGCGCCCGCGGTCTTCACCTTGCTGTCACCGCCGGGTTCACCACCGCCGTTGCCTGCGGGTGCCGCCGAAGCCGCCGGCCAACTGGCCGCCGACCCGGCTCAAACGTTTTCGGCCTGGCTCATTTCGCTGATTCCCTCCAATCCGATCGCCGCCGCCGCCAATGGTGCGATGGTGCCGCTGATCCTTTTTACCATGGTCTTCGCGCTCGCCATCACGAGAACTTCGGCACAACATCGGGCCGCACTGGTCGGCTTCTTCCAGGCATTGGGCGAGGCGATGCTGGTGCTGGTGCGCTGGGTGGTAATGCTGGCGCCACTTGGAGTGTTCGCGCTCGTGCTGCCGCTGGCCGCACACGCCGGCGCGACCCTGGTTGGTGGCATCGGCTTCTACATCGTCGCGTATTCGAGCGCCTGCATCGTGGCGACGCTGCTACTCTATCCTGCTGTCGCCGTGTTTGGCGGGATTCCGATCAGCCGCTTTGCTCGAGCGGCATTGCCCGCCCAGCTCATCGCTTTCAGCTCCAGCTCATCGATCGCATCTCTGCCAGCGCTGGTCGAGAGTGCAGAGCGTGGACTTGGACTGCCCGCGAAGATCACCGGATTTGTGCTGCCGCTTGCGGTCTCCACATTCAAGATTGCCGGGCCCGTGTCATGGACCGTCGGTGCACTGTTCGTTGGCTGGTTCTATGGGATTCCGCTGGACCTGCGCGAGCTGGGCACCATCGCCTTCGCCGCGATTTTTCTCGCCTTTGCCGCGCCGGGCGTACCACGCGGCGCGTTCATCATGCTGACACCACTCTTCCTCGCGATTGGCTTACCTCCCGAGGGCATCGGCATCCTGATCGCGGTCGACGTCATTCCGGATACGTTCTCGACTGTCCTGAACGTTACCGGTGACCTGGCAGCGACGGCATTGGTCGCGCGAAACGAGACTGCCTGATCACGGCAGGTCTTCGACCGGCATTGTTAGAGCGCTAACTGGCTCACGACCTACCGTCTTTTACTGTTCGGGCCGGAGCACGCTCGCAGGTTAGGGTTGTCTTGCAGGGTTGGATCCGTTCAGATCACGAATTCGTAGGTTCCGTAATTCGAGCTTGCCATCATGGTCGCCCTGGAAACCGATATAACCACTGCGCGCTCTACCGAAGTTGGAGTAATCGCGGAATTTGCTGGCTTTGACCCTGGCTTCCCAGTCGGGACTCCATAACTCGAACTCGAACAACTTCTGATCGTTCAGCCAGTGCTCGACGTGTGGTCCGTTCACGATGACTCGCGTCGAATTCCATTCACCGGCTGGCTTGACCACCCCCGCGGGCGCGGGTGCGATGCTATGGGCGGCACCAGCCGCTGTCATGCGGCTGCGGCCATCCGGAGCACGGGCATCGTCGAGCAGCTGATACTCGGCGGCGCTCCAGTAGATGCGATCGTATTCTTCGGTTGCGCGGTAAAAGAGACCCGCGTTACCGCCGGGCTCGAGTTTCCAATCGAAGCGCAACTCAAAGTCCGCAAATTGCTCCGTTGTAACGATGTCCCTGGAATTGCCGGTCTTAGTGAGTATTCCATCGATCGCCTGCCAGCCGGCGGGCATGGTCTGCGATCGGTAACCGCGCCAGCCGTTGGTTGTGGCTCCGTCGAAAAGTGAGCGCCACTCGTCGCCTTGCTGGGAAACACGGGAAGAGCTGTTGGCACACGCCGTAACGAGAAGACAGGCGATGATGCCCGCGAGGTTCTCACGATAGCCGTTCATTCTGGTCTCCATGCTGTCCTGTCAGTAGTCACGCCTTCCGAAGTACGAATCACGAAATGAACGAATGAACGGACGCGCACGAGCACGACCACGAGCACGAATTACGATTACGGGCTCCAGACATTGCGGTTAGCTATTTCATCGTCGTAGTGGTTGGAGCCCGTAATCGTCAATCGTGCTCGTGGTCGTGCTCGTGCTCGTGCTCGTCCGTCAATTCGTTCATCGGCTCAATCCGTTTTCTACCCTGGGCAAGTAACTCTCCCCATGTGCGGTACTCAATAAGTACTGTACTCGACTTATCGTCCAGTCCGCTCGGCTGGCTTTTCCAGGCGATACATGCGTACGTGCTGAACGTCGAACTCGTCGCTGCCGATACCCAACACGTAATCAGCGCCGATCTCGTTCACGCTGAAGCGCTCGGGCATTTGTACTGTGCCAAGCCACTGGCCACTGGCATCGAAGACCTTCCAGGATTCGGGCTGGTCCGAATCGATCGAGTAATTCTGCAGCCAGATATTGCCGAGAGCATCGGCCAGCATTCGCTGCCCGTGCGCTGGGATCGTCTCCGGAAATTTCGTTTCCGCCAGTTCGCGCTCCAGCATCGGACCGATGGTTGGATTGGTTTTCTTGAGGCTCTCGTTTCGCGCCTGCCTGCGGCGCGTGAATATCTGCTTCATCGAGTCGGTGACGCCGAGCTCTTGTGTCGACAATCGAACGATGCGTTCGAGCCGCATCACCGCACCTTTCGAAGTATCCCCGGCTGTACGCTCACGAGCCAGCGACTTGTAACGACGGATTTCGATGATGTCGCCGGGACTATGGTAGAACGCGTCCTGATGGAACGCGTAAGCCGCATTGGGCACGAACACAAGGCGGTCCTCGCCAAGAAACTGCCCGGGCAGCTTGCCGATGCTGTCGATCAAACGGCCCTGCATGTCGTAAAGGAAATGCATCAGCGAGTCGCGATAACCGGGCGGCTTGGGTGGGACAATGATGTGGCCGTGGTCATCGCCAGGCCGCTCGCGCGTACCTTCCCGCACGAGACTGAAGGCCAGCAGCGTTCCATCCGATAGCCAGCCGGTCCACCAGATGTTCATGCGGCGCGGCACCGGATCGAGGTCGAAACGCCGGATGTATTGTCCGTCGGCCGTAAAGATCGAGGTCGTCGAGATCGGGTTGAGCGCCAGCAAGGAGTCACCCGCGAATTTTCGGAGGCGATAGAGCTGGCTGAATTCTCCGGGGCCTTCACCGCTCCGACCCGCGCTCCTGATGTAGTTGCCGGCTGCGTCATAGAACCGGATCTCATCGGTTTGACCGTTTGCAACCGCGATCCGGCCATCGCTCAACCGCACCGGCCCGTGCGCGCCTGCCAGCTCGTATTCGGGCGCGCCCGCCGTGGTCCCGATGTCCAGGGTTGGCTCTGCCGACAACCGCCACTGGTCGCCAGCGTTCCACAACGGCGCAGTGTTCGTCACCAGCTGTACGCCGGCACTATCACGAACGGAAGCCGTCACCGTGTTCGGAGGATCCGTTTCACACGCGGCGAAAAGCAGTAACACCGCCGGCAACACAACGCGTGGTTTGACCATTACAACCGGCGCCTCCCGGCACCTGGCGGCCCGATTATTGGTTGGTCAGGCGTTAGCAGGATCGCGCCAGCCTGATTAGACTCCTGTATGATGCCGAGACTGCTTTCGCTGCGACGCAACGATGGGTTGGCGCGTCCCGCAATCGCGCTCACCGCACTCATCCTGAGTCTGGCAGCTCCCGCATCCGCGCAACAGCAGCGAAACACGGCTAACGTCGTCCTCATCACGCTCGATGGACTGCGCTGGCAGGAGCTGTTCAGTGGCGCCGACTCCGTTCTGCTGCGCGATCGACGCGTGGTCCGCGATACCGCACCCATCCGTGCCCAGTTCTGGCGGCCGACCGCCCGCGAGCGGCGCACTGTTCTCATGCCGTTCTTCTGGAGCACGATCGCCACGCAGGGGCAACTCTACGGCAACCGCGCGCTCGACAGCCGCGTCGATGTCACCAACACGCACCGGTTCTCGTACCCCGGCTACAACGAGATCCTGCTGGGTTACGCTGACCCCCGCATCGACAGTAACGACAAAGTGCCCAATCCCAACCGCACGCTACTGGAGTTTGCCAACCAGCAGCCAGGCTTGCAAGGCAAGGTAGCCGCGTTCGGGTCGTGGGATGTCTTTCCCTTCATCATCAACGAGCAGCGCAGTGGTGTGCCGGTCAACGCCGGGTTCGAGCCCGCGGCCGGTCCGGATCTCAGCGCAACCGAAGTGTTCCTCAACCGGCTGCAGACGCAGGTACCCAGCCCCTGGTCAGCCGTTCGACTCGATGCGTTCACGCATGACTACGCACTCGAATACCTGAAACGAAAGCGCCCGCGCCTGCTCTACATCGCCTATGGTGAGACCGACGACTTCGCTCACGACCAGCACTTCGACTTCTACCTCCAGGCCGCGCAGCGCACGGACGGTTTCATTCGCGAGTTATGGGAATGGCTGCAGTCTGATGGCGAGTATCGCAATCGAACCACACTGGTGATCACGACCGACCACGGCCGCGGCACGGGTGCGAAATGGAATACGCACGGCGCCGATGTGGACGGCGCGGAGCAGATCTGGATTGCGGTGCTCGGGCCGGACTCCCCTGCCCTCGGCGAAGTTTCAGGTGGCCAACTGTACCAGAACCAGATCGCCGCGACGGTCGCTTCACTTCTCGGCTTGCGATATACGAACGAACGGCCGGTAGGCGCTGCATTGCCGCGCCTGTTTACGCGCTGATTTATCCGCATCCCCAACCCCGCGATTCCGCGATCCGCGATCCGCGATCTGCGATCCGCAGTCCCAGACCTATCGTCGTCCACCATCCACGATGGCCTGGTAGACCAGTGTGCGCAGCTTGGCGTGATCATCCAGGCCAGTCGCTGGAATGAGCTGCGTGAAATACGTGACTACGAGCTCCTCGCGAGGATCCACCCAATAGCTGGAGTGGTACGCACCGCCCCAGCCGTATTCGCCAAACGATCCGGGCTGCCCGCGCACACCCAGGTCCTTGACGACGCTGAAGCCCAGACCGAAGCCCTGGCCGGGCGTGCCGTACCGGTCACCGATGTGATCCACGGTCATCAGCTCGACCGTCTTGGGTGAGAGAATGCGTACGCCGCTCAACTCACCGCCATTGAGCAGCATCTGCAGAAAGCGCGCGTAGTCGTATGCGGTCGAAACCAGCCCCGCGCCACCGGAGAAGCTCTTGCGCGGGCCGTCCACGTAATTGCCCTGCGATTCCATCATGCTGCCATCCGGTGTCCGCTGCAACACGCCCTGTCGCAGCGAGTATACGGTCGCCAGTCGATCACGCTGGTCTTTGGGCAAATAGAAGTGTGTGTCCTTCATGCCGAGCGGGCCGGTAACACGCTGCTTGATGAAAGCATCCAGCGACCTGCCGGACGCTTTCTCCACAACCGCGCCCAGGATGTCGGTCGCGTAGCCGTACACGAAGCGCTCACCGGGTTGCGCGTCCATCGGCAGCGCCGCGATGCGCGAGACAGTTGCTGCGATCGGCTCATCGCGATCGGCGAAGTACCAGCCCTGAATTTTCGCTTCCGCCCAGCGATCGCGCGCCGGGCCGCCGCCATAACCGATGCCGGCCGTGTGCGTGAGCAGATCCCGAATCGTGATCGCGCGGCGCGCGTCGACTACGTCGTAGCCACCA
Source organism: Gemmatimonadota bacterium (assembly GCA_040902615.1). Classification (GTDB taxonomy): domain Bacteria; phylum Gemmatimonadota; class Gemmatimonadetes; order Longimicrobiales; family RSA9; genus JBBDWZ01. The sequence continues at coordinate 1,026 of JBBDWZ010000251.1, read as the reverse complement.
CCCGTCCTGGCCACGGCAACGGTCGTCTTCTGGAACTCCGGCAGATACTTGCCCACCGGATCGTTGATCAGCAGCGCACCTTCCTCCTGCAGAATCATCGTGGCAACGCTGACCAGCGCTTTGCTTTGCGATGCGATGCGGAAGATCGCGTCTTCCCGCATCTGCGCCTGCGATTCGCGGTCGCGCGCGCCAAATGCACGCACATACGCGACCTTGCCGCGCCGCGCTACCAGCAGGACCGCCCCGGGCAGCCGGTTCTCGTCCACGTACTTCTGGAAGGTCGAGGTCAGCCGCTCGAGCCGCGCCGAGGACATGCCCACATCTTCCGGTCGCGTGCGAGGCAGTTCCTGGCTGGGGAGCGGTGTGACCAGCGTAGAAACCAGCAGCAGCGCACCCAGCCAACGGGCGGATCGAACCATGGTTTTTCCTTTTCGTACCGGGAATTGTCGCGATCGAGCAGACCCGTTCGTCTATTATCACTTGAACCCAATTACCTGAGGAGCGCCATGCTGCGCGCACTTGTTCACCGCCGGAGCGCTGGCAATCCCCGTCTCCGCGATTGCACAACAACCGGCCTCCCCGCTGGAGGCCGCCGCTTTCATGGCCGGCTGCTGGCGCGGACCGGTCGGCCAGGACCGCACCATCGAGGAGTACTATACCACGCCCCACGGCAATCTGATGCAGGGCATGACCCGCTACCTGCGCGGGCGCCTCGTGGTCGACTACGAGTTTACGCTGCTCGACGTCGACCGCACGACTATTCGCCTCAGGCCTCACCCCAAAGGCCAGCCATCGGCCGTGTTCGCCCAGAAGGAACCGACCCCCGGCCGTATCGTCTGGGAGAATCTGGCCCACGGTTATCGAATGGGAAGGATTGCTTGTCCGGGAGTGAAAGCGGATTGAACGGATGAACGAATGAACGAACGCGCACGAGCACGACCACGAGTACGAAATACGATTACGGGCTCCAGCCATTGCGGTTGAGCATTTCAGCGTCGCAGTGGTTGGAGCCCGTAATCGTCAATC
>JBBDWZ010000250.1:0-14060 GCA_040902615.1 Gemmatimonadota bacterium | reverse complement strand
GAGCCGCGCGATGTCCTCGGCGCTGAACTCGTCTTTCCCGCCAACATCGTTGACCAACTGAATCGCGCCCAGCGGCTGGCCAATGATCAGCGGGATGGTCACGGCGGAGCGCGTGCGAAAACCGCTGCCGTTTTCGCGATAGGCATTGAAGCTTTCGTGGGTCAGCGCATTGCCGGTCACAATCGTGCTGCCTGTGCGCAGTGCTTCGGCCAGCACGCCCTCATCCAGCGGGTGCTGCATTCCGCGCAGTGCGGTCGCGGCCGCGCCCGCCACGTGTGTGCACACGAGGTGGTCGCCCTCCACGATCCAGATCGAGCCGGCTTCCGAATCGGTTGCCGAGAGTGTGCGATCCAGCATGCGCGGCAGCAGGGAATCGAGATCGATCGTCGAATTGAATGCCTGGGACAGCTGGACCAGCATCTCGAGCTCCTCACGCGAGAGCAGGCTTAACCTTCCAGCCGGAGTGACGGTCGCTACACTCAACGGGGCATTCCATGGCAGAAAGACAATTGCGGTGCGGCCGCCCCAAAAGACTGTTGCGGCCGTGGGAAAACCTTCGGTGTTGCTGGATTTCGTGCGTAGTCCTGCAAGGCGATGGATAGGCCCAGCCGACGGGCCGCGCAAGGTCAATCCAGACTTTGAGGCGCTTTGGGGCTGTAACATCGGTTACAAACCGCGGGTGACCCCGGTCATTGTACCGTTTTCGGCCGATGTGTACCGTGTATGCACCGGGCGGTAACACACCGTTTCGGACCTACCCCAGTTGGAGGCATCATGGCAGAGAACAAGGCCGGCATTGTTCGCATCGAACTCACCGAACAGCAAAAGCAGCAGGTCCGTGCGGCGACTGGTAAGGACCTGGATTCGCTCGAGTTCACAGCTGAGGCATTGGAAGACCGGGTCGCGCCGGCCAGGATGCGCTTCGGAACTCGTTAACCGCGGGTAATCTGAAGAAAAACGGTCCCGCAGAGCCTTTGACCGGGAGAGCTGCGGGGCCGTTTTACATCCGGTCCGCTCGTTCCAGCACTTTCGTCATGCAGCGCACGCTGCCATACAGTTCAGCCACCAGCGCAAACTCACCGCGCGCTGCTTTGACCTCGAACCCCAGGCCCTCCCAAATGCCGGCCGCGGCACGATCGAGCGCATCCAACGGGCCGCCCTCATTGCCATAAACGGGCAGCGTAACCCGCCTGCGCGTCGACCCAACCGCATCGCGCCAGATCTCGACCAGGCAGTTGTTGTAGGAAAAGTGTGCGGGCTTCTTCATCTGCGGGTTGATGAATGGCAGCAGTGGCAGCCGCTCGACGGTATAGCCTGCAGTGACCAGGTAATCCGCGACCGCGTTCAGTCCTGCATCGGTGTCGTCCGCGCTGTCCTCCTCACCGACCAGAGCGAGAGCCTGTCGTATCGAGCCGACCAATGCAAGTGGCCTCCCGGTGGCGGGATGCACACCTGCGAGCGTGACATAGAGGTCGATATGGAAGACCGGCTGAGGCAGGCCCGGCACACAGACTCGTACGGTACGATTGCGGATTGCGGATTGCGGATCGCGGATCGCGGATCGCGGATCGGGTATCGGGGAAAGGGACACTCGATCGTTGAGTTGCTGCCATTCAGCGTCGGTTGCGCCGGCGCGAACGGCAGCGCCGAGCAGGATGGACACCTGGTCGACCAGTACATTGCCCGCTTCCAGGCCGAACGGCAACACAGCCGATGGCCAGCCGAGGTGTGCGGTTAACTGCCGCACGACCTCGTCATCCCAGCCGCCGTACTCTCGTTCGACACGCGGCGAAGCCCATATGAGCGGCTGGCCCGATGCATCGATCGCAACCAGGAAGGCGTCCTGCACCCAGTTGGTGAAGTCGGGAAGCGCGAGTTTGGTGATACGGAGCGTGCGGCCCTCCAGCTTGCTGACCGTATCACGGAGCCGGAGCACGAAGCCATGCTGCCAGGTGATGATGTCGAGCGGGCCGAGACTGCCCAATGATTCCTGCACCGCCGACGCCTGAGCCGGGTGATGCATGATGGTGCAGCGCACGTCGGAGCCAAGCGCTTCACGGATGCCGCGCAGGCACGAAAGGATCGGCAGCGTGAATTCGTCATCATATGCCGGCAGCGCAAAGAAAACGTGCCGGATCCGACCATCGGCATCGGACAGCGGTGTGAACGTCACTGAGCGAGCTCCTGGAACCGACAGAATGCATTGGCAAGGCGCATCTGCTCCGGTGTGCGGCAGTCCGGCAGGAACAACTGCGGGCTCGCGATTACGATGGCCAGGCAGCGCGCGCGTGATGTGGCCACGTTCAAACGATTCGGACTGTAGAGGAACTGCATGCCGCGCGGCGCTTCCTCGGCGCTGGACGTGGCCATTGAATAGATCACGATCGGCGCTTCCTGTCCCTGGAACTTGTCCACCGTGCCCACGCGCGCGCCCGCGGGCAGCCGATCGGCGATTGCGGACACCTGCGCGTTGTACGGCGCGACGATCAGGATGTGGCGCAGACCGATCTTGTGCGTTTCTCCCTTCGCGTCGGTCCAGCTGCAATGCGCGACAGCAAGGTCGACCAGGCGCGCGATCGCTTCTACTTCCTCTGGCGAATCGTTCTCATTGCCCTGGTGCGCAACCGGGATGAACCGGAGCCCGTTGCCACTGAGCGGTGCCGGTCCTTGAACGTTCTGCCGCTCGAGTCCGGCCCGCGACTGCAAACGACCCGAGTAAAAGATCTCCGAGGTGAATGCGCAGATGCTCGGATGCAATCGCCAGGTCTGATCGAGGAACAGACCACGATCCGGCGGAACTGTGCTTTCGCCCAACAAATGGTCCAGCGCCGAGACGTTCACGCCCGGCGGATGCACACCCTGCATCGGCTGATCGAGCTGCTGCGGGTCCCCGAGCAGGACCATGCTCGCTGCACTGGGCGCCACCGCGACCGTATTGGCCAGCGAGAACTGCCCCGCTTCATCAATGAACAGCACATCGACCGAGCTGGTCAGTTTGGCGTCACTCCAGAGCCATGCGGTACCTGCCGCGAGCCGCGCCTCGCCCGTCTGCAGTGCTTCGAGTACGGCATCGTTGTTTTTGGCGATCGCGATCTGTGGTGATACACACTTCTGCTGTTCACTGCATTTCTGGATGCCGTTGATCGCGACGCCGGCTTCAGCTGCGGCGCTGCCGATTTCATCGAGCAGGTTCGCAATGACTTTGTGACTGTTCGAGGTAACCCCTACGCGTTTGCCATCCGCAAGCGCAGCCAGCACCATGCGCGCCGCCGTGTAGGTCTTCCCTGCACCGGGCGGCCCCTGGATCGGCAGCACTGAGCCATCGATCGTTTGTAGAAGCCGGATACCGGCAGCGATGGGCGATTCGCCATCGAGCGCCAACGCCGCGCCGAGTGCCTGGCCACAGCCAGGCGGGTTACGCATCAGGAGATCCACTGCGCTGCGGTAGGGATTTGCCACCGTGAGGCCGTGCTCGGCAACGGCAGCGCCGACCCGCAGGATGCTGTCACGCAGCGCATCTTCGCGAACGTCCTTGAACGGCACGAGGGAGCGCGGATGCGGAACCTTGCTGCCGGTACCACGCTTGAGATCGATTGTGCAGGCTGCATCGTCGACGGCCCAGATCTCGCCCGCGGAATTCTGCGTTTCCGCATCGACCGCTTCATCGCTGTCCGTCAAGTCGTGCTCCTGTTTGGGGAAGCGATAGCGATGGATCTGCGAGCGCTTCACGGCGTCAACCACGCCGACGTATTCGAGCCCTCCCAGCGTGGCACCATCCTCGATCAGCTCATCCGGACTCAGCTCAATGCACCGGAAATATTCCCACCACATCGACTTGTCTTCGCGGCGATGGAACTCGAGCAGTTGCGCCATCAACCAGCGCGCGTGCTGTTCGGGCGTGCGGCTCGGCTCATCCGCGGGCACATCGCTGGCGAGACGATCGACCAGCGCATTGATCGCGATCTGCTTCTCTTTGAGCGGTTCGGAAGGCTCAGAACTCTCCGGCCCCGGCCGCGGTACCGTTGTACCTGACTGCTCCACCTCCGATCGCAAAGACTCCAGCCAATCGCGCAGACGAAGCGTGGATAAAACATCATCACGATTGTATCCCTCGATGTCCGTGCGCAGTTGATCCGTTCCCCCGCCCCCGCCCTCGACCCCCAGTTCCAGCCACGCGCCAAAGTGCGCCAGCGCAGTACTCGCTTCGCGCAAATCGACTGCGCGTTCGAATTGATAGAACGGCTCCATCTTCTTGATCGAGTAGCTCTCGACCGACGCTCGCAGGGCTTGTTTCACCACACGATAGAGGTCGACGAGCACCTTGCCCCGGAGCAGCCGGTCGACTTCCTCCGCACGCGAGCCGAATCGGCCCATGAGCCGCTTGAGAGCGGTCGTCTCGTAGGGCGCATAGTGGTAAATGTGCAGGTCGGGATACTGCTGCAGTCGTGTCATTATGAAGTCGATGAACCGCTCGAACACCCGCCGTTCGGCTGCACGATCGAGCGCCCACCAGCCGGTGTAGTCGCCCGTGACATCCGCAAAGCCGAACAAGTATTCAATGCCCAGTGTCAGCGCGTACGGATCGCTTTCCAGGTCGAAGAACAGGTCGCCTGGCGATAGCGGCGGCAGCCGAGCGAGCCCTTGCTCTTCGGCGACCGGGAGCAGCAGCTCATGTAACGGCCGGTTCTCGCGACGGCCCTGCACCTGGATGCGCGCCTGGCCATGTATGCGTACCAGCGTAGTCGCGTTGACCGTCTCCATACGCTCGGCTAGCGGCAGCGTCAGTGCAGCCAGTCCTTCCATGGTCACCACGCCACGCCCAGCCAATGCACGTCGTTGGCTACGGCTGATTCCGGCTACCAACGCGAGGTGATCCAGCTCACGCCGCTCGTCCGCGCAGGTGCCTTTCCACGCGCAGATATCGCAATGCGGCATCGGTTCCGCGCCGCGCGGCAACAAATCCGGTGCATCGGTGACCTGCTTGAGGAAGCGCTGCCTGATCGAACGGAAGTACGCAGCATAATCGGCTACGCGGAACGTGTGCGTCCGAGCGTCCGGTCCACCCAGCGCGAGGTGAACTTCCGTGGGTTCCATGCCCTGGACTTTGGCCAGCAGATCGGAGTAGAGCAGGACCTGAAGCAGCGCGCCGCCCTTCGCTTCACGGGCCAGCTTGGTGTCGACCACCTCATATGACCAGTCGCCCAGTTGGCTCGGAAGATCGACCCTTTGCAGGAAGTCCGCGCGACCCAACCAGGTGCCGTCAAACAGTGCACCCTGGTAGATCAGATCTGCGCCAGCTCTCATCGCACCTATGGTCCGGGCTGCATACAGCGGCCAGCGGTCTGACGGTTGGAGCTCTTTCGATGGTTCAGCGATTTCGACGATGCGCTTGTCACCGCCGGCGCGTTGCGCTGTCAGCCAGGCCTGTTCGTGCTCGAGGCCGCGCTTCCATAGTAATTCGAGTGCGGGGTCGTCGTATTTGGGTGGTCTCGGCCCGCCCGACGCAGTTCTGCGATCCATCAGCGTCAGGTGTTGGCACGCCAGGAAGTTGCTGAGATCTGTGGCGGAAAAGACGAGGCGGTTATCGATGCGCTGCATCGGTCAATCCGGCGGCATCGGCGTTCACGGCTTCGATTTCAGGATTCAAGAATTCAATGTCATTTTCAATTTCAATTTCAATTTCAAATTTCGAACTCAAACATCGAAAACCGGCAACGGCTTCAACGGAGTAGCGTTACTGGTGGTACCAGTAACCGAATGCGCGGTACTTGTTCGGCGTAGTCCACCATAGCATAGAGCGGTATCGGAAATTGCTCATGCCGGCCTGGCTTTGCAGCGGCACAGTCACTTTGCCGGCCGCGCGCCGCGCCGGGTGTTCACCGGTCTCAGGCACGATTGCCGTAATATGACCAGGGCGGTTCAACTCCTTGCGTTGCGCGCACAGAATGCCGACGCTGCCGGCGTTTGCGGCTTCCTGGATTTCCTGCGGATCGAAGACGCGTGTCCAGCCGAAGTCCGCGCCAAAATCGTCCAGCCATTCGTAGAGCTGGTTGGCGGTCATCTCCTGCACCGTGGCGCCGTAGGTAGGCGTCACGGATTGGCCAGCACCTAGCTTCGCCAGCGCGCTGCCGGTCCACCACACACGCGGCAGGTAGGCGTTGGCCAGGTAGGAGTAATCGGTTGCGTAGATGTTGCAATAAGTGGTGGAACCGTTCTTCTTGTAGCGCAAACTCTTTTCGACTTGCAGCCAATCAATGATCGAGGCCAGCTCCTTCGTGCGCTGGGCTGCGGTTGTGCCTTTGCGTCTGGGTGCTCCCGGTTCTCCCAGCGGATAGGCCCAGGCTGACCCAAGCGCGTTGCGCGTGACTTCGGGACGACCCTCTTTCAGATGCACGCGACGGATGGCAGGTGCAGCGGGTGGCTCTGTGAAATCTGCACTCAGGTAGCGCCTGGCCACCCAGCCTTTCACTTCCCGGCCGCCGATCATGGTGGAGACATGCCACCATTCGGCGTTGGGCATACCCTCCAGCAACTCGACGCGCTGACCGGTGTGCAACACGGCCAGCTTGTTCGTGTTGTTGACGATCGGCTCGCGACGCAGGTTCAGTCCGTCGGTGGTTACGCGGAATTCCGCCATGAGTCCAATTGGTTGGATGACTGTGAAGGAACAGCGTGAGGCAGGGTCCAACCTAAATCCTGACAGCCAGCGTGTCCATCTGATTCGAGGCTCGGCCGTTCGCTTGCGGCGCGGGCCTGCGGCTGGGCAAGCTTCTCACTGGCATGTGCGGCTGGGACAAACCGCGGCGGCCGGACCTGCTATGGCGCGTTCAAACATGCACTTCGACCGGCTATCGCCTGGTCGTTACTGTGGCTGGCGTGGTATGGGCTGTGTTCGCGGGAAATGTTGATGAGGAGGGGGACCGGATTCTGGCTACTGCCCTGAGGTATGCCCTCCGGCTGGCTGGGCCACAAATCCGCGATTGCACTCATCAACACTTCCCGCGAACACAGCAGGACAGGGGCTGCCGGTGGAAATTGCCGGAAGACAGCCTTGACAAGCAGGTGACGGCACCCGGCAAAGGGGCGTTTAAAGCCCCGGACGCCGGCCCGCCCCGACCGGAGCCGCGCGTTTGGGCGCTGACCGCGCGATCGTGAGTGCCTGGGTCAACTCAGGGGCGCGGGTGAAACTGACGGCGGTTCACGTTATTCTGAACGATCGACCGAATCGAGGAGAGACTTACGGGCGAAACGCGGGTTGACCTGGAACACCTGCTCGAGGATTTGCGTGATGCGTATCCGGGCTCGCTTGAGGAGACGATCCTGACGGAGATCGTCGCCAACTCGCTCGACTCCGGAGCCGGCAGCATTGTCGTTGCGCCCGACCCCGAGCGTGCGACACTCACCGTGATCGATGACGGGCGCGGCATGATCCGGCGCGAGCTGACGCGGTATCACGACCTGGCCGCTTCCAGCAAGACTCGTGGCCGCGGGATCGGGTTTGCCGGCGTCGGCATTAAGCTCGGATTGCTGCTGGCCGATGATGTGATCACTGAAACGCGCCGCGGCAAAGTACACGTCGCCACGTCATGGCGTCTGGCCTCACGCAATCGAGCGCCCTGGAAGTTCATTGAGCCGCCCGGGCTGGTGGCAACCCGCGGAACCGCGGTTACCCTGCGTCTGGACAACCCGCTCTCGCCGCTGCTGGACAGCGGCTTTCTGGCAGCAACGCTGACTACACACTTCCAGCCGCTGTTCGAATCCGTCTTCGATGAGATGCTGACCGATGTGTACACAAGTGGCGTCGTCTTCGTCGTCGCACGACGTATGCTGCTGCGCGATGTGGCGAGCGTGCAGGAGGCACCAATCACGATTCACACGGGCCGGAAACGCAAACCCAGCGGCATTGGCTACCTCGCTCGGTCAGCAGAGCCGCTGCCGGAAACGCAGCGCGGCATTGCGGTCAGCACGCTGGGCAAGGTGATCAAGCGCGGCTGGGACTGGCTCGGCATAACGCCGGTCGATGCGGAGCGCGTGCACGGCCTGGTCGAGGTTCCCGCATTGGCCGAAGCGCTTACCCTGAACAAGTCGGATTTCGTGCGGACTGGTGCACGCGGAGCGCTGTACCTGACGTATCGCAAGGCGATCCAGGAAGCGATCAGTGCACAACTGGCTGTGTGGGGAGACGATCAGGAGAGCGAGTCGAAGCGACAGCCTCGCACGCGGCCGATCGAGCGGGACATCGAACGCGTGCTCGGCAGTATGACGCACGATTTCCCGTTGCTCAGCTCCCTGGTGGAACGGCGCGGCGCCGGCCAACGCCGATTGCAACTGGGAACGCCCAGTCACCCGGATGATGCGGATTCCCTCGTCTACGAATCGCTCCGGCTGGATGGGAACGACTCGTCTGAAGTACCAGGCGCCAGCGATGCGTCAACGATCGCTGCGACGCAGCCTGAAGAGCCGGCTACTCAGCCCGCTGAGCCGCGTGAGCAATCGGTGGCACCGAACTCGGGCGCGGTGCCCGGTCGCAAGCAACGCAGTGCAACCGGCAAGCTGGGCATCGAGATTCGCTTCGAGTCCAGGCCCGAAAGCGACCAGCTCGGCCGCTTGATCGAATCGATTGTGTGGATCAATGACGCACACCCGGCCTATCAGCGCGCGCACGCGTCACGATCGGAAGGCTATCACATCGCGCTGAGTGTGGCACTGGCGCTGGCATCGCTCGCGGTCGAGCCGCATGCTGCGCACTACTTCGTCACGACCTTCCTCACTCATTGGGGAGCGGCCGCCGTCAATAACGTCAAAACCGGGCGACGCTAGCGCTCAGTCAAATAAGTCCGTCGGTTTCTCGAAGCCTCAGACGGCGTTACCGTTCGCAACGGGTTCGTCATTGCACTGGCCCTGGCTCTGTCCGCATCTCACGTGAGTGCGCAGATGCGCTGGCCCAAGCCCGAGCGCACTATATTTCACCAACCCGTGAGCGAGGTCACGATCACGCGCGGCGGTGTCTATCCGTTTGTGGAAGTAAAGCTGAACGGCCGCGCGTTCCGGTTTGCATTGGAGACCGGCGGCTCGTTCTTTGGGATTTCAGAGCGTGCCGCAGCAGCGCTGGGCCTGGAGCGCCGCGCGACCGGCAATCCCGCCGGGCAGGGACCCGCCGCAATTGCAAAGATCGATTCCGTGCAGCTCGGTGGCGTGAGCTTCTACAACGTCGATGCCGCCTTCAGTGAGTTGTTCGCTACGCGTGATTTCGATGGCATCGTCTCGCCGCCGCTGCTGCGGGATGTTCTGTATACGATCGACCTGCGCAACAACCGCCTGCGACTCGAGCGCGGTGCGCTGCCTGCGGCTGACGGAAGGACGATCTTCCCGATCGCCGGCAAAGACCGCGGATCGCGGGTGGATGTAACGCTGGACCTCGGCGGCGCGAAAGTGGATGGGGTGATCGATACGCAGTCGCTGTTTGAAGTCATGATCGCCGATTCACTGGAATCCTCGCTGTTGCTGAGCGCGGCGCCACGTTCATTGGGCACGGCGCTGGGTCCATCGCAAGGCACGTTCACGATTCGAGGCGCACGGTTGCGTGGTGAGGCGCGGATGGGGAGCCTGACCATCGCCGAGCTGCCGATCGCATTCCGTAACCGGCCGGGCGCGGTGCTGGGCATTCCCTTCCTCGAGCCGTTCGCAGTCACGATCGATAATGCCAATGGCCGAGTGCGCTTCACACCGCACGACACACCGGTCCGCTTCACGGCGGCGAGCTTCGACCGGCCCATGCAGCGCGGTGGCCCGGGTGCCCCAGCGCAGCCAACCTCTGCGGCCACGCCTGCATCATCATCGCAGGAGGGCATTCGCGCCGAGATCACGCGCCTCAACCAGTCGATGATGGCTGCCTGGGAGCGCAATGATGCGCTGGCGATTGCCGCGCATTACAGCGATGACGCGCGCATCATCGGACCCGGCGGCAGCGTGGTCGAAGGGCGCGACGCCGTGAATCGCTACTGGACCGGCTTCCCCACGCAGGGCCGCACCTGGACTCTCGAAGTGATCGAGGCCGGCGGCTCGCGCGACCTGGCCTACCAGTGGGGCCGCTCGAGCATCGTTGGGCCACAGCGGTCGCAGACGGTCAATTTCGTGGGTGTCTGGAAGCGGCAACCCAATGGTGAGCTGAAACTGGCGGTCGATTACTATGTGCCCGCACGCTAACGCTGTTTGCCGACGATATCCTGGTCACCGCGATTGGCAGGTCGAGTTGGGAAGGTTCCCCGGGTAGTCGCGAGCGTTAACGGAAGTGCCCGCGGCGCGCGCATGGTTTTCGCATTTCGGGGAGGCATGGATAACAACCACGACCTTCACGGCAACGCCCCCGACAGCTCGAGCGTCGCGCTCTTGATCATCGACATGATCAACGACCTCGAGTTCGAGGATGCGGAGCTGATCTTCGATGCGGCGCTGGCTGCGGCCGGCCGGATCGCCGAGCTGAAAAAGCGGGCGCGCGCCGCCGGCATTCCAGTCATCTACTCCAACGACAATTTCGGCCGCTGGCGATCGGACTTCCGCGAGGTGACCGAGCATGTGCTCAACGACGGCGTGCTGGGCCAGCCGCTGGCCGAGCTGCTGCGGCCGGACGAGGACGATTACTTCGTCCTCAAGCCGAAGCATTCCGCTTTTTTTGCCACCACGATGGAAACGCTGCTCCGGTATCTGGGTGCACGACAGCTCATCCTGACCGGGATCGCAACCGACATCTGTGTGCTGTTCAGTGCAAACGATGCGTATATGCGGGACTTCGAGCTGCTGGTGCCCTCCGATTGTGTCGCGGCCAACCTCGCAGAGGAGAACGAGCATGCGCTGGAGTACATCGAGCGGGTCTTGAAGGCTGACATTCGGCCATCGGGCCAGCTCGATCTCTGGGGGATGGTGCAGGCTGCGCCGGCGGTGACGGTTGGGACACCGACATCGCGTTAGGGATCGAGAAAAACAATCGAGAAATTTAATTTCAGATTCGATTTCAATTTCAAAAAATTCAAAAGCAATTTCGAGTTTCGAATTTCGAATTCAAATTTCGAATTGGTTTCAGGTACGTCCGCTGATCACACGGCATCGGCCGGTTATCCCAATCGAGTAGGGATCTGTGCGCCTGGGGGGCAGACTTCGTCTGACGCCTCACCTGGGAGAACAACGTGACCGTGCAACCCTTTCGGCTCGCCTTGGCGGGCTTCGCTTTGTCAGCTTCGATTTCGGTATCCGTCCCTGCCCAAACTACTTCTGACGACTTGCAGTCGGCGTTGCGTGCGCGGGCACTGCTCGACCAGGCGGTTACAGCGCACGGCGGCGAGGCGAGGCTGCGTGGGCTGCGTGATCTCTCGATCCGCATGAGAGGGCAGCGCTGGATGATGTATCAGAGCTTTGCGCTGAGGCCATGGGTTACGCAGAAGACCGAGACCGATATGGTGCTCGACTTCGCGGGCGGGCGCGCGTACCGCTATTCGGTCAGTCGCTACCCGGTCGACTTTGCATTTGGCGGAACCAACGTGATCACGCCGCAAGGCGGATTCTTTTACGATCCGGCGCGGGCGGGCTATGGTGATGCCGTGATCAAGTTCCCCGGCCAGCCGATCGCGAATCATCCGATGCGGCGCGAGCTGCCTGCACTGCAGATCCTGGTTGCGCGCGATCGCCCGGAAACGCTGCGCTGGGCAGGCGAGCGGACCGACGGCGGCATGCGACTGCAGGGCGTGACCTACGCCGAGCCCAATGGCGCGGTCTACACGTTGTGGCTGGATGCATCGACCAGGCGACTCATCCGGCTGGACTGGCTGCGCGATGATCCGGTCGCCGGCGATCAGCTGGCCACCTATACGTACTCGGGTTATCGCGATGAACAGGGCATTCCGGTGCCGAGCCGGCTGCTCGAGCATCGCAACGGTGAGCTGATCCGTGATGACACGCTTACGATTGCGATCGATCGCGGTGTCCCGGCTGCGCTGTTCGCCGCGCCTGCTACCGGGTTCACGGACGCGCCTGATGCAAGGCCGACCGGTCCGGAATCCGAGCCCGTCCGCAAGCTGGCCGACCACGTCTGGCTGATCCAGAACCTGGGCAATCGCGTGCTGTTCGTTGCGTTCAACGATCACGTGCTCGTGTTTGAGACGCCCACACCACAATCGTCGGCAATCGCCGTGATGGAGGCTGTGCACCGTACCGTTCCAGGCAAACCGATTCGTTATGTCACCTTTTCTCACCATCACGACGATCATGCCGGCGGACTGCGTCCCTACATCGCCGAGGGCATCACGATCGTGACCACACCGAAGAATCGCGCGTTCGTCAACGAGGTCGCGCGGGCAAAACATGGGCTGCGGCCCGATGCATTGAGCGCGTCAGGGCGCGAGCCGGTCGTGGAGACGTTCAGCCGCAAACGAGTGTTTACCGATGGCACCATGACCGTCGAGCTGATCGAGGTGCCCAACACGCACGTCGGTGAGATGGTGCTGGCCTGGCTGCCTGACCAGAAGCTGATCTTCCAGGGCGATCTGCTGATCATGCCCGAGCGCGGCACAGTGGGCCCCGCGAATCAGCTGACTCGGGAATTCTTGCGCGCCGTTGACCAGCTTCGATTGGACGTCCGAACGATTGCGGGCGTGCATGGGCCAGTGGCGACGATCGAAGATCTCAGGAAGGCGGTCCAGTTGGCAGGCACTGTACGGTAGTTCAAATTTCGAATTGGTCCAATTGAGGGGAAACCCGGCAACCTTCGGTCTCGTAGAGGTATCCAAGAGACACCGACCCACCCCTGACCCGGCAGGCCCTCATGAACTGGAAAGCAGCCTTTTTACTAAGCGCGACTCTTCTGACGCCGCTCTCGGCGCAGCAATCAGGACGTCACCGGCCGGTCCGCGTCGACATCCCGCCCATCCACGTGAACGTGCCCGAGATCCGCATCGCGATGCCGGCGATGAACTTCGAGTTTCCGGGGATCAACATCGACCTTTCGCATCTCGGCGCCGAGATCGAGTCGGCCGTGAACGAGGCGATGCGCGCAATCGACGAGCTCGATTTTGATAATCTCGAGAGTGACCGGCTGCGGGTGCAGCGGTTGCGCCGTCAATGGCGCGACACCGTGCGTCGGGCGGAGACCACAAATGACTGGGATGAAGCCGATGCACTGGCGCGCCAGCTTACGCGGGCCGCGGACCGGTTGAAGCGATACGAGCAGTAGGCGTCTGATACTCGAACGCACGCGGGCCAGGTTCGGCCGTGACTGATGCGAACCGTCTTATTGACCCGGGGGCTGCCTTGCATCTATTCTCGTGACAAGCCCCCGTGAGCTAAATGACCGCAGCTTCCTGGTCCCTCACGCGACGTTCCCATAACATCGCTTAACATCGCTTTGAGGTCACGATGCGCCTCCTGTCTCCGGCTCTCTGCGGCGCCGCCCTTGTGTTCCTGGGCGCTCTCGCCTGCTCCGAGCCGTCCGGCCCTTCAGAACCGAAATTCGTCGCGCTGCCCTGAGCTTGGCAGTGTGTCTGTGCAAACGGCCGCGCGCATGACGGCAGCTACGAATCCACCGTTGTGCCGAAGATCGAGTGCCGCCGCACGTGAATTGCTTCCGCCGTACCGTGCACGACGGTAAAAACCACTCGCCGGGTCCAGCCCAGGTTGATCTCGACGACATAACGTCCGCCATCTCGTGCGAGAGACCAGCTTTTGGCCGCGCCGCGCGGCACCAGACGCGCGGCCGCTGATACGATCTCGTCGGGGATGTCCGCACTGGGAGCCAGTTTCGCGCAGGTGACACAGCGCGCTGCGGCGGCGAAATCCTTTACGCACACAGCAGCGCCGCACCAGTCGCAAGGCCGTTTGTGAGATCGGCAAGTCAGCTGACCGCAGATCTCGCACGGGTGTACCTCATCGCTGGCAAACACGACACCGGGCTCGCGAGCGCACGCGGCCTTGTGCGTTTCACAGATGAACCGCCGCGACCGATCCGCGCGACGCAGGTGCTTCGAGCAATGCGGTTGCCCATCGACCACGCACATCACCTGGTGCCGTCGCGT
>JBBDWZ010000249.1:0-14119 GCA_040902615.1 Gemmatimonadota bacterium | reverse complement strand
CATCGGCTGGCCGGCCTCGCGTTTTATTCCCGCGAGGCCGGTCCGGTGCAGCAATCGCACGAAGCGCGGGTGTTTGTGCATTTCCGCGAACCAGGGTTCGACCAGTAGTGAGTGCACGTATACCTGCCGCTCATCGACGGCAGTTTCCAGCCAGTCGATCGCCTGCTCGGTCGCACCGAGCATCGAGTACATCCCGGCCACCATGTAAGAGCCACCCAACCGATCCGGCGGCATTTCAGCGAGGCGAGTCAAAGCCGCGGCTTGTTCACCAGGACTGGCCAGCGCGCGTGCAAACACGGTCCAACCTGCGGGGTCTTCACCGCTGAGCTCGGCAAACTTCGCCAGCTCGGTCTCTGCGCGATCGGCATAACGCGCCAGCATGAGCGGACCGACTGCCATCCACAGGTGGATCAGCGGGGATCCCTGGCACAGCGGTATTGCCCGCTCGTACACCGCGACCGACGCTTCGTAGTTGCGCTGGAACATCAGGGTCACGGCCAGTAGCACATGCAACCGGATCGACAGTGGATCGAGCGTGAGACCCTGCCGCACCATCTCATAACTATCGTCGAGGCGGGCGAATGACCAGAGCAGTTCTGCCCGGTCGCCATACACATGGGCGAGGTTCGGATTCAGATCGAGGGCTCGCCGATACGATTGCTCGGCCGCCTCGAGGTCCCAGTCGAGATGATGCTCGACGTAGCCGCGTGCTGCGTACGCCTCGGACAGCCCCGGATCGAGCTGTTGGGCCTTGATCGCGGCATCGCGCGCGCGCGGCAATAATTCGAGCGGCTTGGCTCGTTGATACAGCAACTGCCAGCTGTAGGCTCGCGCCAGTCCGACATACGCCTGGGCATAGCCCGCATCCTCATCGATAGCGCGCTGAAAGAATGAGACAGCTTCGACGATGTCGACCTCGGTCATACGGTTGTAGTGGAAAAGACCGAGCAGGTACAGCTCGTGCGCGGGCAGCGCGGTACGCTTGATGGCGGGCGCCTCATCGGCGAGGGCCAGCTGCATCGAGCTCACAATCGCACGTGAGATCTCGTCCTGAATATCGAAGATGTCCTCCAGCTCGCGGTCGTAGGTTTCCGACCAGAGCCTGAACCCGTCCGCGGTCTTGATCAGCAGTGCAGAAACGCGCAGACGATTCCCGGATTTGCGGATACTACCTTCCAGGACCGTGCTTACGCGCAGCTTGCGGCCGATTTCACGCACATCCTCGTTGCGACCTTTGAAGGCAAATGATGAGGTACGCGCCGCGACCCGCAGGCCGTTGCGTTTGGCGAGCAGATTCAACAGCTCCTCGGTCAGCCCATCCGAAAAGTATTCCTGATCCTTCGCCGGACTCATGTCGACAAAGGGCAGCACAGCGATGCTGTCGAGCTGGTTTGGATCGAGCGGCGGTTCGTCCAGTGCGGCGGCTACCGGATCGGCCTTTTCCGCCATGAATGGAAGCGTACGTCGCAGCCCTTCCGGCGTGACGTCGAAGATCCAGGACAGAGTGAACACGACCGGGAACGCGGCCAGCAGCACGATCACCAGCACGTTGTAAGTACCACCGGGCAGCTTCAGGGCAGGCAGCACCAGTTGTGCGACCTGCAGGGTGATGAAAACGAAGGCGGCGTATGCAGCGGTGGTCTGGATCAGGCGACGCCGGCGCAGCTCGCTGAAGAGCGATGGTTTTGGGCGCTGGGCCTTCTTCATCGCATCACAGTGCTCGCCTCAGAAGACCCAGCGAACGCCCGCCTGCAGCTGGCGCGGGTCACCCAGGCCGCTGCGGACGGTACCGTCGAAATTGAAGAGCAGTGCGGCCGGGCTTGGATCCCTGAAATTGTCCGTGTTCAACGCGTTGAACAGCTCGATCACCGCGACCAGACGGCCATGTGGCGCAGGGAACGGCCGCGACGCGCTTACATCCCACGAGAAGAAAGCGTTATCGCGACGCAGCGTGTTGCGATCGAGGATGGTGCCATTCGGACAAATTCGCTCGCTTGGAGCGGCGGCACGTTCACCGCTGCCGCGATTGTCGGGCCCGCACTTCTCCGACATCGGCTGCGCCGAATACCAGCTCACGCGGTTGTCCAGAGCGATGCCGCCGCCGATCTGGGTCAGCAGCCAGGCATTGAAGCGATGGCGCTGGTCGCGATCGCTCCAATTGAATTCGCGATCCAGACGGTCGGCTCGCGCGTAGCGGAACGAGAATGGATCGCGCTCGTTGTCATCATCGGAACGATCGAAGGACAGGCTGTAATTGATGTGGAATTCGAGTGCGGGCTTTGGTTTGCCATCCAGCTGCAGAGTCAAAGCGTGGTAGCGTGATTTTGCGCTGCTCTCGGCCACGGTCAGCGTGCCGATGCCGTTGGCGCCGCCCGGCTCGAGCCCGCGGCTCCACGGTGACCCGAAGACCGCGTCGTTGCGATTGACGAAGCGCGTCAGGAAATCCGCGCGCGCATAACTGTACGTCAGTTGTCCCGCGAAACTGGATCCGAGCGCACGCTGATAGGCGACCATTGCGCTGATGGTACGGGGGTTCCGGTAGTCGCGGTCAAACACCATAACGGATGGGGCGAAGGGAACTCCATTTTCGGACGGCAGCAACTGTCCATACACGGGTGGTGGGCCGAGCACACCGATGAGCTCACTGCTGCGGAACATGGTCTGCCCGATCGAGCCGTTTGAGCTGCGCACGTTCGCGATCACCAGTCCGGGCGTGCGTGCGTAGTAGAGACCACTGCTCGCCCGCAGCACCTGACGGCCATCTCCCGAGATGTCCCAGGCAACGCCGACCCGTGGCTGCAGCTGCTTCCAGTCCGACGGGAAGGTACCGTCAGAGGGAAACCTGAACGAACCGGCGGAAGTACTGACGGTCTGGCCGATGAAGGGAGCGAAGAAGACGTCTTCCGGTTCGGTCAACGGCTCGGGCTGAACCTGTGCGTCCCAGCGGAGTCCGTAATCGATCGTGAGCGCTGGGGAAATCGTCCAGGAGTCCTGGATGAAGGCGCTCAGATCGTGCTGCGAGAATGCCTGCGTGCCGGCCTCGACTACACTGCGGCCGCCCACACCTGACTGCTGCAGATAAAGCAACACCGGACCCGTGATCGTGCCGCCGGGGCACTGGCCATCCGTGCGAGCCGGGCCGTTATTGCACTCGACGTAATTGCGGCCGTTCTGCACGTAGTTCAAAAACCCGGTAACGCTATTGAAGATGTACCGGCCATTGGCAAACCCGATGAAGATGTCTTCCACCGAGTTGCGATTCCATTCGACACCGGCCTTGAACAGGTGCCGGCCGCGCAGCCAGGAGATGTTGTTCAGCAGCTGAATGCGCGTGTCGTATTCCTCGACCGGAATAAAAAACGGCAGCCCGATGCGGAAGCCATTGACGAAGTCCATACCGGTGTCCGGGAACGGGCGATCCTGGCCGGGCTGCTGCGGTCCCTCGTAATCGCGCGGACGGTATTCCCGGGCAACCTGAAAGCGGAACTCATTGGCGACCGCTGAAGAAAGCTGGGAGACGATCGCGCCATTGACCGCATGGGAGTGATCACGCTCGATGGCGTTGGCGCTGCGGCCCCAGGTATCGACGTCGAAGGTGCCATTGACCTGATCGGAGTTTGTGTAGTTGTACTTGAGCGAGAGCGTGTGCTGCGCACTGGCCGCGAAATCGAGCTTGGCGATCAAGGCATCGCCATCATTAGTGCGCTGGATGGGCTGGAAGTCGCCGCGCAGTGCACCACCGAACGCGGTGTCGGTCCAGGCGCGCAGCGAATCGTACGCTGCGCTGACCGGCCGCTGCTGCTGCCTGGTTTCGTCGTAGGTCTGGTGATCGTATGCGACGAACAGG
This sequence comes from Gemmatimonadota bacterium, assembly GCA_040902615.1. GTDB lineage: Bacteria > Gemmatimonadota > Gemmatimonadetes > Longimicrobiales > RSA9 > JBBDWZ01. The sequence goes on along the minus strand of JBBDWZ010000249.1, from coordinate 10,272 downwards.
AACGCGCGATCTCGCTTGAGCGGTGCGCCAAAGGTGAATCCGAGCTGGTGCTGACTGAACACAGGCTTCGCGCGCAGGTCACCATGTTCGGCCACGCTGGCTAATGCATCGTGCTTGCCGAGGTAGTGCATCGAGCCGTGCACCTCGTTGCTGCCCGAGCGGGTAAGCACGTTTACGAAGCCGGAACCCGATCGACCGAACTCGGCACTCGCACCGCTCGAAACCACCACGATCTCCTGCACAGCGTCCTGGTTGAACGTGAATGCCGGTCGCTGTCCACCTCGGTGCTCGCCGAAAAACGCGTTGTTGAAGTCCGCACCGTCTACCGAAACATTGTTGTGAATGCCGCGCTGCCCGGAAATGCTCAGCTCATCACCATCCGGCCCCTGCACCACAGTGGCGTTCGGTGTGAGGCGGATGAACGAAAGAAAATTGCGGCCGTTGTTGGGCACGCGGGACACCGCTTCCCGGCTGAAGCGCGTCGAGTGCTCGACTTTCCTGGGATCGACCAGCGGCCGCTCGGTCTCCACGACCAGTCCCGCTATTGCAACCGGACCGAGTGTCAGCTCCAGCTGTACGGCCTGCCCCAGCCTCAGCTCGACACTATCGCGGCGGGCGCGGCCCATGGTCTGACCCAGCGGCTCAGCAACGACTTCGTACGTGCCGACCGGCAGCAAAGGAGCAACGAACCAACCGGCATTATTCGTGGCCACTCGCCGGGTCAGGTTGGTCGAGTGCGCGCGCAGCGTGACCGCCGCGCCAGCCACCGGCGTTCCGCCCGGATCCTGCACGATACCGCGAATAAGACCGGTCGCCGCCTGTGATTGTGCCACCAGACGGGACGATGGGATCACCATGACCAGCAGCGCGATTGGCGTGACCCAGCGGCAACGTCGCATCACGGTCACTCTCTGGAATTGAGGGGTGTGGATTGCGCCATTATGCAATCGTAGAGTGCAATAATCCAGTAGGCTCCACGAATGCGAGCCTGCAACTGATTGGACGGCAGGCGACTTCCGAGTATCTTGGTGCCGCCGCTGCGTACCCGTGCGGCCCCTTGTCCCGCTTCGCACAACATCAATGCTCGAGACGCATCGCAACACCAATCGCGAACTGTGGGCCGGCTGGACTGCGATCCACTCGAGAATGAATGGCGGCTTTTACGATCTGGCCGCCGTCCAGTCCGGCCAAACCAGTCTGCATCGCATCGAGCTGAACGAAATCGGCGAGGTCGCCGGCAAATCGCTGCTCCATCTGCAGTGCCACCTCGGCTATGACACGATCTCATGGGCCCGGCTGGGTGCCCGCGTCACCGGAGTGGATTTTTCGCCCGAAGCGATCGCCTTTGCCAGCACACTCGCGCAATCGCTGAAGGTCGATGTCGACTTCGTCTGTTCAGATGTCTACGATATCGCCGACTCGGTGCCGGCCCGGTTCGATATCATTTTTGCGTCCTATGGCGTGATCCCATGGCTGGACGACCTCAGAGGCTGGGCGCGTATCATTGCCGATCGGTTGCGGCCGGGCGGCAAGTTTTACATCGTCGATTTTCACCCGCTTCTCTACGCGCTCGACAACGATGGCAGGACCCTGAAACACGACTACCTGTCTTCAGCACAGCCGATTCATTACGTCGAGTACGGCTCCTATGCCGATCCCCAGGCCGCATTTTCACATCCCTGCTACATCTGGAGCCACGGGCTCGGCGAAGTGGTCGATGCACTGGTGTCTGCCGGACTCGCCCTCGAATTCGTCCGCGAACACCCGTACTCCCCGTACGGCTCGTTCCCGTTCCTGGAGCAGCGTGCCGATGGCCTGTGGTGGATCAAGAACAACGAGCTGAAAATACCGCTTCTGTTCTCGATTCGGGCGCGACGCGATTGATCCCCCGGAGATCGACCCTAGCCGGGAACCTCGCGCGGGGCTTAACGTAGCTTATGCCCACGCCCTCATCTGGGCATATCCAGGGAAAAGGGAGTGTTCTATGCCGCAGCGAAAAGGATTGGCGACCCGTCGGTTCGCGCTTGCTCTGGTCATGTTTGGTGCCGTGCTGGTACCAGGGCCAGTTTGGGCCCAGGCGCAGCGCATCGACGAAGAATACACGCGCCTGATCAAGCAGCACCTTCAGGATCCGCGAATTTCGACCGAGCTGGTCGACCATTTGCCCGCGTCGGATCGGGTACCGTCGCCACTCAAGTTCAATGGAAGGATCGTCGGGCAGCCGGGTGAGCTGACCTACGCCCGGGACATACATCGCTACATGCAGGCGGTCGATCAGGCATCGGATCGGGTTCTGACCTGGAGCATTGGCAAGACCGAAGAAGGCCGCGACATGTTCGTCACCGCGATCGCGGATGAAGCGACCATACGCGACCTGCAGCGTTATCGCGGCATGCTGAAGCAGCTGACCGATCCGCGCGTGACCACCGAGGAGCAGGCGCGCGCGTTGATCCAGACCGCGAAGCCGATCTACTGGCTCACGAGTGGTATGCACTCGACCGAAAACGGCGGGCCCGAGATGCTGATGGAGCTGGCCTATCGCCTGGCGGTGCAGGAGACGCCGTTCATTCAGAACATCCGCAACAACGTGATCACGATGATCACGCCGGTGATCGAAGTCGATGGCCGTGAAAAGCAGGTCGACACGTACTACTTCAACAAGAATCGCCCGCAGGGTCGGCAGAACCTGCCGCTCATGTACTGGGGCAAGTACGTGGCGCATGACAACAACCGGGATGGCATGGGCCAGTTCCTCGCGTTGACCAGGAACGTCACCAGGTTCTTCAACGAGTGGACGCCTACGGTCATGCACGATCTGCACGAAGCGCAGACTTACCTCTACTCATCGACCGGCACGGGCCCGTACAACGAGCAGCTGGATGCGATCACCATCGATGAATGGTGGATGTTTGCGAAGAACGATGTGATGGAGATGACCAAGCGCGGTGTGCCTGGGGTCTGGACTTATGGTTTCTACGACGGCTGGGTCCCCAATTACATGTTCTTCATTGCGCATTCGCACAATTCGATCGGCCGTTTCTACGAAGTTGCGAGCTACGGTCCGGACAATCGAGTGCAGGCTGGCGGTGGTGCTACCAGCCGCGAGTGGTATCGCCCGAATCCGGCGCTGCCCACGATTCAGTGGGGCCCGCGCAACAGCGTGAACATCTCGCAGTCGGGCGTTCTCATGTCGCTGCAATACACGGCCAAGAACAAGGACACGTGGCTGGAGAATTACTGGCTCAAGAACAAGCGCTCGGTCGACAAGGGCAAGAACGGTCCAACCCACGCGTGGCTGATCCCGGCCACGCAGCGACGGAAGTCGGACGCAGCGATTGCCGTGAACGATCTGCGACGCCAGGGCCTCGAGATTCACACGGCGAATACCGCATTCAAGGCCGGCAATCTGGATGTGAAGCCGGGTGATTACATCATTCGCGCGGACCAGCCGTATCGCACGCTGGCCGACATGTATTTCTCGCTGCAGAACTACGCGATCGGCAATCCGAGCCCGTACGATGATACCGGCTGGACTTTCCAGTTGATGCGCAACCTGACCATCACGCCGGTCATCGACAAAGGCATTCTCACTCAGCCGATGACCATGATCGCGGCCGACGTGAAAGCGCCGGGCGGCATCGAAGGCAGCGGCCCGGTGGTCGTGGTCGAGCACACGGCGGATATGAACGTAATCACATTCCGCTTCAAGCATCCGACCGTGAAGATGTCCGCGGCCGAAGAAGACTTCGACCTGAACGGCAAGCGCTTCCGGGCGGGCTCGATCATCATCCCGAACGCACCGCGGTCGACGATCGAGCCGACTCTGCGTGATCTCGGGCTTTCCGCGACCGCGGTCGCCGCCGCGCCAGCCGTGCGCGTGCACGATCTCGATGTCCCGCGCATCGGCTACGTGCATGCCTGGCAGCGCACTCAGGATGAAGGCTGGGTCCGTGCTGCACTCGAGACCTACGGCGTCCCATTCACCTACTTCGCCGATCAGAAACTGCGTGAAGGCAATCTGCGCGCGAAGTACGATGTCATCATCTTCCCGCATGTCGGCGGCAGCGCCGAAGCGCAGGTCAATGGGATCGCCAAGACCAACGACATTCCTTTACCATACCAGAAGACTGACCAGACGCCGAACCTCGGCTCACCGGACGCGAGCGCCGACATTCGTGGCGGCATGGGCTGGGAAGGTCTGATGGAGCTGCACAAGTTCGTGCGGGACGGCGGCACGCTGATCACCGAGGGCTCGACCGCGACCATTTTCCCCGAGTACAAGCTCACGCCCGGCATCACGGTCGAGGAGGGGCAGGGTCTATTCGCGCGCGGCTCGATCATGCGCGGCATCATCACCGATCGCACGAGCCCGCTCATGTACGGTTACGAAGGCACGCAGCTTCCCGTTTACTTCAGCCAGGCGCCGATTCTGAATGCTGGTGGTGCCGGTGGCGGCTTTGCTGCCGGCGGCCGTGGCGGTCAGAGTGTGAGCCAGAACACGGCGCCAATGGCAAATCGGCTCCGGCTTTCGCCCTGGGACTCAGCCGTGACGACAACAACTGGTGATGCCGGCGGTGCCGGCCGCGGTGGTCGTGGTGGCGGCGGCGGTGGTGGTGGCGGCCGTGGCGGATTTGGTGGCGGTCAGGTCTCCGCGGATCCCACCCGTCCGCGTGTCGTGATGTCGTTTCCACAGAATCCCGATGACATGCTGCTCTCGGGCACGCTGAACAATGGCCAGATCCTGTCGGGCCGGGCACAAGTGATCGACGCGCCAGTCGGGAATGGACACGTTGTAATGTTTGCGATCCGGCCGTTCTGGCGTTGGCAGACGCAGGGCACGTTCCCGATCGGCTTCAATGCGATTCTGAACTGGAACGACCTGAACGCGGGCCGGACGCAACCACAGGGGACGACGCAGAGCGGAACGCGTTAGTAACACGCCCTAGTCCCAGTCCTAGGCCTAATCCTAGTTCTCCTCCTCCTTCCTGCCGTTAGGAGGTAGGAGGAGGATTTGGATTAGGCCTAGGACTGGGACTAGGACCCAAAGCTCAAACGCTTGAACGAAGGCCGCTGATGCGCAAGCCGGCTGTTTGCGTCCTGCTCCTTTCGGCAGCATTCCTGTCGACTACGGCTGCACAGAACGCGCGACTCTCGCAAGCCGACAGCCTGGCCACCTGGTACGCGCTCGGCATGAACGCGCATCACGTGTGCGCAGGGCTGTGGGTCGTGGGCAAAAACACGCCACGCTCGCTGGACACGATCGTAGCCGAAGACATTGCACGTTTCCCGGCCTTTCGTTGGGAGCAGGATTTCCGCGTTACGATCGACAGCACAAACCACATCGCGACGATCACGGATCCGCGAGTCGGCAGCCGCAGCGCAAAACACTCGGCCGATCAGGGCTGCGCGATTCTGCCCGCGGCTGCGCGCGATGTGTTCTTTCAGCCCACCGCCGTGCGCCCATCTTTGCCGGATCCCGCAACGCAGGAATGGCCCACCGGCGATCGTAACGCATCGAGCACTTTCGCTGATGTAAGCGCGGCGACCATCAATACAACACTGGACTGGGCGTTCAACGATGCCGGACTGCAGCGCCCGCAGAACACGCGCGGCGTCGTCATCGTCTACAAGGGCAAGATCATCGGCGAGCGGTACGCACCGGGCTGGGGACCGTACACGCCGCAGATCAGCTGGTCCATGGGGAAAAGCATCGCGGCAACACTGATCGGCGTGCTGGTCCAGAATGGCGCACTGAAGTTGGATGCGCCCGCGCCGGTGCCTGAGTGGCAGGGCACGCGCGATCCGCGCCGCAACATTAAGGTGTCCGACCTGCTGCGCATGTCGAGCGGTTTGGACTTCGACAACTTTGGACTCTCGCCAGCAACCTCGTACACTGCGGCCAACGAACACTTCCGCATTTACTTCGATGCGCTCGACGTATTCGCACACTCGGTGAATCAGCCGCTGCGCTTCGAGCCGGGCTCTCTGAATCGCTACCGCAATTCTGATCCACTCAGCCTCATGTACATCGCGAAGCGCGAAGTCGAGAAGAGCGGACAGTCGTTCCTGGCATTCCCGCAACGTCAGCTCTTCGATCGCATCGGTGCGCGCAGCTTCGTGCTCGAAACCGATGCCTGGGGCAACTTCATCATCACCGGCTTCGATTACGGCGGCTCGCGCGACTGGGCGCGACTCGGTTTGCTCCACCTGCAGAACGGCATGTGGGACGGCAAACGGATCCTGCCCGAGAACTGGTCGCAGTTCGTGTCGACGCCCGCGCCCGGCGATCGCTCCCGCGGCTACGGCGGTTTGTGGTGGCTGAATCGCGGCAACTCCATGCGCCGCGTGCCCGAGGACGCGTACTGGGCGGCCGGTTACATGGGCCAATACACGATGGTGATTCCATCGCGGGATCTGGTGATTGTGCGACAGGGCCCCAGCCCCGGTGGTGATGGCGCCCACATGAATGAACTGGTCGGACGGATCCTCGACGCGATCAACCGGCCCAGATAGACCGTCGGACGTCTTTCCCGTTCTTTCCTTCTTACCTTGCCGGCCGGTCACGCTAGTTGGAGTCGGCCGGTTTCGCGCAGGTCCGACTTAGTGCTGCTCCGCCAACAGCGGCTGGAACTCCGGCAAGCCCCGCAACTCACGCCATCTCCAGTGGTGCTCGAATGACGCAGTGGGTGTGACCGCTGAGTAGCGCCGCAGCAATCCGATCGCCGTGCGGTTGTCTCCCGCCAGTGTGTACATGTACGCGATCAGGGGCAGGATTTCCTGGCGGGGATCGGTTTCGTGGGTCAGTTGATTCAGCGCCTTTGCCAGGACGTGGCGCGCGCTGTCCGGCATGTTTGCGCGGGCAGCGATACCGCCGACCATGGCGAGCCCGCGCACATGATCGTAGGCGCGGCGATTCTCCGGTGACAGCGAATCGAGCTGTGCGAGCAGCTGCCAGCCGCGCTCCACGTCCGGCTCCATCTGACGCGTGGTCAGGAGCAGCAGCTGACAGTCAGTGAACCGAAAGTTCGTAGGCATGCGGCGCCCGCCTTCCGTGCACCAGCGCTGCATCTGGTCGAAGTTCTCGAGATCATAATTCCCGGTGACCAGGCGCAGCAGAATGTCAGGCGCAGCCTCGAGGTACGCATCGGCCTCATAGGCCTGGCGAGCAGCCAGCAGGGCTGACGAGAGATCTTCCCGGGTGAGCAGGTGGCTGAGCACGCTGTGCGCCCCCGCAGCTCTCGGATCGATGCGCACGGACTCCTCCAGATCGCGGCGCGCTTCGGCGAAAAGCCGTTTCGACTGCTCGGGGTCGCTGCCTTGCAGCTGCAGGTACTTCCAGTACTTGCTGGTGCCCCGAATCTCCAGCGCGCGGGCGTCATTGGGTGCGAGTGCGATGGCGTTGTCTGCATATGCAATCGCGCGGTCCGCCCACTCCAGGACTTCAGGCCGCGCACTCAACTGGCGTGAGCGGCGGTAGGCCATGTTGGCCTGCAGTATGCCGGGATCAGGCCATTCCGGTGCCAGAACCTGCACGTGTTTCAACAGCGAATCCGCGCGCGTGAAGGTGGTGTGCGCCGCTTTTACGTCGTGATCACGCGCGAGGGCTTCTGCGTCCTTGCGCACTTTCTCGGCGCGCTGGTAAAGCGTCCAGGCTTCCCCGTTGGTCAAACGCATGCCGCCAGCGCGGATCCGAACTTCCTGGCCAACGAACTGGCGCAAAAGCCTCGCAACATCCTCGACGCCGCGGTCTCGTGCAGCCAGCAAATCTTCCGGAGTCGTCTCGATCCTTGTGCTCTTGAACTCGTTGCCCTCGCCGCCCTCGAACAGGCGGATGGTGACCCGGAGACCATCACGGCGAGTCTCTACAATGCCGCCGACCAGCGTTCCAACGCCGAGCATATGGGCGATGCTGTCCGGTGGCAATTCACTGCCAGCGAAACGCGCCGCGGCATTACGCGAGGTGACAGTCAGCCCGGGCACGCGGGACAATTCGTCGATCAGCGCCTCGGTAAATGCATCCGCTACGTGCTTGTACTGCCCGTTCGGCGTGTAATCCTCAAAGTACAGCACGCCAATCTTGTGAAGCTCGAGGCCGGCCGCGTCCTGCGCCGCCTTCATTCGGAACCGCTCGTCGCGGTAACTGGAGACGGAGAATGAACTGAGCACGAGCATCAAGACCGTCAGCATACTCAGCATTGCGATCTCTGAACGCGGCGCCTTCTGCACGCCCTTCTCACCGTGATACCAGCCGACCAGAAGCGCGGCCGGGATACCACATACGTATCCGATCAGTATGATCTCGTACATGACCTCCGGCAGGCGGCCACGATCTACGAGTTGATCCATCACCTCCAGCGCGATCCAGCCGGCGGCGAGATAAGAGGCGACGATCTGGAAAAGCCGTCGCTCGCGGATTCGGGAGAAGATGCCCATTACTACCTGGGGTCTCGTGGGGATTTGCGAAGAGTGGAACCGCAATTTACGGTTCGACTTAAACTGATGACGGTTTTGCCCCCTGAAGTCAACGCTTGAACCGCTCCCGGGAGACTGCGTCGTGCGCAGTCCCCCGGACTCGGCCGTCTCCGCAACAGCTTAGGAAATCGTAATGAGCGTGTTCGCAATAATGAAATTGTCCAGAGAAACCTCTTCACTGCCCGCCCCACCGACCTCGGTACCCTCATCCACCAGGAGGGAAGTCAGGGCCTGGGTGGCGATAATGCCGATGAATACCGGATCAAGTTCGGTGAGAGTGTTCAACACGTTGAACGAAGCGCTGCCTGCCGCGGTTGCAAAGCTGATGGTCGCGGGACCGGTCGCTGGATCCTGGGCGACCAGGTCGAAAGCCAGTGCGTTCCGCGGTGCCGTGAAAGACAAACTGTAGGCACCGTTGCCAGCCGCCCTGGTGGTTCCATCAAAGCCGAACAAAACCTTGTCCGCGCCAAATACCTGCATCGAGCCAAAGGTTGGAATGACGCTCAGCGCGCCGTTGATGGCCGTTATCGGGTCTCCGATAGCGAAGGCGGTGAAATCCTGGGTTTCATTGATAACGGCACCTGCCGTCGCCGCCTGGAACGCGGTCAGTGCTGTAAAGCGTTGTGCCACATGCTGCGTGATCGCCGGAGATGTGCTCCCGGAATGGCTGGTGACTCCGCCGAACTGGGCCGAGAACGTGTGCACTGCATACGACACCGTGCTCAAGTTCAGGGTCGCGACCCCTGCAACGACCGCTGCCGTACCAATTGGGGTCGTGCCATCGAAGAACTGGACTGTACCACTCGGCGGTGCCGGCGATACGGTCGCGGTCAGCGGCAGGTTGCCCGAACCGATCAGATACAACGGGCTGCCTGACACGAGGGACGTGACCGTGGTCACGACCGCGGTAACCGACAGGTTGATCGTCATCGCAGGTGTCCCCGTTCCTGCGATTGTCGCGGTCACCTGGTAATTGCCGGGAACCGCGGGCAACGTCCAGCCGACGTTTGCGATTCCGCCGCCGGTAGTCGTTGCACTCGCGGCTGAGAGCGTGCCACCCGTAGCAGCGAAAGTGAGTTGTACGCCATCCTGTGGATCCGTGTCATCATGCGAATGTACGGTCTGGAACGAGAGCGGCAGCAGCTGCCCGACCGTGAATGGAGCGGTCGGGGCAGCGACGGCCGGGTTCTGCTGCACGGTGAGCGGAACGGCCCAGAACAGCGTGCTGAACGCGGCAACAGTACCGGTCTCGCCCTCGTCGCGTGCGTACAGCGGCGTCGGCAGGAAGAGACGCGCCAGGCCGCGAAGCAGCTGCCCGGGCAGGCCCGAGATTACTTCTCCGCAATTGACGACGTCGACGACCGATGGCTCGGGGAAGGTCGTGACACCGTCATCCTCCTTGGCCAGACTGTAATTCTCGGTCGTGTTCGCATCCGGGCACACGCCAGCGAGGCCGGCGGGATTTTCTCCGTCGAAAAAGGTCACGCCGTCGGGCAGGGTCTCGAACAAGTAGCAGCCACCGCTGTTCGGACCGCCGTAGGAAGAAGAGCACTCGCCGGTTTCGGTCAGCGGCTGTTCGAGAATCAGCAGCGTGAATTCAGTGCCGCCGCCCGGGATCTGGACATTGGACCCGTTTACCCTGAAGGCGGCGTCCCCACTCGGAACCGTGGCCGTCTGATCCACGGGTGCGGTGGTGAAGGTTTGCACCACAACATCGGTCCCCACTTGCGGGTCGCCCAGCAATTCGAGCAGAGCTTCCAGGGTCACACCGAACTTGATCGGCAGGTTCCTGCCGTCTAC
>JBBDWZ010000248.1:0-14175 GCA_040902615.1 Gemmatimonadota bacterium | reverse complement strand
GATCAGCCGCTTCCGGTCCGCTCATGTATTTGAGGTTGAACGTGTGCATGGGCGGCTTGCCGGTGAACTGATTGATCACCATCGCCGCTACCAGCACAACCGCAAGCGCGATCACCAGGACCGCGACAAATTTTCTCCACTCCATCATGAGCCTCCCTTGGCTCCAAGGTTCCAAACCACGGTGATATTCTCGGTGGTTCTGAACACTGCGACGTTACGATCGGCCGGCGCGTTTACAACCGGCACATCGACCGGTCGCCGTACGTCCTGCAGCAAACCAACGCGCGGCGCTTCCGGGTCAGGTGCACGGCGCAGCTCGTTTGCGATGAGCACGCTGGCCAGGACGGCGGCGATTGGCAGCGCCCACCATGCAGGCAGCGACTCCGACGGTTTCGAAACTGTGCGCACGGGGGCAATGCGCGCAGTGCGGTCCAGCTGGCCAGCGAGCAGCGCGGTCGCACCCAGAATGCGCTGCGCATCGGCTGAGCAGCGCGCACAATCACGGATGTGCGTCGCGAGATCACTCTGTCCGTGCCCGCGCAGCTCATCCGGTTCAGCCGTCAGCAGTGAATCACGGAGCCGCATGCACTCGTCGCTCATCGCTCGTCGCTCGTCGCTCATAAGTCCTCTACCATGGCCGGATGTGATTCGAGGATCCGGCTCCGGATTGCCGCTCGTGCGCGGTGCAGGTGCACGCGCGCGGTGATCGGGCTCAGGTTCAGCATTTCCGCAATTTCAGTTAGGGGAATGCCCTGGAGATCGGCCAGGTCGAAGACTTCCCGCTGTCGATTGGGCAGCCGGCGATACTCGAGGCGAACCAGCTCCGTCAACGCCATCGTGTCCAGCTCAGGACCCAATGCCGGTTCACGAGGAGCCTCGAAATGTTCGGCCATCAGCGTCTCGCGCCGGTGCCGCTTTCGGTGCCAATCGGCCGCGGTCCTGCGGGTCACCGCGTAAAGCCAGGTTGTGATTCGGGACTCAAAGCCAAAATCCGCCAGAGAGCGATGGGCCTTGAGCAGCACTTCCTGCGCGATGTCATCGGCCTCGTCGCCGGATGAAACGTGGGCCAGCGCCCAGCGACGCAGCCGCGGCAAAAGCGCTTCCGCCAACCGATCGAATGCCCTGGGCTGCCCGCGTTGTGCCGCGCGCGCTAGCCGCTCCAGCTCGGCGCTCGCCGTTTCTGTTTCCGTCTTCACCAGCCCTGAGACGTCACCCCCGCCTCTACCGTTTACCCGTACGCGGCCACGGACGGATCAGGGAACGCGGATCGCGGATCGCGGATCGCGAATAGGGATCGTACCCTATCGCCAGTCGCCGATCCTTTGATCTTTGGGCCGTGATCCTTGATCCTTGGTCATTGGCCTCTATCCTCGGTCCCTGATCCGCGATCCGCGATCCGCGATCCGCGATCCGCGATCCGCGATCCGTGATCCCTGATCCCTGATCCCTGACCCGCTACCTTGACGGTACCGATATTTTTACGCGCCGCACACCCCGCTCAAAAGCGCAGAGAAATGGCAACACAGGCAGCCGACACACTCGACTTCACTGACAAGTTCGTCCGGCGTCATATCGGCCCAGGCGAGGGGGAGATTCGTGACATGCTCACGACCCTCGGCTACGGCTCCCTGGATGAGCTGATCGATACGGTGGTCCCGGAGGGCATTCGCTTCCGCAAATCGTTGCGCATTACTGCCGTCAGCGAGTTCGAGGCGATGCGTGAGCTCATGGCGCTCGCCGACCGGAATCGGCTGTTCCGGTCCTATCTGGGCATGGGTTACCACGACTGCGTTACGCCGGCCGTCATTCAGCGCAAAGTGTTGGAGAATCCGTCCTGGTACACTGCCTATACGCCCTATCAGGCCGAAATCGCTCAGGGTCGGCTCGAGGCACTGCTGAACTTCCAGACCGTCGTTATCGATCTGACCGGACTTCCCATCGCCAATGCGTCGCTGCTGGATGAAGCAACCGCGGCGGCGGAGGCGATGGCCATGGCTCACGCCGTCACCGGCGAGAAGCGCACTGTCTTTTTCGTATCGGAGCGCTGCCATCCGCAGACCATCGACGTGGTCCGGACTCGCGCACGCGCTCGGGGCTGGGACATCGTGGTGGGAAACGACGCAGGCTTCGAATTCGGGCCGACCATCTTTGGTGGACTGGTGCAGTATCCGGCCACGGACGGCGAGGTGATTGATTACCAGGCATTCTGCGATCGCGCGCATGCAGCCGGTTCCCTCGCGATCGTGGCCGCTGACCTGCTCAGCCTCACTCTGCTGCAGCCGCCGGGCGAGTGGGGTGCCGACGTAGTGATTGGCAACTCGCAGCGCTTCGGGGTTCCGCTCGGCTATGGCGGTCCCCACGCGGCCTTCCTGGCGGCGCGTGATGAACATCGGCGGCAGCTGCCTGGCCGGATCATCGGCGTTTCGGTGGACAGCACCGGCCAGCCTGCCCTACGCATGGCGTTGCAAACCCGCGAGCAGCACATCCGCCGTGAGAAAGCCACCAGCAACATTTGCACGGCGCAGGTGCTGCTTGCCGTGATGGCCAGTATGTACGCGGTCTACCATGGACCCGAAGGACTTCGGCGGATCGCCCACCGTGTACACCGTCTGACCGTTGCGTTGGCGGAGGGTCTGAAGGTGGCCGGATACGCGTTGAGTCATGAGCACTACTTCGACACCCTTCGTGTGCGCACGGGCGCAAAGACCGATGCTGTGATCGACGGTGCCCGCGAACGGCAGATCAACCTGCGTCGCTTTGACAACGGAACGGTCGGTGTTGCCCTCGATGAAACCGTCACCGCAACCGATGTTGCCGAGTTACTCGGCATCTTTGCGGGCGTTGCCGGCACCCAATTCGACACGGCGATTGAAAGGCTGGCCGAGCGCGATACCGCGCTGCCGGCCGCACTGCAGCGTACCAGCGAGTTCATGACGCATCCCGTTTTCCATCGGTATCGGTCGGAAACCGAGATGCTGCGTTACATCCATCGCCTCGAGTCCAAGGATCTGTCCCTCACGACATCGATGATCCCGCTCGGCTCGTGCACCATGAAGCTGAATGCGGCTGCGGAAATGTTGCCCGTGTCCTACGCGGGCTTCTCCAGGCTGCACCCCTTTGCGCCGCTGGACCAGGCGCAGGGCTATCGCCGGCTCTTCGATGATCTCGAGAAATGGCTGGCCGAGATTACCGGCTTCGATCGCGTTTCCTTGCAGCCCAATGCAGGGTCTCAGGGTGAATATGCCGGCCTGCTGGTCATCCGCGAGTATCACGACCGACGTGGCGATGCCGGCCGCACGATCTGCCTCATACCGCAGTCTGCCCACGGCACCAATCCGGCCAGCGCGGCCATGGCCGGGCTCCGCGTTGTCGTCGTGAAATCGGATTCCAACGGCAACGTCGACATAGTTGATTTGAAGAAGCGCGCGGTGGAATTCAAGGACCAGCTCGCCGCGCTCATGATTACGTATCCCTCTACCCACGGGATCTTCGAGGAAAGTATTCGAGAAATCTGCACCATCGTGCACGACTACGGCGGACTCGTGTACATGGACGGTGCCAACATGAACGCAATGGTTGGACTCTGCCGCCCTGGCGATTTCGGCGCGGACGTCTGCCACCTGAATTTGCATAAGACGTTCTGCATCCCACACGGCGGCGGCGGACCTGGCATGGGACCGATCGGCGTGGCCAGTCACCTCTCGCCGTTCCTGCCGGGGCATCCGGTTATCAAGACGGGTGGCGATCACGCCATCGGCGCGATCTCGGCAGCGCCCTGGGGCAGCCCCAGCATTCTGCCCATCTCGTGGGCCTACATTCGCATGATGGGCGGCGCTGGCCTGACCCGTGCCAGTGAAGTCGCGATTCTGAACGCGAACTACATCGCGAAGCGGCTTTCGTCACATTATCCGGTGCTTTACACAGGAAAGAAGGGCACGGTAGCCCACGAGTGCATCATCGACCCTCGTCCGCTCAAGGCCTCGGCCGGCGTCGAGGCAATCGATATTGCAAAACGGCTCATGGATTATGGCTTCCATGCCCCGACCGTTTCGTTTCCGGTGGCCGGTACATTGATGATCGAGCCGACGGAGAGCGAGTCGCTGGAGGAGCTCGACCGGTTCTGCGATGCGCTCATCGGCATCCGCGATGAAATCCACGACATCGAGCAGGGATTGCTGCCCCGCGATAACAACCCGCTCAAACATGCGCCGCACACCGCGCAGGTCGTAATCAGCGATTCCTGGGATCGGCCCTACTCACGCGAGCGCGCTGCCTATCCGGCGCCCTGGACCCGGGAGCACAAATTCTGGCCAGCGGTTGGATTGGTCGAGAGTGCCGCCGGCGATCGTAACCTGGTCTGTGCCTGCCCGCCGGTAGGTGCCTACGCCGGTGTCGCCGAGGGCATCGATGAGTAAGCGACGAGGGGCGAGCGACGAGCGACGAGTAACTTCGCACCGGCGGCCACGCGCTCGTTAGAGGTGGGCGTTTAAGCACGGTCACGCTTGGCAACGGGGCCCTAGCCAGCGCGCGCCCGATTGCCGAGTTTGCCTCGTCGCTCGTCGCTCCTCGCTCCAACCCAGCACCGAGAATGCCCGGACAAACGGATTCTTCCCAGCAACATCAGCACCGCCGAACCGTCGGGATCCTCCTGTTTGATGACGTCGAGGTCCTCGACTTTGCGGGCCCTTTTGAGGTCTTCTCCGTTACCGGCCGCAGCGACGGCTCGTATCCGTTCGACGTCTTTACCATCGCCGAACGCACGCGGCCCATCGCCGCACGGAATCAGCTCAAGGTAATCCCCAAGCACAGCTTCGAATCGTTTCCGAAGATCGATGTACTGGTCATTCCCGGTGGCTTCGGCACCCGCCGCGAAATGTTGAATCAGAGTCTGTTGGATTGGGTGAAGGATCAGGCTGCACAGGCCGAGATCGTTCTCTCCGTCTGCACCGGCGCACTCATACTGGGACGTGCCGGTCTGCTCGACGGGTTGGCCGCTACGACTCACCACGGTGCAGTCAGCTTGCTGAAAGAAGTTGCGCCCGCCGCCCTGGTGCAGGACGACCGGCGCGTAATCGATAATGGCAAATTCGTGGTCGCTGCCGGCGTCAGCTCCGGCATCGACGCCTCGTTCTACGTGATAGCCCGCCTATTGGGAAAGGACGTTGCCGAGGAAACCGCCAGGTACATCGAGTACCCGCTCGCTCTTCTCGACGACTTCGCCCCCCGCGGCAGCGTGCCCGCAGCGCCCTAGTGCCGCGTTTCCTGAAAGTCTCCGGCGCTACCGGCGCCGTGCCAGCCGCGCGCGAAGCGCGGCGCCTAAGCGCTCCGCTTCATCTGGCCGATCAGCTCGACGTTCGACGGCGTCCGCTTCATCATCGTGATCAGCTGCTGCATGGCATCGGCTGGCGAGGAGTCGCTGAGCTCACGGCGAAGCAAATGTGATGCTGCCAGCGCCTGTTCCGAGAGCAGCATTTCCTCTTTTCGGGTGGAGCTGGCGGTAATGTCGATAGCGGGGAAGATGCGCTTGTCGGCCAGCTCGCGGCTCAGCACCAGCTCGCTGTTGCCGGTGCCTTTGAATTCCTCGAAGATCACCTGATCCATGCGGGACCCAGTGTCGATTAATGCGGTGGCAATGATCGTGAGCGATCCGCCGCCCTGCGCCGGATCGATCTTGCGGGCACTGCCCAGGAAACGCTTCGGCTTCTCGAGAGAGTTGGCGTCCAATCCGCCGGACAACGTGCGGCCGCTGCCCTCTTCGGTCGCGTTGTAGGCGCGCGCCAGCCGCGTGATCGAGTCCAGAATGATCACGACATCTTCGCCCTGTTCGACCCGTCTGCGTGCACGCTCGAGCGTGATCTCCGCGACGCCAACGTGCCGCTCCGCCGGATAATCGAAGCTCGATGCGATCACCTCGCCGTAACCGCACGCCTCCATGTCCGTGATTTCTTCTGGCCGCTCATCAACCAGCAGGATGAACACGGCCGCCTTCGGATAATTCTTGACGATCCCCTCGGCAACGGCCTGGAGCATCATCGTCTTACCGACTTTGGCCGGTGAAACGATCATGGCGCGCTGTCCCTTACCGAACGGACAGAACAGATCGATGATGCGGTCGGTGTAGTCGCGCTGGCCGCGGCGGGTCAAACCGCATTCCAGCATGAGTTGCTCGTTGGGGTGTTGCGCGCTGAGTCGGTTGAAGTGTGGTCTCTGCGACGCTTCCGCGACCGGGCGGCCATTCACGAGGTCGATGTGCGTGAGTGGCGCGCTCTTGCCGCGTCCGGGTGCGGCACCGACCTGGCCCACGATTTCATCGCCGGACCTGAGGCCGAAGCGCTGCACCAGCTTCTGCGAGACGTACACATCATTGTTGGTCGGGAGATAGCTGGCTTCCGGGCGTCGAATGAAGCCTACCCCACTCCCGAGCACTTCGAGGACTCCGAGAGGTGCTTCGTTGATCACGTTTATTCTGGGTTGTCGTTCGCTGACTCTGACGAATCAAGAACTGTGGTTGTGCGCGGAATTCGCCCCGTCTTTCGGGTAAGGGCAGAATCCGTTCCAGCCGGATTCGCTCCGTGTTAGGCCCTGCATTCGCGGGGAAAAAGCAGGCCTCGATTGAGGCCGCCTTAACGACTGGATGCGCACTGCGTTAAAAAACGCTGAATGCCGCCTTCATAATGTACCGACCGAGGCGGCCTGTAAAGTACGCCGCTCAGGGGCCCCGGTTCCCAAAATACAGAAGAAGCAGCCCGCCAAAGCCGATCCGGTACCAGGCGAACGGGATGAACGTGTGCTTGGCCACGAAGCCCAGGAACGCTTTTACAACCACGAGCGCCGAGAAAAACGACACCACGAAGCCCACGGCAAACACGGGAAGGTCAGAGGGGCTCAGCAAGTCCCAGCTCTTCATGAGATCGTACCCGCTAGCGGCAAACATCGTCGGAATCGCCAGAAAGAAGGAAAACTCCGTGGCGGCGGCCCTCGACAGCCCGAGCGTGCGGCCGCCCATGATGGTAGCCCCCGACCTGGAAACGCCGGGAACCAGAGAGAGTACCTGGGCCAATCCGATTCCCACCGCCTTGCGGTAGGGCATCTGCTCTGCATTCGTGACCCGCTCCGCCGGGTTGGCCCACTCGATGAGGAGGATGACGACGCCACCGATGACCAGTGCCCAGGCCACGGAAACCGGATTGAAGAGTTGCTCCTTGATCAGGTCGTGGATGAGTACGCCTGCGATCGCACTCGGCACGAACGCCAGCAACAGGTTGAACAGGAAATGCCGTGCGGCCGGGTCCCTGGGGGCGCGCGCCAGCGTGCCAAACACTTTTGCGCGGTAAAGCCAGACGATCGCGAGAATGGCGGCCAGCTGAATCACGATCTCGAAGGTCGTCGCCTTCTCGCCCGTGAACTGCAGAAAGTGGCCGGCCAGGATCAGATGGCCAGTCGATGATACCGGAATGAACTCGGTCGCCCCCTCGACCAGCCCCAAGATTGCGGCCTTGCCCAACAACACCCAATCCATCCCCGGCTCCCGTCCCTTTAGTCGTGAGGCAACACTCACCAAACCCGGTGCATGGCATTTGCCTTGCCACCTAAAGGGCGCATGACGAGTCGGAATGGCAAGGAGAAGACCAACCAGCGCAGTGACGTCGACAGCACGCGTACCGTCATCGTGGACGGCTCCAACGTGGCCCATTCGAGCGAGGGCGAGGTCGCCTTGCTGGGCAATATCGAATTGGTCCGTCAAAAATTGGCGGAGGAAGGCTGCCAGGCGATTGTCCTGGCTGATGCTGCGCTTCGGCATCAAATCGATCGACCTGAGCAGTTCGAGAAACTGGTCGAGGAAGGCATCATCAGGCAGGCGCCGGCAGGCACCGATGCCGATTACTTCATTCTTTCATTTGCACGTGAGCTCGAGGCCGACGTGGTGTCCAACGATCGATTCCGTGACCGGCAGGATGCGTTTCCCGAGGCCAGGAACCACATGATTCGCTACATGATCGTGAATGGAGAAGTCGTCTTCGAGAGGCGCAACCGGCGGCGTTAGCGACGAGCGATCGATTTCGCCCGTCGCGCGTATTTCGTCCTTAGCGTTCCGGCAAAAACCCACGCGGACGTACCGCATCGACCGCAGCTTCAGCCGCCGAAGCCACAGCATCGCTCGCGCTGGCCGCGCGCGCTGACAGTTCTCCCTTGGCCTGGGCCGCGCGCACCGAAATCTCTTCCTTGGCCATCGCGGCCCGTGCACCAAACTCTTCCTTGGCCTGCGCTGCGCGTGCACCAAAATCTTCCTTGGCCTGCGCTGCGCGGGACGACAATTCGCCGGCGGCCTGCGCCGCGCGAGCATAGTACTTCTCGGCGAAATCACGCGCTGAAAGGGATCGAGCGTAAATCACGTCGGCAAGCTTGAACCACGAGAGGATCTTGATGTACGCCCAGCCAATGTCGAACTCGTACCATTTGGCCCGGAAGGTGGCCGAGCGCGGGTCTGCGTGATGGTTGTTGTGCAATTCTTCACCGACGACCAGGATACCCAGCGGAATTATGTTGCGACTGCCATCCTTCGTGTCGAAGTTGCGGTATCCGAGTCCATGTCCAATGCCGTTGATGACGTTGCCCATGATTGGCAGCCAAACCGTCATACCAGTCCAGGCAACCATCCCCCACAACGGGCCGAACAGCAGCACATCGATCACCATCATTGATACGAGCCCGTACCAGATGCGCGGTGTGTACAGGTTCCGCTCCACCCAGTCGTTCGGGCAGCCCTTGCCGTATTTGTCCAGCATTTCCTGGTCGTCACACGCCTTCTGGTAGAAGAAGACACCCCCGAACACGATCTCGAGCAGGCCTTCCTGCACCGGCGAATGCGGATCACCGTCGCGATCCGAGAACGCGTGATGCTTCCGATGGCAAGCCACCCACTCCCGGGTGTTGACCGCCGTAGTGAGCCACAGCCAGAAGCGCATGAAATGGGTCACGGCGGGATGAAAGACCACACCTTCGTGCGTGGCGGAACGATGCAGGTAGAGCGTGACGCACAGATTGGTGATATGACCGAGAACCGCGAGGTATAGAATCGGGATCCACCAGGCAGGCTGTGCAATCAAGCCGAATTCGAGCATCGGGAACTCCTGCAAAAGAAAAGACCCGGTGAGGTGCTTGCCTCATTTTCCGGGCCCGGCTACAGATACGGCCTATGATGGGACTGCACACTCGGTTACGCAAGACTGGGTGGTTGGTTCCCTGGGACAGATTGAATCCGGGCTGCGTCTTGACTCCTCTTCGAACCATCACGTTCTTACTGTCCGATGACATTTCTACTGCCATACACGACCGCGTTGCTGCTTGGCTCCATGCACGCCCTTGCACTGGATCACATGGCCGCAGTCACTGCGTTTGCGGTGCAAAAGCCGGCCCCTTTGGCGGCTGCGCGATTTGGAATGCACTGGTCGATCGGCCATGGCGGAGTGATTGTCCTGGCCGGATTGCTCTTCATCTGGATCGGCGCCGCAATTCCCGAATCCGCCGCAGCCATGCTCGAGAGTGGCGTCGGTGTGGTCTTGATCGCGCTCGGCTTGTGGACTGCGCGTCACGCCCGCTCTCTGCACGCCCATCTGGATCAACCCGGGCCGGCCGGCCATATCCACCTTCATTCCCACGCGTTTACCCCGCGTCACGACCACCCACATGCCGCGACGATGGTGGGGGCGCTCCATGGATTGGCGGGCGCGACGCCCGCGCTGATTTTATTGCAGGTCGCGCGGCACGATTCGGTGATGCAGGGAATGGCCTATCTGGCCACGTTTGCGATCGGCACAACAATTGGCATGGCCTGCTACGCTCTGGTCACGGGTTACCTCATGGGGCGGGCTGCTCTGGTCTCACAGAAATTCGTCAGGTGGCTGGGTCAGTTCACCGGCATGAGTACGGTTGCGATCGGCATCTTCTGGCTGCTGCGGTGACGCGTTTTCTTCAATCGACAGTCCGCCAGGTCAAAGGCGACTGCACCGCGTACCGCGCGGCCTGGTCGCGAGTCGGTACTGCTGCTGCCTCCGCGAATGCGCGCGCCTGGATCTTTCACTCGGTGCAAACAGCTGACACCCATATCGAGTTCATCGAATGGAAATCGATGCAGGAGAGTGACAGCACGATGCCGCCGCAAATAACAGCAGCCCTTGCCGAGCTCGAGCAGTTTGGTCCTGGTGAACCTCGCTTATGGCAGGAACCCTGATGCTGATGCGCTCGCAGCTGCGCGCGTTGATCGTGGAACGGTCACTCCGCCGCGGCGAATTCGTTTTATCCAGTGGCAAACGCTCCTCGTACTACATCGATGCTCGCCTGACCACGATGTCGGGCGCGGGCCAGAAACTCATTGGTGAACTGGGCCTCGAGCGGCTCGATCAGACCGGCTGGAAAGTCAGAAGCATAGGCGGCCTCACACTCGGCGCGGATCCCGTTGCCTACGCAATTGCACACACGGCCGCGTTGCGAGGCCGGGAGCTGGATGCATTCACCGTCCGGAAAGAGGCAAAGGTGCATGGCACCGGCAAGCTCATTGAAGGCGTGTTCGAAGCGGGCTGGACGGTCGCCGTAATAGAAGACACGATCACAACCGGTGACAGCGCGTTGCGCGCTGTGCATGCCGTTCGAGAAGCAGGTGGGAGCCCCGCCGGCGTGTTTGCACTGGTTGACCGGCAGGAAGGTGGCGCTGAGCGGATCTCGGCCGAAGGCTTGCCGGTCGTCGCGTTGTTTACCGCCGCGGAGTTGCTCGGGTCAGGGTGAGTGGGTCGGCCCTGGCCAGGGTCTGGTTTCGACTGTTCGCGCGAGTGGCTCGAGAAAGCGCTGCGCTTCCATCAGGCGGGCCTCGTACTGCTGTTTGCGGTCTTCCGGAATGTTCTGCCGATAATAATCACTCGTCATGACCGCGGCCGGCGGCCCGATGCCAACGGAGAGCACATCGCCGAGGAAGAAGGTCGCGGCACCGGCATCCATGGCATTGATCACGCGGCACTCGTACGCGATCAGGCAATCGTCGAGCAGTGGACAACCTGACTGGCCGACGTGATGCGCAACGCTCGAGAGCTTTTCTACATCGCGCCCGCTCTGCAGACCCAGGTGCCAGATCAGATCCCATTGATCGGTGCGCAGCAGGTGAATCCCAAAAACACCGCTCGCGTAGACCAGGTCGTGAGTGTAATTCGGCTTCGAGATGTAAACCGATATACGCGGCAGTGCAGGGACCAGCGACGCTCGCTGGGCGCTGTTCGAGATCATGCCGTTGCGCCGTCCACCGGCCGACGACGTAACCGCGACGATCGGTGTGGTCAGTAAGCGAAGCTGAACATACCCCGGGTCGAGAACCAAGCTTCAGTCCAACAGGCGCAGCGGCATGACCAGGCACAGGTAGTCGGGCGCGTCTTTTCCATCCTTGCCCACAGGTTCGAGCGTAGCCGCGCGTTCCGGCGCCTTGAATGTCAGCTTCACATCTTCGGTCGGAATGTATCGCAACACCTCGAGCAGATACGCGGCATTGAAGCCAATGTCGAGGCTCTCGTTCTGGTAATCCACTTCGAGTTCTTCCTGCGCTTCACCCAGATCGGGCGTCTCTACTGCGAGACGCAGCATGCCCGGTGCGAAGCCAAGCCGCACCCGATGGGTTTGATCGCTGGCCACCACCGCCATCCGCCGCAATGCCTGCGTCAACCCTGACTTGCTCGCGATAACGATCTTGTCGTTGTCGCGTGGGATCACCTGGTCGTAATTCGGGTACGGCCCCTCGATCAGTCGGGTGAAGACTTCCGTTCCGCTCATGCGAAAGCCCAGGTGATTCTCGCTCCGTGCGACATCTATTTCATCGTCAGGACCGAACAACCGCTCGACCTGCGTCAACGCTTTTGGTGGGACGATCAGATCTGCGCGCGGTGCTCCCGGTGACGCAACCGTCGCACCCATGCGGGCCAGGCGGTGGCCGTTGGTGGCCACCATTCGCATTTCATTCTCACCCAGTTGCCAAAGCACGCCGTTTAAGATCGGCCGGCTTTCTTCGGTCGAAACAGCAAACGACGTCTGCCGGATCAATTCCTGTAAAACGTTGCCGCGAACTTTCCAGCTTTCCCCAAAGTCGACCGTCGGAAACGTGGGAAACTCATCGCGCGGCATGCCATTCAGCCGAAAGGTCGCGCGGCCGCACGCGAGCTCGAAGCGATCGCCCTTGGTCGTGACCTTCACCGGATGTTCAGGCAACTCGCGCGCAAGCTCCTGAAGTTTTTTTGCCGGCACGGTCAGCGAACCCGGTTCATCGACTTCCGCCGGAACGCGCAGACTTACCGCAATGTCCAGATCGGTCCCGCTCATCCCGACCGTGTCGCCATCGACATCAATCAGGATGTTGGAGAGAACCGGTAACGTAGTCCGCGTCGGGATGCTGGCAGCTACTGCAGCCAGCCCACGCTGCAAGTTCTCTCGTGTGATCTTGAATTTCATTTTAACCGTCACCTCGCCAGGTATTTCCAGCTTCTTCCCACAGAGTAAGGAACTGTCTCTAATAGATATCTATTCTTAGCAGTAGTAGTAGGCACCGTGGATTCGTGGACAACTCGAAGATACGGTCCCGAACCGTTCACGGTAACGTCACTTGCGTGTCACAGCCATGCGTGGACAGGACAACTGATAAGTCGGCAGTTTGCCCGAGTTGACCACACTGCCGCTCAGCGCTGTGGAAATATGCATGCCGGTCCACAGTGAATCCACACGCTTTCCTCATGACGTGAGCTCGGCGCGCAGGCCGTGAACACGAGCGCGGAATGCTTCATCGGTCTGCAGGTCATCTTCGACTTTTTGGATCGAATGAATGACCGTGGAGTGATCCCGTCCGCCGAACAGCTTTCCGATCTCCACCAGCGGCAGCTCGAGCAGCTCGCGGATGAGGAACATGGCCACCTGACGCGGCACGGTGAGCTCCTTGGTGCGTTTCTTGGAGGTCAGGCTTTCCACGGTCACGCCCCAGATCGCGGCGACCCGCTCGCGAATCATGGCCGGCGTGAGCTCTGCGTTGGCGCCATTGAGGACCCCGCCCAAGGCCTCGCGCGCCAGGTCGATCGTAATCTCGCGCCGGGTCAGCGATGAATACGCCAGCAACTTGATCACGGCGCCTTCCAACTCACGCACGTTGGATCGACAGTTGCGCGCAATGAACTCGACGACTTCATCGGCCAGCACGATATCATCGCCATCGGCCTTTTTGCGTAGGATCGCGACCCGGGTCTCGAGATCGGGCGGCTTGATGTCGGTGACCAGGCCCCACTCAAACCGTGAGACCAGCCGCTCCTCCAGGCCTGGAATTTCCTTCGGCGGTCGGTCGCTGGTCATCACGATCTGCCGCTTCGCATCGTGCAGCGCATTGAACGTATGGAAGAACTCCTCCTGCGTTCGCTCCTTCTCACCCAGAAAATGCACATCGTCGATCAGGAGGAGGTCGATCTCGCGGTAACGACGACGGAATTCCGGCATGCGGCCGTCTTGGATCGATGCAATCAGATCGTTGGTGAACCGCTCGCTCGAAATGTAGGCGACGCGCTTGCCCGATTCGCGCGAGTGGATCGCGTGACCGATTGCGTGCATCAAATGGGTTTTGCCCAGACCGACACCGCCTTAGATGAAAAGGGGGTTATACATCCGGGCCGGCGCCTCGGAGACGGCCCGGCAAGCGGCGGCGGCGAGCTGATTGTTGGTCCCCACAACAAACCGGTCGAAGAGGTACCGATCATTGAGCGGTGCGCCCACCGTCACCGGTACTGGCACCGGCGGAAAGTGCTGGTGGTCGGGAGCAACCGCCGCCGGGTGCAACGGGCGATTTGCGCCCGCGACAGCGCTCACCAGTTCGGCCGCGTCCCGCTTGCGCGGGCCGCGATGCGCGAACGAGAGGTGCAACCGCTTTTCGAAGAGCCGCTCGGCGAGATCAGACAGGAAATCGCCGTACTTGTCCTCGATCCATTCAGCGGCAAAATCGCTTCCGGCAGATACCGTGAGGACGTCCTGCGACAGGGCGATCGGCTCGGTGTGTTCCAGCCAGAGCTTAAAAGTTTGCTCGGGAAGCAGCGTACGCGCGCGCTCCAGCACACGCGTCCAGGCCTCCGCAGCCGTCAACTCCATCGTGGTCATCTATGAGGAATGATT
>JBBDWZ010000247.1:0-14385 GCA_040902615.1 Gemmatimonadota bacterium | reverse complement strand
CGGCTTAGCGGACGAAAACAGTCGTCGGTCCGGTGCGGTGATTGAGTCCGGATAGTGCCAATATCAGACCTACAGGCGTCAGTTCATGCCCCGACACCCTAACAACGGGGTGTAGTGAAATTCTCCGATGAAACGCAGGCATTAACCATCTGAAAACGTTAATTGACGAGGATGTATGCGGATCCTTTGCGCCAGACGGTAAGCCGCTAGTCTGGCGCTTTCATCGATTTGGAAAATCATGTTTAACAAATTTTTCCTCACCAGTGAGACCAGGGACTGGATAATCCCGGCCAGCCTGGACTACTCCTACGACTATTGGCTGGTCTTTTTGTCCGGCCTGGTTGCGGTTTTTGCGGCCTCGACGGCATTTTACTTGGTGGGCCGCGTAAGCGCCGCCACAAACAGGCCTGCCAGGGCGGCTTGGCTGGTCACCGGTGCCGTGTTCGCGACGCTGGGCTTCGCTGTGTTTGATGCGTTTACCGTCATTGCGATTCTGCCGTTGCTGAATGCGCTGTTTGGCAAAACTCTGGCCTTCGACCTGGGCAACAACGACCTCACGCGGCTGCTCGACGTAACCATCAGCCGCTTGGTCGATGCCACGAACCAGACCGAGCTGCTTCTATTCATCAACCTGTTCCTGCTGACCATTTTCCTGGCGCGCACGCTCTTCGATTTTCTGCAGACTTATCTGGTTGTTCGGCTGGAGCAGGCGGTCACGCGCGACTTGCGCAACCAGGCCTATCAGCACGTGCTCGAGCTGGACATGCGATTCTTCAATCGTACGCGCGCCGGTCAAATCATCTCGCGGTTGACCAGCGACGCCGATCAGCTCCGGTTGCTGCTCACCAAGAACCTGATCAAATTTGCCACCAGCGTACTTCAGATCGTGATCACGGTCTGGCTGATGCTGAAGTTCTCGGTCAGCCTGACCATAATCGGCGTGGTGGTGCTGCCGATCATGTTTGCCTCCTGGGCGCGCTTCCGGAAACGACTCCGTCGCGGCGACAAGAACGTGCTCAACCTGGCCGGTGATGTTGCGTCGCACCTGCAGGAAACCGTGCTGGGCATTCGCCAGGTGAAGGCGGCCGCGGCCGAGACCTTCGAGGTTACGCGTTTCCGCCAGCTGACCTGGACCTACATGAAGGCGACGGTTCGAACCGAGCGGTTGCGCGCCCTGGCCGGACCGTTGACCGAATTGATTGGCGCGCTGGGCACAGTCACGCTCCTGTGGTACGGCTCGCAGCAGGTAATGCAGGGTCAGCTGGAGGCTCCGGCGTTCATGGGCTTCCTGATGCTGGCGGTCAGGCTTTATGTCCCCGCCAAATGGCTGTCGCGCTTTCAGGCAGCGGTTCAGCCCGGTCTCGTCGCGGCGGAACGCATCTTCGAGTTCATGGACTCACCGGTGGAAGTTCAGGACAATCTGAACGCGCGGCGATTCGAGGGTGTGCAGGAAGCGGTTCGCTTCGAGAACGTCACGTTCTCGTACGAGAACGACACGCAGGTGCTCGACCACGTCTCTTTCGTCGTGCCGGTGGGCACGGTGGTCGCGCTGGTCGGTCCGAGCGGCGCCGGCAAGACCACCATCGCCGACCTGCTCGCCCGATTCTACGATCCGACCGATGGCAGGATTACTGTCGATGGCGTGGATCTGCGGGAGTTCAGCACGCACTCCCTGCGCACACGCATGGGTGTGGTCGCGCAGGACACCGTACTCTTTCACGATACCGTGCGCTCAAACATCGCGTACGGCCTCGACAATGTGAGCCAGGGCGAAGTTGAACGAGCGGCGAGCGCGGCGAATGCACACGAGTTCATCACGAAGCTGCCGCAAGGATACGAGACCGTGCTGGGTGAGCGGGGTACCCGCCTTTCAGGTGGACAGCGCCAGCGGCTGGCCATTGCCCGGGCAATTCTGCGCGACCCGGCGATTCTGATCCTGGATGAAGCCACATCCGCGCTCGACACCGAGTCGGAACGTCTGGTCCAGGAAGCGACCGACCAGCTGCTCACAGGCCGTACGGTGTTCGTCATCGCACATCGACTCTCCACGATAAGGCACGCCGACCAGATCCTGGTCCTGCGCGAAGGCAGGATCGTGGAGCGCGGGCGCCATGACGAACTCATCACGAAGGATGGCGCGTACCGTCGCCTCTATGATCTACAATTCGCCGGCCGGTAGTGCACTGGCTGAAACCAGTCCGCTCGGGCTGGCGCAGGCATCCGCTCGCGCCGCACATAAACCGGAAGGCAAGCTCAATCTGGTTGCGCACAATGGTGCTAACCTGGTCGGTGGAGCGGAGCTCGCCTTGATCCAGCTGCTGCGCGGCCTGACCGACCGCGGACATCGCATCAGCCTGACCTGCAATCACGACATCGTCGCGGATGAAGCGGTTCGGCGCGGCATACCGTCCATTGTCATGCCGCTGCGCGGCGATGCTGTACTCGCCGACGCATTCCGGTTCGCGGAATTCCTCAAGCGCGAAGCACCGGATGCATTTCTCATGGGCACCTTCAAAAAGATCTGGCTGGGCGGAATGGCGAGTGCGCGCGCGCGAGTACCCCGCACGGTAGCCAGAGTCGGATTGGCGTCGGACACGCCGCGCCGTTGGAAGTATCGTCATGCCGTGCGGCACTGGATCGACACGGTCGTGCTCAACGCGGATTCGATGCGTGCCGCATTCCTGGCCCGGGTGCCGGGTTACGATCCGAGCCGGGTCGTTACCATTCACACGGGTGTCGTTCAGCCTGCGCGCCGTCAGGCGTCGGGCGCCGTGCGCGCCGAACTGGGAATTCCGGCCAATGCTCGCGTCATCGGCGCGATTGCGCGGCTGTCGCGTCAGAAACGATTGGAGCGGCTGATCCACGCGACCAATACACTGGCCGGCGTGCACTGCGTGATCGCCGGTGAGGGCACCGAGCGCCCCAGGGTCGAGGCAACCTGCGCAGAACTTGGACTCGAGGAGCGCGTGCATCTGCTCGGTCATCGAACTGACCTGGGTGATGTACTCGACGCAATGGACCTGTTCGTCGTGTGCTCCGATCAGGAGGGCATGGCCAACGCAATGCTCGAGGCCCTGGCTGCGGGAGTGCCCGTAGTCAGCACACCGGTCAGCGGTGCGGTGGAAGCGCTCCGTCCGTTGGCCGACGGCCGGTTGCCAGGCCGTGTTCTCTCGAGCTTCGACCCGGGCGAGTTGAGCAGCACACTCGGTGAGCTGCTCAGCAAACCATCTTTGATGCGGCTCATGGCCGAAGCCGCCGAACAGGCCGCACGAGATTACTTCGATTTCGATCGCATGGTTGTCGAGTACGAGACCGTCCTGGCCGGCGGGTCGGTCGGGCTCGCAGCCGGTGATGCATGAAGCTGCTGGCCCACAACGATGGCCGTGAATTGCGCGGCAACGAGCGTCAACTGCTGTTGCTGGCCAACGAGCTGAAGACGCGCGGGCACGATCTGCTGGTTTCTTCCCGGCTGGAGGCACCGCTGCAGGCCGAGCTCGGGAAGTGTGGTGTCAGGACCACGCCGATTCGACCGCGCGGTGACCTCGATGTTCTGGCCGCATGGGCCTTTCGTGGCTTGGTCCGGTGTGAACAGCCGGACGCCGTGTTGCTGACATCCTGGAAACGCGTGTTGACCGCATCCTGGGCTGCGCGCCGCGCGAACGCCAAACGTGTGGTGGTTCGACTTGGCATCGTACGCGCCTGGCCGGCCAGAAAGCGCGCGGCCTGGAGACTGCGCCAGGCGTTCGAGAACTTCGTGGATGTACTGGTCGTCAACTCGAGTGACGTCGCTGCAACCTGGATGGAAACCGCGCCCTGGTTTCCGCGAGAGCGCTTGCGCGTCATCCTCAACGCGGTGGCGCCGGCGGCGGGTACCGCAGGAAGGATTCGGAGCGAGTTGCAGCTCGACACTTCCGTCAGACTGGTAGCCAGTGTCGGCACGCTCGAGCAGCGCAAAGGCGTCGACTTGCTCCTCCGGGCGCTGACTCGCCTGCCGGATGTTCACGCCGTCTTTGCGGGAAACGGTCCGGACGCATCATCGCTCCGCGCGCTGGCCAGCGTACTCGGACTCGATGGACGCGTGTATTGGCTCGGCCAACGCTCCGATGTGCCGGATGTGCTGGCCGATAGTGACGCGTTCGTTTTGCCCAGCCGCCAGGATTCGATAGCCAATGCGCTGCTCGAAGCCATGTCTGCCGGTCTGCCAGTGGTTGCAACCGAAGGAAATGGTGTGGCCGATGCGATTGCACCCCGTGACGGCCGCGCCGGCGCCGGCTGGATCGTGCGCCCGGAGGACCCCGCCGCAATTGCCGCTGGACTCGAGCAGGCATTGGGACCCGACGCAAGAATACAAGGTGACGAAGCGCGCTGGCGTACACAGCACTGGTTCAGTCCGGCGCGCATGGCGGATGAATACGAGCAGGTGCTGTTCCGATGATCGCCGGCCAGCGTGTGTGCATCGTGCTGCTCACCGGCCTGGGTGATGTCGTGCACGGCTTGCCGGTGGCAAACGCGCTTCGGCGCGCGGGCGCTGCGCACATCACGTGGATCGCCGAGCCGGCCCCGGCCGAGGTGGTCAGGCACCATCAGTCCGTCGACCAGGTCATCGCCTACCACAAGCAGCACGGAGTCGGCGGCGTGGTCAGGCTGGCGAAGGATTTGTCGGGCAGTCATTTCGACCTGACCTTGAACTTCAACACCTACTTCAAGAGCGTGTGGCCAACCCTGTTGTCGCGGGCACCGACGCGCATTGGCTTCGATCGCGCGCGCAGCCACGAAGGCGTCTGGTTCACGGTAAACCGTCGGTTGCCGGCCCGGCCGCGTGGACACACACAGGATCAGTTCCTCGAGTTCCTCGCTGAGGTCGGTGTCGGCCGGCCGGACCCGCTCGAGTGGGGCATCGAATTCACGGAACCGGAACGCGACTCGCAGCACGAGTTCTTTCAGCCGCTGCGCAGGCGACCGGTCATCGCAATCGCGGTCGCTTCGACCACGGTGAAGAAAGACTGGCCGGTGGAGCGCTATGCACCGCTGATCGATCGGCTCACTGCGCGATACGACGCGCACGTGTTGCTGGTAGGCGGTCCTTCCCGCCGTGAATCTGAGCTGGTGCAGACCATCCTCGGTTCTGTAAAGCACAAGCCGTTGAATACGCTGGGCAACGATGTACGCCGCATGATGTGGCTGGTGGCGGGTAGCGATCTCCTCATTGCCCCTGATACCGGCCCGGTTCACATCGCGCGTGCGCGTGGGGTACCGGTCATCGGATTGTACGGACATACCAATCCGTGGCGGGTTGGACCGTATCGCAAATACGAGGACCTCTGGATCGATCGATACACGGATGGCTCACCCGATCCGGGCAATGCGACCCCCAAGTGGAATCGTATGGAACTGATCACAGTCGATGATGTAGCCGAACGCGCTGCAATTGCGTTCGACAATTACATCTCGAGCTCGAATTCGAGCACAACCGGGAAGGAAGCCTGAATCGATGCGCCTGCCCTTCGGACTGCGTCGGTTCACATCAGCAGCGATTCGCCCGCTGCGCGTTCAGATCAAGCATGGACCGAACCAGGGCTGCCGGTGGAGCCTCGCAGCGGCTGGGCGTCACCGCGCGGGCGCGTTCGAGCCTGAACGCATGGCCGTGATCGAAGCCATGCTCTCGCCCGGCGATTGCTTCTGGGAGCTCGGTGCACATCATGGCTATGTCACGCTCATCGCCAGTCGCGCGGTCGGACAGCACGGCCGCGTCTACGCCTTCGAGCCGTCCTCCTACAACTTCCCGTTCCTGGAAAAACACGTGCGCTGGAACCGCCTCTCGAATACGATCCCGCTCAACCTGGCGGTATCCGACCAGGACGGGATTGGCGATTTCGGTGGCGGAGGATCATCGCAGACGTTTCACCTGGGTGGTGGTACGGAAACCGTGCGCGTCGCTTCCATCGGTGGTCTCCTGTCCGAAGGCCTGAAGTCGCCCGATATGCTGAAGATCGATGTCGAGGGCGCGGAGGGCGCGGTGCTGAGTGCCGGCGCCATGTTCCTCGGGCCCACATCCCGCCTCATCGTCTCCCTTCATTCCATGGAGAACTACAGGCAGGTGACCGCCACGCTGCGGGATCGCGGACTCCTCATTCTGGAGAGCGCAGGCGTGAGAGAATTGGTAAAGCGCGGCGAATGGACCGACGATGATCCGGACATCGCGGCGGTCGGGCCGAGGCACGGCGAGCTGCTGCGGCGGCTCGCAATGCTCGAGTATTTCGCGGGCCGCGCATGAAACGGAAGCCAACGCTCAAGGATCGCCTGGAGTACGCGGCGTTCTCGGGCATGATCGGCGCAGCCGGAAGACTTTCACGCGAGAGTGCGGAGGCTCTTGGGGAACGACTCGGACGGTTCGGCTATCGTCGCCTCAAGATCCGGCGCCCCGTTGTCGAAGAGCACTTGCGGCTGGCCTTTCCCGAGCGCGAACCGGCCTGGATCACCACAACGGCGGAGGCAGCTTACGAGCATCTCGGCCGCGAGATGATGATGACGCTGCGGCTCTCCCATGCGAGCCGCGACGACGTCGTAAAAAGCGTTCGTCACGAGGTCGGCCGCGAACGCTTCTTCGAAGCGTTTCGGGAAGGCAAAGGCATCGTGCTGGTCGGCGGCCACTTCGGTAACTGGGAGCTGGGTGGAGCCAGTATTGCCGCCCAAGGCTATCCGGTGGACGGCATTTACCAGCCCGCCAGAAACCCGCTCTTCGATCAGTCAGTCGTCGAAGCCCGCCAGCGACTGGGACTTGAGTTGATCCCACGCGCTGGGGCTTCCAGACGTGCGCTCGAACGGCTGCGTCAGGGACGAATCGTCGGCTTTGTCTCAGACCAGAACGCCGGACGGACAGGGGTGTTCGTCCCGTTCTTTGGCCGGCCGGCATCCACGCACGCCGGCGCCGCCCTGCTGGCCCTCCGTTCGGGCGCACCGATCTTCTTCGGGACCGCGATTCGGGATGGCAAGGACTATTACGGAATATCCGAAGAAATCACCGCTTCCCGGGAAGGCGAGCTCGATGAAGTGGTCCAACGGCTGACTGCGGCGTACACGGCTTGCCTCGAAAAGCTCGTCCGCCAATGGCCGGAGCAATACTTTTGGCACCACCGGCGCTGGAAAACACAGCCTCAGGGAAACCGAACCGTGTCCGAGGGTATCAGTTAAACGGCGATGAAATAAAGGCTTACCGTTACGTGATATACATCTGCATTCCCGCACACAACGAGGAAAGAACGATCGGTGTGCTGCTCTGGAAGATCCGCCAGGTACTGGCTGATTTCCCGCGCGACTACCAGATCCTCGTAGCGAATGACGGGTCAAGTGACGATACCAGCGAGGTATTGGGTCCTTATCAGCGGGTGCTTCCGCTGACCGTGGTCAGGATCGAGAAGCAGCTCGGCTACGCCAATGCTCTGGAGTTGCTGGTTCGTGAAGCCGTACGCCGTGCGGAGTATCCCAAGCGGGATGTGATCGTCACGCTGCAGGCCGACTTCACCGACGACCCGGCCGAGCTGACACCCATGCTCAAGAGAATTGAGGCTGGGGCGGATGTGGTTTGCACGAACATCAATATCCCGGATACCGCGCCGCGCTCGGTGCGCTGGGCTCGGCGCATCGGCAAATACCTGCTGCGCCGCCGGGGTTGGCCCGAAGGTGTTACCGATCCGCTCAGCGGATTGCGGGTGTACCGGGTGATGGCAGTAAAACGAGCGATCGAAGCGCGCGGTCCGCAACGTCTGTTGACCTGGGATGGCTGGGCCGCCAACGCGGAGCTGCTCAAACTGGTTCAACCGCATGCGCGCCGAACCGAAGTCGTGGACACGGTATGGCGCGGGGCGCGTCTTCAACGGCCAAGCCGTTTGACCTTCTGGCCACTGATGGGATTGCTCAACCGGTTTGCCCGGGGTGGATTGGGCCCGTTGGCGAACGTTCCTCTCGAAATGCCCGTGGCGGCACCGGATCCTCGACAGCAGCGGGGTCCGCGCGGGCATCAGGCCCGCCGCGAGTCCAGCCGTCCCGAGCCCGCTCGGGAGCACCGGGGAAGACCCCGTCGTGATGACGGGGATCGCGGACCACGTTCCGAGCGGACCCCGCGGAGTCCGCGCCGGGAGCAGACCGAACGGACGAACCGTCCCGAAAGGCCGGTTCGCGCTGAACGCCCGGCTCGCCCGCCGCGCACCAGGCCGAATCGTGAGCCGGCGGCAGCGCCCGAAAGCGTAGCCGAAACCACCGAAACGGTGGTTGCCGCAAGGGTGCTGGATGGAACAACGCAAACCCCGCTGGCACCGCGCAAAAAGAAGCGCCGCCGACGTCGGCGATCAGAAGGCGCGAAACCCGCCAACGGTAACACAGCAGAGACGCTGCCGGTGGCTGACTCTTTGGCGGAAACCGTTGCGGAAACGCCGGTTACATCGGATGTCGAGCCGGCAGAAAGCAACGGAGCACCGCGTAAGCGGCGTTCCAGGCGGGGCGGTCGAGGAAGGCGTGGGCGTAAGAGCAACGCACGGAACACCGAGGCGCCAACGGACAACAATGGAGTCGGAGACACGTTCGCGGCACCACAGGTCTCTGCTGAGGCGCCGAGTACGATTGCACCTGAAACCGGGAGTACCAGTTGATCCAGATTCGTTTGACGCTGTTCGTAGCATCTTTATTGGGTGGAGCATTCGCGCCGGTACGGGCCCAAACCGCTGCCGATATCGACCGGATGTACGCACCGGTGCCGTTCGGCCCTGGCGAGCGTATGACCTACAAGGTTTCGGTCGGTGCGCTGCGCCAGGTGGGCAATAGTGTCATCGAGATTCAGGACATCGACACGATCCAGGGCGCTCCGACCTACCAGATGCGTATGAACATCAAAGGCGGTATTCCGTTCGCGCACCTCGACAATACCTATCAGTCGTGGTTCGACATGGAGGGCCTGTTCTCGCGCCGCTACCGTCAGGATACCCACGAGGTCGGTAAAAAGCGGAAGCGGTCATACGAGTTTTCTCTGAGTGAGAAGCGGTGGCGCAGGCTCGATTTGTCACCGACGCACAAGGACTATACTGGCGTGATGCCGACCGATCAGCCTCTCGATGACCTGTCATTCTTGTACTTTGCACGCACGCTGCCGCTCGTGGTCGGGCAGACCTACACATTGCCGCGCTATTTCAGGGAGGACGGCAATCCGGTCGTGCTCAAAGTGCTGCGCAAGGACCGGATCGATCTCAAGACTCTGGGCCAGTTTGCGACCATCGTCGTACAACCAATCATCGAGACCGATGGATTATTCAGTGAAGGCGGCAATGCGGAAGTGCATTTCACCGACGATGACCGCCGAATTCCCGTGTACATCAAGGCCGGCGTCAGCAGTGTGCCGCTGTTGAAGACTCTGAAGATGGAGCTGGTGCGCTACGAGCCGGGGCGGCGTTTGTCACCGCCGTTCAAGCCGGGCGAGAACAGCGGTCAGTGAGCGGAGACGAAGTAGAGCAGCCAATGGAAGCGGATCTCAGCAGAATCCGCACAGTACCAATTGCAGGTCGTGAAAATAAGGTAAACGCCAGCGATCTTGCTCACGCTCCGGGCGCCGAACGCAGCTTCGGCGCCTTTCTCACATCCTTACCCGACGTACTCGAGGCCAGAAGTTTTCGCGCCGTGGTCGACGCGATCGTTGCTGCGGCACGTGAAAAACGGGCCGTCGTGGCAATGCTTGGTGGCCATGTCATCAAGACCGGCCTCTCCCCACTGCTGATCGATCTCATGCGGCGTGGCATTATCACCCACCTCGCTTCCAACGGCTCCGCGGTCATTCACGATTACGAGCTCGCACGCTGGGGGGGTACCAGTGAAGACGTGGAGGCGGGCCTGGCCGACGGGTCGTTCGGTATGGCGGAGGAAACCGGCTCCGAAATGAACCGCGCAATTACCGCAGGGGCCGCAAAGGGCTGGGGCCTCGGCCAATCGTTGGCTCATGCCCTCAAACAGAGTCAGCAATTGGCTCACCCGGAACTCTCGCTTTTGCTGAATGCGCATGAGCTGGGCGTACCCTTCACGGTGCACGCAGCACTCGGCGCGGAGATCATCCACCAGCACCCGGCTGCCGACGGCGCGGCCATCGGCAAGACCAGTCACAGCGACTTCAAACGGCTGGCTGGCGCACTGACTGCTCTCGAAGGTGGGGTCGTGCTCAACATCGGATCGGCCGTGATGATGCCTGAGGTGTTTCTGAAAGCACTCACGGTCTGCCGAAATCTGAACGGCGGCCTACCAAGGGAATTCGTGGCAGCGGACTTCGACATGATCAGGCAGTATCGCCCGCGCGTAAACGTCGTCGAGCGTCCAACGCGCACGGGCAGTGGCCGCGGCTATCAGATCACGGGACACCACGAAATCATGATGCCGCTGTTGGTCTGGTCTGTAGTGGAGAAACTGGAAGCCTAACGTTCGACGGCGGCGGTCAGTGGAGAACGTTCGATCGAGATGCGGAGCAGCCGCCGATCGTGCAGGTCCAGCGCATACAGGAACTCGGCATCGACCGCGAGACCGTAGAACCGCGCCAGCGGGCTCCGGAAGACCGTACGTTTGTTGCCATAGGCGTCGAAGCGAAGGATACGCCCACCATCACCGCGTTCCGCGGCATAGACCGCTCCCCCCGGAGCAGCCGCCACAGAAACCAGCCGGCCCGGTTCGAACCCGGTTTCGAAAACCGTAGGCGCGGACTCGCTGTTCCAACGAATGATGTTGGCATCATAGGTTGCGGCGTACACACTACCCTGCGCGTCAGTGGCAATCTGGTAGAGATTTGCATTCAGCTTGATGTGCGGCTCAACGCGGCCCGACGCGTCGATGCGCCAGATCATTCCATTCCATTCGGAGACCAGCAGATCACCATTCGGCAACAACGCCGCACCGTAGGCCGGGCTCGTACCGATCCGCGAAGCGACGATCGATGCATTGCCGTCGACATCGACGCGATAGACATAATTCTCGCCGCGTGCGCGCGCCACCACATACACCCCTTTGCCGTCGGGGGTTGGTACCGGCGCATACAGCGCATCCGCGGGCAACCGCGCGAGCGTACTCGGGTGTACCTGTCCATCCCGCAACTGCAGCACGCGCGGGCGCGGGCGCAGGCCCAGCGCATCCCAGCCGTAACTCGCCTGATAGAGTTGCGACCCGTGCGCGGCCAGGCCCCAGCTCCAGGGCAGATCGCTGGCCATGACTTCCGGCAAACCGGGGAGTGCGACGTAGAGGTCTACCGTCAGACGTCCGGCAACCGAGCCGGTCTCGGCCAGCAATTCGACGGTTTCCGTGTAGCGGCCCGGACCGAGCTTGCGGGTGTCTGCCACCAGCTGGAGTCCGTCCGGGCTTGCCGTTGTACGCAGCCATTCTGCACTGGTCACCGCGCTCCACTCACCAACCAGCCCATCTACCTGCACGCGCACCGTGTGCTTCACCGTAGACTCACCGGTGAAGGCAGTCAGGCGCACGGCATCCGCATCCGGGATCAGCGCAGGCGCGTCGTAGCCGATGGCGACATCCGCGATCACACTGCGCGACTCTTCCTTGATCCGGGCCAGCCGGAAAGTCGGAACATCCGCAGGTGCGAAGAAGCGCTGATCGCTGGCGCCCGGGAATGGATCGCTGGCATCCGCGCGCACACCGTGTTTCAGATCGCCGCGGCCATCCGCGTCGAGCAACGCCACTGCACCGCGCCGTTCATCGGTGTTCCAGGCTCCGAGCTCGCCGCGTTCCGGATCGATCCGCCAGGCAAGCAGTCCTTTTCCGGGCAGGAACTTGTCCGAGCCGATGCGCTGACGATTCTCGAGCAGCAGATACTCACCCGAGCGATGCGGCAAGTCGTAGCGGTACACGGTCGCATTGTTTTCGACCGGCGCAAAGGTCACGACACCGGACTGCTTCAGCCATTTCACCGAAACCCAGCCGAGCTGCTCTTTCTCCCATGCGCTCAGGTGAGCTGGTGAATGCCGTGCGTTGTGACTGCCCGTGCCCATCAGGCCCCAAGCACCGATACCCTGCGACGACCCGTCGTAGTCGTACAGATCCGGCAAGCCCAGGGCATGACCGGTTTCGTGCGCGAGCACGCCCACGTGCATGGGCCCGCAGGTCTGGGGATCGATAGCGGGAAGAATGACGTAATCCGCGATCAGGATCTTGCTGCCACGCCGGTTCAGGTCCTTGGTGACATACGGCGGCATTGCGGCGCGATGGGGCCAGATTGCGCCCGCACGCGCATCTCCCGGACATGGCAGGGCGTACACAAACGCGACGAAGTCGACGAAACCGTCGTCATCGGCCGAGTTCGGCACGCCGTCGGGACCGTCGTTGTCGAATTGCGCAAAATCGAGGATTTCATCGGCGGCGCGCAGGGCTTCCTGCCGCAGCTCACCCGTGCGGCCGAATTGACCCCAGCCAAACTTGTTACGCGGCAGGTAATGCTTCGCGTCCTTGGCCAGCGTGATCCACGGCGTGATCGTCCCCGCAACATCGAGCAGACCGCCGGATACCTCACGCCAATAACTCGCGTAGGTCATGGTATCGGCCCGCGCCGTGCCGAACAAACGAGCTTCCAGGTCGCCGACGGGAAATGGCTCGCGGACGTCCGCGTATCGAACGGGAAGGACCGGAACGCGCAGCGTGCCGGTCAGCGCTGCACCCGATAGCGCAGCCGCGGCCGGCGTCATTCCATCCAGCCGGCCGTCAGCAGAAAGCTCCGCCCGGCGCCGGCGCACGGCTTCCACCTTCAACAACCAGGCGCGGCTGAATTCGAGTGGTGAAATCGGCCGGGCATCGCGCAGACCGGCGATCGCTGAAGGAGGCGCAGCTTCGCCATACGCCGCCGGCAAGGTCAGCGGGGTCTGGGCATGCAACGCCCGATCATGGTCAGTCGACGAGAACACCAGGGCTACTACAAATGCAGTCGCGCCACAGCGTCTAGCTGAATGCAGCCTGCGGATGGTCGCTCCTTCGCGGCCCGGAGACACTCAAATTGGTGGAGATTTACGGCGTGAAGCCTCGGAGGGCTTGCTGCCTACCCCATTGTTAAGGCTCGATCACGGTCAGGTCAAGAGACTTGTATACAATCGGGCGACCGGGGGTTGAACTACCTTCTGCTTGTCCTATATTCAGGGCTGCGGGCGCCCCTTTGGGGCGCCCAGTTTTTTCGCGGTAGCTGCCGCTGACCGGCGGAGCCGGCTGGCGACGCCGACAAGGTCGCATAGCTCAGTTGGTTAGAGCGCACGGTTCACATCCGTGAGGTCCAAGGTTCAAGTCCTTGTGCGACCATGATGTAAACAGAAGCCCCACCGTGCTTTAAGCACGACGGGGTTTTCTGTTGAGGTTTTGCGTCTTTGACAATTCTGCGACGAAATGCGCAACGGAGAGATAGATGCCCGACGAGGGAACAGAGCAGTACGCCGTATGATTTCTCGCGTCAAAATGAGTTGAATTCGATTGTTCAAAATGATGAAGGACCCGCCCCCCGGAGGCGTTTGGCACGCGTGGTCGTCAAGTGTCAGTGGCCTAGAAACGACTTGTCCTGATAAATCTTTCGGGGTGAAGATTTCTCATTGGCTGGGATGCGCAACTGATGTCGAGCGCCCTTGAAGTGTCCCGATCCTCCAGAGATTACCGATCGTATTGCGCAGGTTACCAAGCCGACTTGGTCCACACCATCGCGATTCCGCAGCCTCCGGAGCTCATTCTTCGAGATGGCCATATGTCGGGGGCCAAGATACTGTCGCGCAGCTCGCGAGGAACTTCTCTATACAAGCGATAAACTTCAATGCCAACGATGTCTGCGAGTACGAGTTCGTCGAGCTTGATGTCCAATATCGGACCTGCCCCGACCCTCTGCATCGGCGCGACGTTATTGTTCAGAAAAATCACAAAGCATCCCCAGCCCACGAACGAACGCACTGTACGGGATCGTGCATTCCCGCTGGAATCGACCACGGCCAAACCAGGAATCGTTTCGAAAACGTCGCTCGGGCGCCTAGCCCCACTAGCTCTAATTTGCTGCTCGGTTAAGCAGATGCTACCGGCACCGGCGCAACGCCGCACGAACTGATTGCGACCCGGCTGGAGTCCTTTCGATTTCGCATCCACAACTAGCGTATCCATGCGAATTCCTTGGACCCGCATCGTAATAGTTATGTCAGCCACTTGTTCAGCGCTGTCGGTTTCGATAGTCGAGGATGCGGCAGCAACATAGCCAAGTCGTTGAGCACGAATCCAATACTTCCCAGGAGCCGGGGCACGCAAAATGAAATTACCAGCACTATCCGTAAGTGTTTGAGCAACCCTAGCAGGCTGCTGAAAAAGGCGAATGACAGAGGATGGACGGGCTGGATGGGG
>JBBDWZ010000246.1:0-14390 GCA_040902615.1 Gemmatimonadota bacterium | reverse complement strand
CCCGAAAACCCGCCCCGCTCCCGCTCCCGCTCCCGCTCCCGCTCGCCGAACACCGACTCCCGAACTCCCGAACTCCCGAACTCCCGGATGCGGCGTCGGCTGCGGCGTCGGGCGGGACCTTTGGGGTCTTCCTTTTCATCCCAACCCAATTTCCGGAAGAGCCTGTTTTCAGCCGGCGATGTTCTTGACCAGGAACCACAGGTTGGCGGGTCGTTCGGCAAGTCGGCGCATGAACCAGGGAAACCAGGCGGAGCCGTAGCTGATCAGGACTCGTACGCGGTATCCCTGCTGCGCGAAGCGGAGTTGCTCGTTGCGCTGGATGCCGTAGAGCATCTGAATCTCGAAGGCGTCGTTGGGGATGCCGAGATTGCGCGCTGTAGTGGTAATGCGGTTCAGCATGTTCAGGTCATGCGTGGCAAAAGCGGGCGGCGCACCGACCTCACGGCCGGTTGCGGTTTCCTCGAGCAGGCGGGTGGCGAGCTTCATGTAGGCCTCGTCCACATCTTTCTTGCTCTGAATCGCAACATCGGCAGACTCGCGATATGCACCCTTCACCAGGCGAATCGCCGTAGTCGACTTGATGAGGTGCTCGAGGTCTTTGGGTGTACGGTGGAGGTATGCCTGAATGCAGAGCCCGACGTTGGAGTGCTGGTCACGCACGTTGTCGAACGCAGCGATGGTCCGGTCGACATAGGAGCTGTACTCCATGTCGATCCACACGAAATTTCCGACTCTGCGCGCGCTATCGGCCAGCGACTTCAGATTGTCTACACAGCGCGCTTCGTCGATGTCGAGCGCGAGCTGAGTTGGCTTGACCGAGATTTGGGTTTCCTGCTTCAAGCCCGCGATGGTCGCGAGTACATCCGCGTAATGCATCCGCACATCATCGGCTTCGCTAGCTTCGGTAACGTTTTCACCCAGGCGCGTGATTACGGTCGGGATGCCCTGCGCGCGCAGCAATTCGCCGGCACGAAGCGCGTCATCGACATTCTCACCCGGCATGAAACGGGTGACCGCCTTGCGCGCGAAGCGATAGTTCGGCAGCTGACGTGCGATTGTCTTGTTTTGTGACGCCCACAACAGCGCAGATCTCAGCATCTCATCCTCAGGTCGGCACTTGTCTTGCACGCCCGGCGTGCGTTGCTGCCGGCCGGTGCCGGCTAACCTGAAACGCGGGGGTCTGCATGAACATACTGTTGATGATCCTTTTCGGCGCGATCGTCGGCGCCATCGCGAAGCTGATCATGCCGGGTCGTGATCCGGGCGGCTTTATCGTCACGATCATCCTGGGCATTCTCGGGTCGCTGGTTGGCGGCTTCCTGCTGGGCGCTCTGCTGCCCGGCCGCGAGGTCGGGGCTGCCGGATTCATTGGATCGATCCTGGGCGCCCTACTGTTGCTTTTTCTGTATCGGAAGTTTGCGGCACGGCGGGCACCGCCGACCGTATAACAGTGGCAGGTAACGATATCAGGGAACAGGGCCGGTCCAGGCGACCGGCCCTTTCCGTTTCCCTACCGGTAGGCGGCCGCGATCTGGTCGAGCCGCTGCTGGATTTCCGGCCACGGCAGCCAGCGCCCCTTGACCATGACGCCGGCCTTGCGATTCATGTTCCTGATATCCTGAAGTGGATTGGCATCCAGCAACAACAGATCGGCGCGCCGGCCGACTGCCACCGTGCCGGTCTCACTTTCATTCTTGTGGAATTTTGCGACGTTGATAGTCCCGCTTTGTAAAACCTGGAACGGCGTCATTCCAGCTTCGACCATGGTTTCCATTTCACGCTGCAATGAGAAGCCGGGCACGCTGTAGAGCTGCGGTGCATCACTGCCCAGGAGGACCAGCGCACCGGCATCGCTGAGGGCTTTCAGGATGCGATTGCGCAGGGTGATCTCCTTCTGCGCCGCGGCGCGGTCGGCATTCGCGTGCGTCTGGCCGACCGTGTTGGCCCAATTCTGACGTGTTTGCGGCGGCATGTAACGCAACTCGGCGCGGTCATTCATGGAAGCCGGTGCATGCAGACCGCGGAGCACTTCCCAGAGCGGCATGGTCGGTACCACGGCAACGCCCGCGTCCCGGGTCAGTTTTGCCAGCTCGGCGATTTTGCTTTCATCACCCTCGAGGCCTTCGACGTAGTCATCCAGGTGATCGATAGTGGACTGTCTGGCTGCAATCGCACCCCGCACACCTACGTGCACGGAAACGTGACCGCCCCACTCCAGGCCGACCTCGCGCGCCGTCTTCACGATCGCGTCGTAAGCGGTCTTGCTCAGGTTCTCGTGCACCTTCAAGTGATCGTAGCCGGCCTGCTTCGCGTTGCGCACCAGCTGCTCAGCGGTCGCCGCGTCAGTCGCGTTGTTGCCGCTGAGCGGAGGCGATGACAGGTATAGCCGTGGGCCGATCAGCTCGCCGCTCTCCACCCGTTGGCGGAGCGGCAGATGCGATGGGTGGCCCTGCATGCCGCGGACGGTCGTGGCACCGCCGGCGATGTACATGAACAGCACGTTCTCGGGTGTCAGCACTGCATTGGGATTTGCGGCCGGAACGTGACCGTGCATTTCCGCGAGTCCCGGCGTCAGGTATTTGCCCCGACCATCGACCCGGATCGCATTAGGCGGCACGGTCGTGCGCGCAGCTGGCCCGACTGCGGTGATTCGGCCGTTCGTCACCACCACGGTCTGGTCGGCCAGGACCCGCTCACGATCCATGGGAATGACATTGACGTTGACGAACGCGACTTGACCAGAGCCGAGCGCCGGCGGTCCTGCATCTGGAACCGTCTCAATGGATCGGCATTGCACAGTAAGCAGGCTCGCAACGAGGGCAAACGAAAGCGTGACCTTCACGGGTTGTCTCTCCGGGTGGGAACCGACGAAAAGTCTACGATCAGTGGCAAATGATCGGACGCGGTCGTTCTTAGCAAGCGGGCGTTGACCGGTTGCAGGTCAGGCGTGGCGAAGATGTAGTCCAGCCGTTCGACCGGCGAATGCGCCGGCCAGGTGGCGGCTGCGCTCAGCCCGAAACGGCTGGCCGGGTCGATCAGTCCAGCGTCCAGCCGGGCCCGCATAACCGGAGTGCCTGGCTCCGCGTTGAAATCACCCGCGACTATAGAGGAGTCGGCCCGAGCACCGTTTCAACCTGCGTGTAGCCGTAGCGGAACTCGCCGTTGGCCGTGAATACGGAGCCGCCGGCAGAACGCGGCGCGAAACGCGAGAGGATCGCGCTGCCCCAGAGGCCGTTCGTACTCGTGAACACGACGTGGTACTCAGGCCAGCGCCAGCGCAGGTAAGCGATCAGATCCGCGCCGCCCAGCAGATCCCAGCCGCGATGAACCTCCTGCACTGCGACTATATCCGCGTCGGTGCTGCCAATTTCATTGGCGATCCGCTGCATCGCCGGTAATGCAGCAGCATCATAGCCCTGATGCAGGTTGTAGGTCATCACCCGCAGCCGATCGGGGCCGCGTCGGTATCGCCCGGAAAACCCGGTGCGGGCAGAAACGAGCCCGCGCAGGCCACGACGGACACGCCGGCGATCACGACCGCTACGCGCGGAGCACCGCTGATCAGATCATTGCCGATGCCGAGGCTGAGCAATACGAGCAACCTACCCGCGAAGGTCCAGAACAACGGAGCCTCGAATCGCGAGTAGAAACCAAACAGAAACACGAACAGCAATCCCGCGCCGAGCAACCAGCCTGGATACGCCCAGCTCGTGCTGCTGGTCCTGGTGCCGCGTGTGCATGCACCCACCAGCGCGATCACGCCGGCGGCATTGGACGTGACCATCATCCACGCGGTTGGCCCGCGCACTGTAGACATGATGGGGACCAGCACCAGAAGCAGCAGACCAGCCGCCAGTCGCTTCATGCGCCAGGCAACGCCGGTCACGACCAGTCCGATAATGAGACCGAGCTGTATGAGACTGCTGGCTACGACCAGATCGAGGTCCGCGGTCTGTGCCATTCTCCCCAGATTGGCCAGTAGCGACGGCTCGAGAAACAGCAACCACCACAGGAAGAAGATTCAGGCCAGCAGCGCTGCCGTGATCGCGATCCGATCGAAATCACCCAGCAATTGACGCAGTGCAGTGGCGAGTGCGAAGGCAGATCCGAAGCGGACCAGCGGCCGTGAGCCGCCCACGGTGCGTCGCGCCAGCAGTCCGAGCACTCCGATGGCATGGATCAGCAGTGGTGGTATTGATTTCAGTGGGAGCGGCAATTCATCGGCGAGGTTCCAGACCGACATCGCGGTATAGCTGCGCAATGCGTGTACGCCCAGCCAGATGCCGAGCGCACCGAGGGCCAGCAATACGCGCGAATCTGGCTGTTGCTCAGAGCTATGGAGGAAACGTATGCGGCGCCTCGTCCGGTACGCAGAGAGATGAGCGCTCCAGTGGCTCGACCGCGCGAGTATGATCGAAATGCAGGACTGCGTCAAACCGCTTGCCCGAACCGGCCATTGACGATGAGGCTTGGGCTAGACCAGCTTCCTGCACCTCAGGCCATCTCCAGGAGACCACGATGCACACACTCCCCAGGGTCAGCGCCCCGCGCGCCCGACGGTTCACGCTGCTGCTGCTGCTGGCGACGGCATCGACGGAGCTCACCGGTCAGTCCAACCGTTTCACGGTCGACGATGTCCTCGAGGTTGCCAACATCAGCGTGGCCGATCTGTCGAGTGACGGCCGCTGGATTGCCGCCACCAGCGGCACCCTGCGCGATCGGCTGGGCAACGATAATCGACGTTATGGCGATCCGTCCTACCTGCCACCGGGCAACACGGATCTGCTGATCATCGACACGCGCTCCGGCGAATCACGCAAACTGTTCAGCGATCGCAGGCAGGTGCGCTCGATGCGCTGGTCCCCCGACGGTTCGCGCCTGGCACTCCTTGCGCGCAAGGGCGATGGCTTCGAGCCGCTCATCTGGGAACGCGCGACCAACAAATTGCGCCCGGTCACATTGCCGGCCGGACGCGTCGCAGCTGACAATGCGAGCCTGCAATGGAGTGCCGATGGCCAACTGATCTTCCTCACGACGCGTGACGCCGCCTGGCGCAAGCAGGCGGCGGACGGATTTGCGAAGATCACGAGCAATTCGATCATCGTTCAGTCCAGCAGCAACCCATTCATGGCCTGGGAGGAGCTGGGCCGGCTCTCCTTACAGCAGGCAGTTGCCGTACACGACCTGCGGACCGGCCAGACCCGTGAGCTGTTCAATGGCACGAAGCTGCGCTCCTACAACGCGACGCCCGATGCCGGATCGATTCGTTACCTCGATGATGTCACGACCAAGACCGATTACGATGTGATTGGCGGAAATGATAACCAGCTCAAGCTCCTGCCGGTCGGTGGAGGCGCACCGCGTACGCTGATCGCATCGACCAAAGGCTTGAGCCTTCAGTGGTCGAGGGACGAGCGGAATTACGCCTACGCCAAGGACGGCGCGATCTTCGTCGGCAGCGTAGATGACAAGGAGCCGCGAAGACTGCTGGGTCC
Organism: Gemmatimonadota bacterium; assembly: GCA_040902615.1. Taxonomy (GTDB): domain Bacteria; phylum Gemmatimonadota; class Gemmatimonadetes; order Longimicrobiales; family RSA9; genus JBBDWZ01. The sequence goes on along the minus strand of JBBDWZ010000246.1, from coordinate 8,895 downwards.
CAGTCGTGAACGGCCCGATTCGACCGCCCGGCCCGATTCGACCGCCCGGCCCGATTCGACCGCACGAGCGAACGAGCGCTTCAGCGTCACTCGCATATCCGCCGATGGCAGCAAACTCATCGCCAGCAACCGGCAGGGTCTGTGGCTGGTCAACGTGGCTGATGGCAGCAAGGAGCTGTTCCTGCCGGCGCCGCCCGAGAATGATGAAACCGCGCCGCGCCGCTCGGTCGTGGAATGGAGCCGCGACGGCAAGTCGATCTACCTGTCATACGCGGCACGCACACAATGGGAGCGCGGCTTCGCCAAGTACGACGTAGCCACCAAGCAGATGCGCGACCTGGTCAAGGACGGCCGCATGTACGGCGGCCTGCGACTCTCGGAAGATGGCAGCACACTCGTGTTCACTATTGCCGATGGCAATCGGCCAGCCGACCTCTACACCAGTGATGGCGACCTCCGCAACGTGCGGCGGCTGACCGACGTCAACGCAAAACTGCGCGACAGGAACCTTGGTCGGACCCAACTGTTCTCCTATTTCGACTCGGACGGCAAGAGACTATACGGCGTTCTATACCTGCCCGTGGATTACGAGGCAGGCAGGAAATACCCGGTCGTGTTCAATGTGTACGAGACGTTCTTCGATGATGGCTTCAACTCGACGATCAATGTGCTGACCGCGAATGGCTACGCCGTGGCACAGCCTTCCGTAAACCTGGAAATCGGGTATCCGGGAGAAGCCTGGGTGAAAGGTGTAACGGCCGCCGCCAACAAACTGATCGAGCTCGGTATTGCAGATCAGGACAAACTCGGCGTGCAAGGCACCAGCTACGGTGGCTACGCAACCAACCTGTTGATCACGCAGACCTCCCGCTTCAAGGCGGCGATCAACATCAGCGGTAAAGTCGACATGATCAGCTTCTACACGGATTCACCGCGTCTGGGTGTGCGCAACATCCACGCACCCGAAAAGAGTCAGGACCGGCTGGGCGCAACCTTGTGGCAGGCACCACAGAAATACATCGAGCACTCCGCCATCTTCGCCGCCGATCGCATCAAGACGCCGCTGCTGCTGATGACCGGCCGCGAGGATCACAACGTTCCGGAGCGCACCAGCATGGAGATGTTCTACGCGCTCCGCCGTCTCGGCAAGGAAGTCGAGTGGGTGAGTTACACGTTTGGCGGGCACGGCATGCCGACGAATACAGTGGAAGAAGTCAAAGACTATCACGCGCGCATTCTCGGCTGGTATGATCGTTATCTGAAGGGCGTGAAGAAGGTGGCGGACCAGTGAGTTTTTGGTGCGAGATGTGGATGTATAGCGGGAGCTTGGGAGGCTGGCGGATGCGTTTTGCAGTGCCACCATCTCATTGGGGGCTGGCGGGCGTGAGGATTATGACACCCTCTTGTTGGGGGCTTGCGAGCGGGAAGCGTGAAGGGCGTATCAGTATGTCACACGCTCCCGCTCCCGCACGCCAGCCCCCGACTACGTTTCAGCACAACCCTCGCGCCCGCCAGCCCCTGACGACATCTGACACGTGCAGAAGCGCCCGCAAGCCCGCAAGCTACAGCCCTTCGACAGGATCTTTCCACAGAACATGACCCTCACCACAAAGGTCCTCATTGGGCTCGCGGCCGGCATGGCCTTGGGAATAGCAATTTCTCTCTCCGCGAGCCCCGCACTCAGAAGTATTCCGATCTATCTGGAGCCCATCGGCACACTCTGGGTCAATGCGCTGCGCATGATCGTGCTGCCTTTGGTCGTGTCGGCCATTCTGATCGGCGTAACCTCGCTGCCGGACATGCGCACGATGGGGCGCATTGGCGGGCGCGCCTTCACGCTGTTCCTGGTATTGCTGGCTGCAGCGGCAGCGTATTCGGTGATCGTGGCACCGATTGTGTTCTCGGGTCTCGACATCAATCCGGCAGCGGCGCAGGCGCTGCGCGCGAGTGTAGCCCAAACCAGCGGCGAGGCGGTCGCGAATGCGAGCAAGATCACGGGCTTCCGGCAGTGGCTCATCGATCTGGTGCCAACCAACCCGATCAAATCGGCCGCCGATGGTGCGATGTTGCCGCTCATCGTGTTCTCGATCCTGTTTGGATTGGGATTGTCGCGCGCAACGACCGCCAATCGCGAAACGTTCATGCGCGGCGTACAGGCGATCATGGATGCGTCATTGACCGTGGTTCGCTGGGTGTTGGCGGTCGCACCGATCGGCGTGTTCGCCATCTCGGTACCATTGGCAATGCGGCTCGGTCTGACCGCGGCCGGCGCGGTCGCGTACTACATGGTCGGTGTGAGCGCGATGTGTGTAGCCTTCATGGGGTTGCTATACCTGCTCGCCATCGTAGTTGGCCGACAGCCACCGCGTTTGTTTGCCCGGGCGAGTGCGCCCGCGCAGGCAGTGGCCTTCAGTTCCCGCTCGTCGCTGGTGTCATTGCCCGCAATGCTCGAGAGTTCGGCGACGATCCTGAAGCTGCCCCTGTCGATCCGCAGCTTTTTTCTACCACTCGCGGTTGCGACTTTCCGCCCGGGCAGCGCAATCGGGATTCCGGTGGGCGTGATTTTTCTGGCACAGCTCTATGGCGTACCGCTGGGCCCTCCGGAACTGGCAACGATCGCATTTCTGTCGGTGATCACAACGTTCAGCGTGCCGGGTATCCCGGGCGGCTCCATCATCGTGATGGTGCCCGTGTTGACGGCAGCGAACCTGCCGGTAGATGGGATCGGTCTGCTTCTAGGCGTGGATACGATACCGGACATGTTCCGGACCACGACCAACGTGACCGGCGACATGGCGGCTGCGAGTGTGCTCTCGCGTTATGAATCCGCCGATGTCACCAGTTACGAGGCCGCCGTGGTGGCCGCTACCGGAATCACTACGTCCTGATCCGTTAGAACGGCCAGCCGAACTGCAGGTACAACCGGTTCTCTTCCCCGTGCGCGTAGGTGACGCTCACCGTCTGGCGCAGCGTTTCGAGCCAGAGACCTCCGCCCACGCCGTTATGCCACTTCCCGGCGGAGTCCCCATCGAACCAGACCCGACCGATATCACCCACGCCGAACACGCCGACTCTGGTGCGTGAGATGATCGTGATCTCGCCAACCGGAAGCTGCAGTTCCGCACCGGCGTGTACTTCCGTGTCGCCGGCCAACCGGTTGAAACGATAGCCACGCAGGGTCTGCCGACCACCGAGGAACGCGGCATCGTGCAGTGGAAACTCGTTTCCAAACACTCGTGCGGCACCTCCGCGCAGTGCGAGCGTCGGCCACGAGAGTGGGATGTAGAGCAGACCTTCGACATTGGCGCGCGCGTACGCGGAATTGACATCCCAGAGCGCAGGGAAGCCCGACACACTGGCTCGCAGCGCATAGCCGGTCCGCGTCTCACCGGTAACGCGGTGATCCGCTTCCAGGTCCATCTGGATCCCGGCCTGGCCGTATGGCGCACTGGCACCTGGCAAGTCGGCGGAAGCAGGACTGTCTTCCCTGGGGTGCGCACGCAGGTAGCGAACTACCGGCCCAATCGTCATGAATCGACTCTCGCCGGTTCCCCAGCCGATCGCGGGGTGAACCGAGACTTCATCGCGCAGCACGAGCGCCGTCCGGCGATCGATCAGCTCGGTATCATTGCCAAAGCCGTAGAATCGATTGGACTCGAACTGGGTTGCTCGCGCGCGAATGTTCACCAGCGCACTCGAGTTCTCGAAATGGTGCTGGGCAAATCCATCGGCACCGAAACCACCGCTGCTAACGCCATAGAGAACATTCAGGTAGGCGCGGTTTTCAAACGGTGAATGACGGAAGCCGTATTTCTTGTGCGACACACCGGCACCAACGATCAGGCCGGCGCCCTCGCCATAATCGAGAACAGGCGAGAAGCCGCCGCGTTCGCCCCAGAACCGCGTGGTCGAGGCCGATGTCTTGTCCGACAAATAGTCGTCGTTGTTGTTCTGGAGATCCTGGAACACGCCGCGTCGTTCCTCCTTGACTTCTGGCTCTTTCGGCGGCGGATCTGCTTCGGGATCGATGATCGGCTGCAGGGTCTCGAATTCCTTGAGGCTGATCCGCGTGGACGGTCCGCCCTCGATTCGGTTTTTCCCGCTGGCGTCATAGAACACGGTCGCTTCGCTGGATCCGGCTACGCGCGAGGAATCGACGAGTACATCCGCACCCGCGCCGCCGGTGACGCGCACCTTGATGCCCGACGCCGACGAGCCGCGTACGATTGCCTGGTCGTCCCCGTCCTGCAGATAGACCCGCACTTCACGAGTTTCCGCAGGATGGAACCGGCGCATCAGCCTCGGCTGGTCACCGCTCTTCTTCGAGAACAGGCGGACATCGACACTGCCGTCGGGTTGGCGCTCGATCTCCGCGCGATCGTCGGCGTTGCTGCCAAAGACATCTGCTTCCTGAGAGACCATGTTGTAGTAGTCGCGCGCGGTTGCGCGCAGCTGTGTGCGGCGCGCGCGCAGGCCAGTCACTATGCGGGCGCTCCTGGCGCGGTGTTCCTCCGGCAGGCGATTCACTGCGGCTCGGATCGCATCATCAGTGAGGCCGGTCTCGATTCGCGTTACAATCGAATCCCACGCCGCCCACGGCAGGTCAACCAGATGACTGCGATCGAAGTCCTGGGTCATGAAGGTCAACGATCCGAGCTTCGGCATATTCTCAGTGAAGTTCAGGAGCTTGGGCACTACCATCTTGCCAACAAAACCCACCATCCCCTGTGAGGACATGAAAGCGTAATCGCGGTCGCGCGGGATCGGCCGCCAGGTGCGCAGCTCGCCCTGGTCGAAGCGCGCAAAGCGCCATTGATCGGCGCCGCGATCGGAATCACCGATGAGGAAATCAACCAGCCGCGCAGACAGGTAGTCCCGGCTATCGAGCCGGTTGTCCAGGTTCTGTTCCAGCTCCTCGAGCAGCTTCTCGGTGCCGCTGATTTTCAGTGCATTGGCAAACGCGGGTACGCCGTCCTCGACTTCATCCGGACGAAGTTCGAGTTGCCCCATCGTACCGCCAAATTTCTCGCGAAACTCGCCAAGCCGCGGATCGTTGGGCAGGATGACGAGTGTGGGTACCGCCTGCAGCAGGCCCGCAACCTCCTGCAATGGTGCAACCACCAAGGCGCCGGTTGGATGCAGCGAGCTGCTGGCATCCTGCATCAGGCTGCCTATCGGCGTGTCCTGGAAATCACTCGGTAATGCCCGCCTCATGAACTTGTCGGTTGACCGGAAGATGTAGGTCTGACCATCGGCGCCCTTGAAGCGCAGCGTGCGACTCTGGTTCCCGCCTTCCTCGGTCGGTTTGAGCCCACCGGCGAACCTGCCGAGATTGAGGATCGGAACGCGAACCGGCATGGCCCAGATGTCACGCCAGTTGGCGCCGACAAAAAATTCGCCGAAGGGCGAGGTCGCGTATTGCGGGCCCGGCGCCTTGACCATGGTGGCCGAATGGTCCGAAGGCTTGGGCGCGTTCTGCGAGTTCTGCGCTTGCGCCGCCTGGATCGGAGTCAGCAGCACGATGGCTACCGTGAAGCCTATCATTCCATTTCGCATAGTCATCACCTTTCCTTATCACTCGAGTGCCGTCGCAGAGGGATGTATTCCGCGGCGCTCACCGAGGCCGACCAGCGGTCATCCAGCTCTGAGAGCAGTTCGAGTGGATCTCCTTTTTTGTCGAGTTGAAGCAGTACCGCGAAGGTGGTTATGCCACGGCGACGCCGCAGGTTGTCGATGATGTGCCATTGGGTGGCAGTTTCGGTCAGGAGCAGCTCGACCGCTCTTCGGGCGCCCTCTGCATCATCGGTATGGACCAGCAGGATGCCGTCAGCGTCCTTGCTGCCATTTTCGCTGCCCAATCGCCATTTCAGTGCGTCCCGTGCTCGCGTGGTTTCGGCCAGCAGCAATGTGCGATCACCAATCGACAACAGATCACGTTGCAGCTCACCGCCGTAGATCGTTGCAAGATTGAAGCGCCACAGAAGTAGAACCACCGTGTTGAACAGCAGGGACATCACCAATGCAACGTCGAGCGCGTGCACACCGGCGGCGATGCCAATGCCTATCGCGAGAAAGATGTAGACCGCGTCCTTCGGGTCCTTCAGCGTGTTGCGGAAGCGAACCGCCGCCACGATGCCCGCCAGGCTGAATGCGAGTGCAATGCTGTTCTTGACGATGATGACGATGCCGGCAATCACCATCGGCAAAATGATTACCGATTGAACCAGCGAGGGGTCGAAACGGAGGCGGCGCGTGTACATGTAGATCCACGCCACCGGCAGTGCCATGGTCAATGCGCCGATCGTAATGAGAAACGCGGTCGTGCTTCGTTCCCACAAATTGCCTGTGCTGATGCCAGCCGGCACCGCGTCTTGGGAGAGGTCGATGACCGCACCGGTCGGTGCTTCCGACGAGCTGACCCATGCATCCCTGACCAATGGGAAGAAGTAGCTCAGCGTTGCCGCGATCCCGATGATCAGCACGTAAAAGCCGATGAGGGGAAGCAGTGGTAGCTTACGCGAAGAACCGGACCGGTCCTTGGGCCGTTCTTTGGGAAGTCTGGTCTCCCGACGTTCCGGGCCAGGATTGTTGTTCTGCGGCGCTGTCATTCAGGCTCAGGCCAAAAGGGTCCGGCCCACGGTGAGCCAGATCGCCCCCTGTTTTGCAAGGCATACGCCATCGTAACGGCCGGGGCAGATGTTTCCGTTGGAACTCGTTCCCGGAACCGAACCGCAAAGTGACTGATTGATGAGGCTGCCGACCCGTTTGCCGGCCCTTTTTGAGGAGAGTTTCTGTGAGTAAGCAATCCGAGACCGCCACCCTGGCTGGTGGCTGCTTCTGGTGTCTGGAAGCCGTCTATGACCAGCTCAAGGGCGTGCAGGATGTCGTTTCCGGATACGCCGGCGGAACCCGCCCTGATCCCACTTACGAGCAGGTATGCTCAGGTACTACCGGTCACGCAGAAGTCGTTCAGCTGAAGTTCGACCCGAGCGTAATCTCATTTCGCGACCTGTTGGGGATTTTCTTTGCGATTCACGACCCGACGACCCTGAATCGCCAGGGCGGCGATGTCGGTACGCAGTATCGATCGGCCATCTACTATCACTCCCCCGAGCAGAAAGCGGTCGCCGAAGACGTCATTCGCGATCTCACCGGGCAGAAGCTCTGGGCCGACCCGCTCGTTACCGAGATTACCGCGTTGCCCGAGTTCTACCCTGCCGAGGCCTATCATCAGGAATACTACGAGCGGAACCCAGACCAGGGTTACTGTCAGGCCGTGGTCGGGCCCAAGGTGGCCAAGTTCCGATCGAAATACTTCGAGAAGCTGAAGAAGTGAGGAATCCTTGACGGCATTGTCGCAATGCAGTGGACGACCGGCAATCGGGTTCTCGTGATGCGGTACGGCGGGAACGACCCGGGATTTGTGGTGATCGGGAATCGGTGTTCGGCGAGCGGGAGCGGGAGCAGGAGCGGGCAGGTGTCGGGTTGACTCGTGCTTTGCGAGCGTTGCCATTTCTCGCGCGCTATTGAGCCCGACACCCGCCCGCTCCTGTTCCCCCTCCCGCTCCCGCTCGCCGAACACCGATTCCCGGATCCTGAACACCCGAACGCCCGGGTCGCGCTTCGAACTACCGAAAATGCAAGTACAGGCCGAACGCCCCGATTCCAGCACCTCCAACCATGAGCAGCGTACCGGCATCATCACCGACGATGGCGCCGGCTACGAACAGCGCGCCGCCGGCAATCATCATTGCGACTGACTGGCCGCGCGTCACGAGTGGAAGCGGTTTCGCCTCGTCGGTTGCGGCGGCTGGAGCGGGTGCGTCGTGGCGTACTTGGGGCACGGTTTCAAGCGACGTCGGTTTTGGCACGTCGAGCCGCTGCAGTACGGTTGGCTCGGGATTCTGCGTCTTTTCCTGCGCGGTCGCTGGTGCTGCCATAAGCAGCAGCAACACTCCGGTGCTTCCGATCCGTTTCAGCATTTCCCCCCCAGGGCGTTCAGCTGGATGCGCAATCGTTGCGGTTTGCTGGTAACCATGATGCCTGCGTGCGCTAGCAACAAACAAGCCGGACCGGCACGTTGACGGACGGATTGCGTGACCTTACCAGTTCACTGCAATGAGACGCTCGATCCTGATACTGGCACTGGCCCTGGCGGGCTGCAACGACTTGACGGAGCCGTTGCCCAACTTAGCCGGCTCCTTCGATTACGTGTCCTTCAGTTCGGAGTTTGTGAGTCTGAACCGGCGCGGCACGCTGACAATCGTGGACTCGGATCGGCGGACCGCCCGCTTCGAGGGCAATTATGAGTACACGGTTGGCAACGCCGCGCCTTTTCGCGGGCAATTGATCGGAGCTTTTGTGACGCCAGATCGCATCTGGTTCAGGTTTCTGGATGAGCGCGCCGTCTTCCACGAGGCGGATCTGGGCCTGCTTTTGGGGAACGGTGACATTTACTTCCTGGGTGCGACCTACGAGCCCTCCGGCGCGACGTTCTCGCTGCGGCGGCGCTGAAGTACACCAAGCCCCAGGCCAAGCAAGATCGCGCCCGGCGCCAGTGTCAGGAGAATGAAAACGCCGACTGCGCCAGTTGGGCCCGATCGAAGACCCGCCAATCCCGCGGCCACGAACAGCCCCAGCGCCGCCAGACCGCCTCGTGCAATCCAACGCAGTCGATACTTGGCGTCGGTATCACCCGCATCATAACTCGCACGGAAACACGTGATCGCAATCGCGACCCCCGCCACATAGGGAATCCACAACAACGAGCGCCTTGGGCTGGTGCGCAACGCGATGCTCAGCGCAGCTCCGACGATGACCGTGGTCGAGACGGTGACCGGACGCAGGGAACCAATTCTCATGGCTGAGGCGGCCACTCTCCGGAACAACGCCCCA
>JBBDWZ010000245.1:0-14462 GCA_040902615.1 Gemmatimonadota bacterium | reverse complement strand
GCATGGGGAAGAAAAACACCCCTGAGTCGCTTGTTTTTTCAGCACCCTGCTAGGCATCCAGCACCTCCCTCACCTTCCGCGCCAGCAGATCTGGTGTGAATGGCTTCTCAATAAACGGCGCGCCAGTTTCCATGATGCCCTGCAGTTTTACATCCTCGTCAGTATAGCCGGACATGAAGAGCAATTTGACCTCGGGCCGCGACTCGTGCAGGCGTTGCGCAACCATACCGCCGTTCATGTCCGGCATGACCACATCGCTCAAAACCAGGTGAATCGGTCCAGCCCGGTCGTCCGCGATCTGAATCGCGTCCCTGCCGTTACCGGCTTCGAGCACGGAGTAGCCACGCGATTCGAGAACGCGTCGCGCCAGGCTGCGAACGGCTGGCTCATCTTCGATCAGCAGGATGGTCTCTCCATCCCGCGCCGTGTCCCGCAACTTCACTGTGCGCTGTAACACTTCTTCATTCTCCGCGACGCGAGGCAGGTAGATCTTGAACGTGGAGCCGTGATTGGGTTCGCTGTAGACCCAGATGTGGCCGCTGCTCTGTTTGACGATGCCGTACACCGTGGCCAGACCAAGGCCGGTGCCTTTGCCACGGTCTTTGGTCGTAAAGAACGGCTCGAAAACGTGCGATTGCGTTTCGCGATCCATGCCGGTTCCGGTGTCGCTCACGCCGAGCAGGACGTACGGCCCGGCGCCGACATCCAGCTTCCGGTCGGCATAGGTATCATCCAGCTCGACGTTGGCCGTGCGAATCGTGATGGCACCGCCACGCGGCATGGCGTCACGGGCGTTGACCACGAGATTCATCAGCACCTGCTCGATCTGGCCGGGATCCGCGCGCACCGGCCATAGCTCTTCCTCGAGCGTAGTCTGCAGCTGGATGTCTTCATTGATCACGCGGCGGAACAGATTGCCCATCTCGACAATCGTGTCGTTCAGGTTGATGACGCGCGTCTGTATTTGCTGGCGCCGGCTAAACGTGAGCAGCTGCTTGGTCAGTGCAGCGGCGCGGTCGGCCGACTTCTTGATTTCAGCAGCATCCTCGAGCGATGCACTATCGGGCGGCAGGTCATCGATCAGGAACTGGACGTGTCCCTGGATCGCGGTGAGCAGGTTGTTGAAGTCGTGCGCAATACCGCCGGCCAGACTGCCGATCGCCTCCATTCGCTGCGCCTGACGGAGCTGCTCGTCGGTGTGGCGCGCCGCCTCCTCGCCCGCACGTTGCCGGGTGAGATCACTGAGCATGACGGCGAAGCCCTCCATATTGCGCTGGCGATCGTACAGCACCGTAACAATCAGCTGACACCAGAACCGGCTGCCATCTTTGCGCCGCTTCCAGCCCTCACTTCGGAAGCGACCATGTACGATCGCCTCGCGCAGCGCACGACTCGGCTCATCGCCGGTTACACCTTCGCCCGTGTATATGAGGTTGAGATCATGGCCAATGATCTCGTTGGCGTGGTAACCGGTCATGGTCTCGGCGCCGGCGTTCCAGCTGGTGACAAAACCGACTTCATCCAGCAGGATCACGCCGTGACCGTTGAATCCATCGGTCAGTGAGCGCGGCAGGCCATTTTCGGCAGAAATTTCCTGGAACGGTGCGATGTTACGCAGCGTAACCGTGATCGCCTTGCGATTTCGGAATCGGGTCGCGACCGGAATCAGTTCGGCCTCACAGGTTCGGCTGTCGGGCAAGTGCAGCACCGCATGTGACGCAACCAGCAGCTCGCTCGCATGACCACCGGCTGCCGGAGTAATCCAATCATCCAGTGCACGGCCTACGATCTGCCGGCGATCCGGAAGCCGCAGCAGGTGCAGAGCGGCCTGATTGCCGTACAGAATCCGGCCACCTCGATGTACGATCACAGGGTCGGCCAAATGATCGAGGATCGCGCAGTACCAGCGCGCACGCCTTCGTGACTTGCGGTACGCGTGATCGTCCGCAGTGGTGTCATCGAGCATTGCGAGCATGGCGACTACGGCACCGTCATCATCACGCAGGGGTGCAATGGCCACACCGAGTCGATGCCGGGTTCCGCCCACACCGCGCAGAACCCACTGTAAACCGCCCGATCCGCGACCCCGTTTTGCTGACTCTCTCGCTTTCTCGAACCAGGGCTGTCCACCGAGAGAAAACAACGGATACGTCGCCGCGGGTGACTGAGGCGGCGGCGGAAACAAGAGCTCCGCCGCCTCATTCCAGGTCCAGGCGTGACCATCCAGATCGAGCACGGCCGCGGGAACCGGCAAGTCGCGCACGACTGCCCTGACGGTGGCACCGATATTGGGCCCGATTCCGTCAGGCATTGTTTGCGACTCGCTTCTGCGGCGCATCAGTCGATCCAGCGCTCGTTAAACACGACGGGTTCTACTCTTCCCGTGGCGGGGTGGTGAAGCTGACTTTCATTGATGTGCCACGGGTTTCCCAGACATCGCGTCCCATCGGTTCGTAAGTATCGCCGACCATTCCCTTCGTTTCTTTGACGACCGACCCGTGATCCGTGAGCTTCGGCGTTGCATACGTTTTCTTCTGCATTTTGCTTCTCCCAGGTTAAGCGGCGCCGCGGCGCCGCTTGTGTTATGCGGCGATTGCCGCGATCAGGCTGCCCGGCGCTGGCCAGCCGTCTGGCCGTTACGTACGGCCAGCCAGGTTTCCAGCGATAGTGCAGACATCAACATCACCAAATGGTGACGTGCACCATTGCGTGCTTCGTCGACGGCTGCACGCAGATGTTGAACGTCGATTAGACCAAGCTCTGCAAGCAGAGGTTGGCGGAGCAGTGACTGGATGGTGTCAGCTTCCCGATTGAGGGACCAAAGAATGCGCGCACCGATGCCACCCTTGCCCTGACGGGTCCTGATCTCCTCCGGAATCAGGTCGCGCATGGCTTCACGAAGAACCCATTTCCGAGCCTGCGGGCGTGCCTTCATACGAACCGGCAATCGCAGAGCGAACTCGATGAGTGGGCGGTGCAGGAACGGATAGCGCACCTCCATTCCCTCCTCGAACTCTCCGCGCAGCACCCAATCGGAGATGGTGGCGAGCTCGCGCGCGGTCGCATGCGTGAACCTGCGGCCGCGCGGCGGCTTGTGGTCACCATCGAACAAGCGCGCGTATTCCCTCGTGATCATCTGGGCATTGCCCAACCAGCGCGGCAGACGCAACGCATCGTCGTCGGTGCGATTGCGCAGCACTCGTGAACCGACCAGCGGTTCGATCGCATAGTGTTTTGCGGTCCACCAGAACGACCGGCGCATCGCCACGGACCAGGATACCAGGTCACTGGCGGCCTGCACCCAGCGACCCGACGTGATCAGGTCGGGGATATAGTTCAGGTTGCCGGTCAGGTAATGGTCCGCGCCCAGACCACTGAGTAACACGCGCGCATTGTTCTGCCGCAGCGCGTCCCGGATCAGATGATCCCGGGTCTGAAACGGAAACAGCGAGTTGGGTTCGTCCGTCGCCGTGAATGCAGCGCTTTCCTGCCAGGCCCAGGTGTCCTTCAACTGCAGATTGGTCAGGCCCAGGTTTTCGACGACCAGGTTCGAGTACGGCGTCTCATCGCCGCTGCCCAGAGAATCCACCAGCGTGATCGTGCCACCGATCGAGCCGCGTCTGACCTGCCGCTCGGCGGTGCACACGATCGACGATGAATCCAACCCGCCGGAAAGATGCGCCCAGGTCGGACCGGCGGGATCGAGCCGGGTTTGAATCGCGCTGGTGAACAAAGAGCGGAATTCGGAAACCGCGTCCGCTTCAGTCGCTGCGCTGGCCGGCTCGAAGCGTTCGGCGGACCAGTACTTCTGCGTTTCGCTCACGGTGCCACGCTGAACCAGAAGCTGGCCGGCTTCCACTCGCGTCACGTCCCGCCAGGCCGTACGTGCCGTGTTCTGACTTCCGCCGAACAGAAAATCACGCATGTAATCGAGGTCGTAGTCCTCACGCAGGGCCAGCGGCGCAGCCCGCGATGAAAACAGCAGCATGCCCGGGTCGCGCCGCAGGAACAGCGGCTTCACCCCAAACGGATCGCGGGCGGCGATGACTTTTTGCGCTCGCGCATCCCAGATCACAAAGCCAAAGTCACCGTGCAGTTCGTTTACTGCCTGCGCTCCCTTTGCATCCACCAGCGCAAGCACCAGCTCCAGGTCACTGGTGCGCTCGGTCGATTCCCGCGCCAGCTTGCGCAGCTCGCTCCGATTGTCCAGCCGAACATCGCCTGCGCCGATCAGATGGCGGTAGCGCGCGACCAGCGGACGCAACGTACCGGCTCCGCTCGCGCCCATCGCGGCGAACGGACCTTCGACTACGGACTCGGTTTCGATGCCGCGCGGCAGGCGCGCGATAAAGCCGAACAGATCGGTTTTGCCGATGGGCTCGCCAGTGGGCCGGAGTGCAGCCAGAAAGAGGTTCATATCGCGAAGTCCCGCATGGGTACGAATTGACTGATGACTTCGGGCCGTTCATTCACCGGCCGCCCCTCCAGCTCGACCCAGGCGTGTGCCGTAAACGGGTATGGCTGGACACCGAGTCGCAGCTCGACCGGCAGCCCGCGTCGCCGCAGCAACACGTACAGCGCCAGCGATTGTTCGAGACAGCGCGCGCGCCCAGGATAAAAAACTGCCGCCATTGCGAGGCGGCGGCTGACTTCCGCGATGAGCGCAACGTCCGCCTGATGGCGCGTATTTGAAAGCTTCCGCGCCAGCGCGACCGTTCGGGCAAAACCCAGAATCCTGAGAGCCAGGTCGGTGGCAGCCAGCAGCAGGAAGCTGCTCAACAGCGCAGGTGGGCGCCCGGTCTGGCGCGCGGCTTCGTTCATTGATCCTCCAACAGTTTCTTCGAGCGTAAATCGGTCAGCAGCCGAGTCACATCCAGCGCGATGGTCGCTGGATTCGAATCGTACTCTTCAACCAGCCGTTCGACGATCTCGCTTTGCGTCAGCCCGGAGCCCATCAGGCTCCAGATCCGGCCGCCCACATCGTCGAGACCGAAGAAACGACCAGCAATGGAATCGAGAAGCACCGTTCGGGTGCCGTGCACGGCTGTGATCACGTGCTTGGCGGGAATGGGCCGGCAATCGGCGCTACTCGCGGCGGAGGGAAGCGTGCGGGGTGGTGGTTGCTCCTTCATCGGCACCCGATCCGGCGTGGTAAGTCCTGCTGCTCGCGCACGCGAGCGTCCCACCCGAATTGTAGCCTCGGCGCCACCAGAAATGTTCGCAGAATTGTCAGAGATTTGTCAGGGATTTGTGGCGAAACATCGGGTTTGTGTGGGCGAGTTGTGGCGAAGATGTGGCGAAGTTGTGGCGGCCTACCGGGAACGGGCTCAGTCCTGCAACCGGTAGCCCGTCTTCCACACCGTAACCAGGTAACGCGGGTTGTTCGGGTCGTCTTCGATCTCCCGTCGAATATCCGCGATGTGCGTGTCGACCGTACGGCTGGCCACTACCGCACGATGCCCCCATACCTCTCGCATCAACTCGTTTCGCGTGACCGTCGTGCCACGTCGGCGCACCAGCGCTGCCAGTAAATCGAACGCTCTCGGCGTCAGATTCGCAAATTTGCCGCGCACGATAACTGCCCGCGAATCCAGATCCACTTCGACCTCGCCGAAGCGCTCGACATTCGCCGCTCCGGGCGCGCCCCCCTGCGACTTCGCCGGACGGGGCCTGCGCAGCAGCGCTTCGACTCGAGCCAGCAGCTCGAGAATGCTGAATGGCTTGGTAACGAAGTCATCCGCACCGATCCGCAAACCGCGGACCTTGGAGGTTTCCTCGCCCGCCGCGCTGAGTATCATGATCGGAACATCGTCGCCCCGGTCCCGCAACGTACGCAGCACCCGAAAGCCGTCCGGTTCCGGAATACCCAGATCGAGAAGGATCAGATCGGGCCTGAAATCATTGGCCTGGGCCAGCGCCGAGGTGCCATCGGCGGCCACCGAAACCTCATACCCTTCGATTTCAAGATTATTGCGCAGGCCAAAGGCAAGCTCAGGACTATCCTCAACGACGAGAATCCGACGCATTTCGTTTTTTCACTGAAGAGACAATGCTACGCGACCGCCATACCTCCGGCGGCTTCTTCTGCGCGAAGATACGCCTGCGGGAACTCTACGACCAACCGTGCGCCACCACCCGGCGCACCTTCCGCCCAGGCGGACCCGCCGAGCAGCCCGGCCAGCTCGCGCACGATAGCAAGGCCGATGCCGCTACCCGCGGTGCGGCTGGTGACATGTTCGGGGGAGCGATAGAACGGCTCGAACACGCGCTGGCGCTCCCGCCTCGGGATACCCGGGCCTTCATCGTCGACCCAGAGTCTCGCGTGTTTTTCAAACATGGCCAGCCCGACATGAACTCGCTGTCCGGCCGGTCCGTACTTCACGGCGTTGTCCAGCAGATTCAGCAGGATCTGACGGAACGCGCCTGGGTCCACCGTCGCAACCAGGCGCGATTCGAGTTCCTGCCGGAATTCCACATTGCGGGAACGCGGCAGCTGTGAAAACGAATCGACCACTTCGCGCACGGTCGGTGCCAGTTCCGTTGCCGCTGGCGCCAACGTGACCGCACCGCGCTCACTACGCCCCAGCTGCAGGACGTTTTCTACCAACGCGCTCAGCCGCCGTGTCTCCTGATCGATGATCTCCAACGAACGTTTCCGTTCAGCGTCGTTCCGGACCCGTCCAAGTATGAGCGTTTCGGTAAACATCCGGATCTGCGCCAGAGGCGTTCGAAGCTCATGGGAGACGTTTGCTACGAATTCAGCCCGAACGTTCGCTAGCTGCGATTGACGCTTCAGGAGGATCAAGGCTATGACAGTGAGTAGACTTGCCACTGCGGAAAGACCGATCGAAAATGGAATCCGTGGCCTCGAGATCGGCGTACCCGTGACCAGTTCCTGCTGCGCCTCATTGACCCAGGCCTGCACACTGTAGTCGCCGAAGGGTGCCTCGAGGTCAAAAGGTTGAGCGTCACCAACGGGTTTACCCGCCCTGAGTAGCTCTCGGTTACCCGTCTTTACCACGATAACAAAACGGTCAGCTGAAACCGGCAGCCTGGGATCATGCATGAGGCCCAGGTTGAAACTCTCCACTGGCATTAAAAACAGTTTGAGAAAATCGTCTTTTGCGCGGAATCCAATTGCGAAAAGTGGAATCGAATCCTGCGTCATCCGAATGACATAGGAATACACGTGCTTGTCAGATCCTCGCGCCAGCCCAAAACGCCACCCTTCCTTGAGCATCTCAAACTTTCCGCCCAGAATCGACTGCACCACGCTCTGCTCTGCCTCGGGCAGTTTCCCCTGTTTCGTAAAAAACGAGCGGGTCCTGAAATCGTAGGCGAAATGCTCTTCGACATACTGAAGTGGGTCACAGACGCATTGCTCCGCATGCTTGTCAGAAAATGAGACAATGGGGAAATCCGGAGGCAACTCCCACGGCGTGGTCTTCGACACCTCGCCGTACAATGCCTTGTACATAGACAAGATGTTCGCGCGGGTCTTGTCGACGTATCTGACGGCCGCGAAGTTCGCGTTGGCGATGACGATCTCGTCAACCAGTTCCTGCTGCGCCCGAGCGGTGGACTGCGCGTTATAGGTCAGTGTGCTGGTTACGGCAAGAATTACGACCAGCAGCACCACCATCAGTGCCGTCTGCGTCTGTACTGCGCGCAAGCGAGATAGAAAAACCGTGGGCAAGTGCATCCAGGCCCGGTTGTGGAGGACACGCTCTGTCGGGAGCGATGGAAAGGCTTGTCACAATCTATGCCGGTTACTGCCTGGACAGTCAAGAGTGAAATCCGGGAAAACCCTGAAACCGCAAGCCCTTTCTTCCGTGGTGCTCCAGAATTAAACGCGCTGACGGCCCTGGCTGACTGGGAGAGCCCCTCAGCGGCCGTCAGACCCGGTAGCGCCGTCCCCGCCATTCCACGCGATTCCCTCGGATCGCGCTGCGGGCCACCACGAATGAGCTGAGCAGGGCGCCCAGCGGGTAGAGCAGAACAGCGCGCACGCCCGCGCCCATCCGGAGATGGGTATACAGCCAGCCCACCAGGGATGCGAGGGTGGCAATGAGGGCCCATTCGCGGAAGCGCGCCAACGCACCAACCAGGAAACCCGCTGCCAGAACAATGGGTGGTACCACCCACAGAACGACGCCGGCAAGTACTCCGAGCCAGAGGGCCAGGATGCCGATTCCTGGTGGCAAGGTCAGTTGCGCGCCGAGTGCAATATTCTTGGTCCAGCCCTCGATGATCTCCCGCAGGGAACGGTACATCCGGGTGTCCATGACGTCGTACGCGTGAGCCAGCAGCATGCGCTGGCCGCTGCGCACGACAGCCTGAGCGATCGCCAGGTCTTCGACTACGTAGCCGCGAACTGCCCGATGTCCGCCGATCGCCTCGTAGGTTCCACGCGGTAGCAGCATGAATTGCCCGTTGGCGATCACGCTGCGTGGATTGCGAGTCCGGCTGACCCGACCACTGTTTGGAAAGCGTATCATGATGGCCAGGAAGATGTGCGGCAGGATGACGCGCTCCCAGAAACTTTCCATGCGCTGGCGTGGCAGGAGAGAAACCAGTCCCGCGCTGGTTCGGTTTTGGGCTCCAACCGCGTGTGCCAGCAGGTCCTCGCCGTGGCGTGTATCCGCGTCGGTGAACAGCAGCAGCTCGCCGCGCGACCGCTGATAGCCGGTCCAGCAGGCCCAGGATTTTCCCACCCAGCCTTCGGGCAATGGATCGTTGTTTACGACCGTGATCTGACCTGGCTCACGCTCGGCGAAGGCACGCGCAATGTCGCCGGTGGAATCCGTACTGTCGTCATCGACGACAATGATCTCGCGGTGCGGATAACTCGACGTGACCAGGCTGGACAGACAATGGCCGATGTTGATCGCTTCGTTGCGCGCAGGCACAATAATCGACACGAGCGGCAGCTCGCCATAGGCAGGCTCGTAATCGGTTATGCGTGGCCGCCGGCGCAGCAGTACGATCACAAAGACTGGAAACAACAGCCATGGTGCGGCCATCAGGAAGTTCAGCATTCCCTCTTTTCGCTCTGAGTGGTGCGTGCGAAGTTAATCTATTACATGGAGCCGGCTGGCTGCGCGCCGCTGGCGGGACTTCCGTTTCACGCGAGGGGTGAGTTGGACTGGACGAAATGGCGAGCGGAATTCCCGATTCTCTCGCGCAAGACGTATTTGAACTCCTGTTCACTGGGTGCCCTCTCGCATCGAGCGGAAGCGCGGGTCGCGCAGTTTCATGAAGACTGGCACAACTACGGCGCATCGGCCTGGTACGAAACCTGGATCGGGCGTGGCGCTGATTTGCGGGGTCGGGTAGCGGCCATGCTCAACGCCTCGGTCGATGAGATCGCGTTTGCGCACAGCACCTCGACGGCATTGTCCAGCATCGCATCGGCTGTCGACTACCGCCAACGCAATCGAGTGGTCGTTGCCGAGCTGGATTTCCCGACCGTGTCCTATCAGTGGCTGGTCCGGCCCGGAGTCGAAGTGGTGCGCGTGCCCTCGGACGATGATGCCACCGTTGATGTCGAGCGTTTTGCGCGGGCGATCGATGAGCGGACTGCGCTGGTCGTTACCGGTCACGTGTTCTACGCCACGGGTGCCATCCAGGAGGTCGCGCGCATTGCGGAAATTGCGCACGCCCAGGGCGCGCTCTGTGTGATCGATGGCTACCAGGCAGTCGGACAGATCCCGGTAGACGTGCCCGCGCTGGGTGTCGACGCCTACGCCGGCGGCCCGCTCAAATGGCTACTGGGCGGACCTGGCCTCTGCTACCTCTATGTGCGCGCCGACCTGATCCAGAAGCTGCAGCCGACCACGACCGGCTGGTTTGCGCACCGTGATCAGTTCGCGTTTGATGGCGGACACTTCGCTTTCAAGGATGATGCTCGCCGCTTCGAGATGGGGACACCGGCCCTGCACATGGTTCACTGTGCACTGGGCGGCCAGGAAATCATCGACGAGATCGGCGTGCCGGCCATTCGCCAGCGCAATCGCGCATTGACCGAACATTTGCTGGACCGTGCAAAGCAAGCGGGATTCAGGATTCGCTGTGCGCCGAATGCGGATCAGCGTTCGGCCATCATGATGATCGCGCACACCGATCCTGCTGGCGCGGTGGCGCATCTGGCAGCACACGGCATCATCGTGGATGCGCGGCCTGGCCACGTCCGCGTATCACCGCACTTCTACAATACCGAAGCCGAGCTGGACCTCGTGATTACGAGGCTGCAGGAGTTCACGCGCGCATGAGCCTGACGATTGGCGAGGCGCAGAAGGCCGTCGATGCGTATGTCGGCCAGTTCAAGGAAGGCTACTGGCCGCCGCTCTCGAACCTGGCACGCCTGATCGAGGAAGTCGGCGAGCTCGCGCGCGAACTGAACCATCGTTATGGCAGCAAGCCGAAAAAGCCGGATGAACCCGAGCAGGACATCGGTCTCGAGCTGGCCGACATCATGTTCGTCCTGATCGCGATCGCGAATGAGCAGAAGATCGACCTCGACGCAGCCTTCACCAAGACGCTCTCGAAATACCAGGTCCGCGACGCCGACCGCTGGACGCGGCTATGACTTCACGGGTTCCGCCCGCCAAAGCTGATACAGCTGCCAGGCCGTAAGGACCAGTGCGTGATTGATCTCGCCGGCCCGGATCAGCACCGGCAGCTGATCTTCCGTCACCAGTCGCACGTTCACATCCTCACCGGCGTCCTGGTTGATTACGCCACCCGGATCGCACGCGTCTGCGTACAGGATGTGCAGGCGGTTGTCCTGGATCGCTGGATTCGGAAAGATAGTGCCAACCAGCTGTGCCCTCGCCGTGCGATAGCCGGTTTCCTCTTCCAGCTCACGGATCCCCGCGACCATCGGCTCTTCTCCCTCATCGATCAGGCCGGCTGGAAACTCCAGTGACGAAATCCCGGCACCGGGCCTGAACTGCTCGACCATGATCAACTCGCCCGATGCGGTGCGCGGAATGATCTGCACCCAGTCAGCCAGCTCAAGTGCATGGTAGACCACATCTTCTCCGGTTCGTGGCGAGCGGCCGCGCTTCTGCAGCACGCGGAAGATCCGGTAATCGGCAAGCAGTTCACTCGACAGTGTCCATTGCGGCCGGCTCATGACCGCTCCTTCGGCACGAGCACGATCTTGCCGAATTGCTGGCCATTCTCGAGTCGTTCGTGGGCGGCGCGTATTTCCGAGATCGGCAGGATCGTATCGACTACGGGGCTCAGCTTTCCGGTGAACACGAGGTCCATCACGGTCCGGAATTCGGCGTGGTTCGACATGGTGGTACCAATAATCTCGAGTTGTTTCCAGAAGATCAGGCGCAGATCGCTCTGGGCCATCGGCCCCGTGGTTGCGCCATAGACCACCAGCCGGCCGAGTCGCGCGAGGCTGCGCAGGTTGGATTGCCAGGTCGATTGGCCCACCGAGTCGAGGATCACGTCGACGCCGCGTTTGTCGGTCGCGCGCCAGAGCTCACGCGCGTAGTCGACCGTGTCACGATCGTAAACCACTTCGGCGCCCAGCGCCCGCACACGTTCTACATTCTCTTCGGTGGTTACCGCAAACACGCGAGCACCGAGGTAGTGCGCGATCTGGACACCGGCCGAGGCCACACCGCCGGATGCGCCGGTCACGAGCACAGTTTCTCCCGGCTGCCAGCGTGCCCGGGTTTTGAGCGCGCGCCAGGCGGTCAGAAAGGCGAGTGGTGCTGCTGCTGCCACGGCAAAGTCGAAGTGCTCGGGAATGCGATAGAGATTGGCGGCCGGCACCGCGACGTATTCGGCAAACCCACCCTGAGTATGCTCGCCCAGAATGCGGTAGTCAGTGCACACGCTGTGCTCTCCACGTGCGCACCATTCGCAACGGCCGCAGGGCAGCGATGGATCAATGACGACCCGCGCGCCGAGCCACGCGGCATCGACACCAGCGCCCAACTCAGCCACCTTGCCTGCCACGTCGGATCCGCCGATGTGCGGCATGGTCGTCTCGATAGGCAGGCCGCGCCGGACCCAGAGATCGAGATGATTCAACGCAGACGCCCGCACTTCGATCAGGACCTCGCCCGCGCCGGGCACTGGCCTCGGAACATCCTCGATGCTGAGCACATCCGGACCGCCGGTCTCATGAAAAATTGCCGCGCGCATTCACACTCCGGACAAAGTCCCTGACCTTACCGGCGGTCACCCGCCGACGCCAGTCATTCTCACTGGCGGCCCTGAAGCATGGCCGGTACCTTGCGCCGCGATGCCAGCCCAGGACGACGAGAGCCTCTTCGAGCGGCTCGAGCGCGAAGCGCTATTCCGCGATCCGGATGAAGAGGACGAGGAACCCGAGCTCGATGTCGTGCAGCAAACCACGGGAGACGCGGTCGCGGACCCGACCGCTACGGATCTCACGCTGGGCGGGTACATCGACAAGCACAACCGGCCCCCGGCCTTCGAGGGGTGCGATGGGCAGCCCTACACGGTCGACCTCGATACCGAAGCCACGGACCATCCCGCCAAACCGTTCGTGGCCTTTTTTGTGTTCGTCCGGTGGGCCGCAACCGGCGCCGGCATCATGGAGCATGTCGAGTCGGGTGATGTCACACATGGAGCTACCGAAGCCGATGCCCGATCGGCCGCGCTCGAGTTGACACTCTACGACGTCAAAAGCGAGCTGGACGCCGCGATTCAGCGCAAGCAGCGCGAGCTCGAGTAGTGTTACGAGAGTCTCTGATCTATCTGAGCGAGAGTCCGCTTGCCCGACGGTTCGTTAAAAGCGCGCCCGGCGCACGAACCATGGCCAGCCGTTTCGTGGCCGGTGAAACTGTCGAGGATGGGATTCGCGCCGCCCGAATCTTGAACCAGGCCGGGATGAGTGTCTCACTCGACTACCTCGGTGAGTCGGTGAGCAGCCGTGAGGAGGCGCGGGCGGCCGCTGATACGTACATCCGACTGCTGAACCGGATTGCCGAAGAAAAGCTGAAAGCGAATGTCTCGCTCAAGCTCACGCAGATGGGCCAGGACATCGATCAAGCGTTTCTCCGCGAAAACGTGACTCGTGTGATCGACCTCGCGCGCCAGCACGACAGCTTTGTCCGCTTCGACATGGAGTCCAGTGCCTACACCCAGCGCACGCTCGATTTCTTTCGAAAGCTGTGGGCAGACGGTTACCGTAACATCGGCGTAGTCATCCAATCGTATCTCAGGCGCAGTGCCGGCGATATCGAGCAGTTGAACCGCGATGCCGTGCGCGTTCGACTCTGCAAGGGCGCCTACAAAGAGCTGGCCACCGTTGCTTTTGAAGCGAAAACGGACGTAGACCGCAGCTACGTCGAGCTCATGAAGCGCTTGATCGAGTACGGCAATTATCCCGGGATCGCCACCCACGACGAGCGGATGATTCGCGCGACTCAGGAATTCGTGACCGGCTTGCAGAAGCCACTCTCCGATTTCGAGTTCCAGATGTTGTACGGGATCCGGCGCGATCTGCAAAAACAACTGGTCAGCCAGGGGTATAACCTGCGGGTGTATGTACCCTTTGGCGGAGCCTGGTACCCTTACCTCATGCGTCGCATGGCCGAGCGCCCGGCCAACCTGTTCTTTATCGTGAATGCCGTGCTGAAGGAATCACCGTTCGGCCGGCTGTTCCGCCGGAAATGAGATGTCGGACTTTCTGCGAGTCACTGAAATCTTTCATTCGATCCAGGGCGAAAGCACCTGGGCCGGCCTTCCCTGCACGTTCGTCCGTCTGACTGGCTGTCCGCTTCGCTGTGTCTGGTGCGATACCGAATACGCCTTCTACGGCGGCGAGAAGCTCTCACTCGATCACATCGTGAGCCGGCTCGAGGAAATCGGCACCCGGCTGATCGAGATCACGGGCGGCGAGCCACTCATCCATCGAAACGCATTTGTTCTGGCCGAGCGACTGCTCGAGCGCGGGTTCACCGTCCTGGTCGAAACCTCTGGCGCGATCGATGTCAGTCCGCTCGACCCGCGGGTTCACAAGATCATGGATCTCAAGTGCCCCGGCTCCGGCGAGCTGAGCAAAAACCTGTGGTCCAACCTCGAGCATCTTACGGCCCGCGATGAACTGAAATTCGTCATCAAGGATCGCGCCGATTACGAGTGGGCGCGCCAGGTGATACGCGAACGCGGGTTGGACGATTCACTGCGCGCCGGCAACCTGCGCGCACTGCTGTTCTCGCCCGTCTGGGACAGTATCGACTTCCGCGTACTCGCCGAATGGATCCTCGAGGACCGGCTTCCGGTTCGCTACCAGATCCAGCTTCACAAAGTCATTTGGGGATCGAACGTGCCTGGCGTCTGACAAAACCAGAGACAGGCACAGTGACGTCAGAAGCAAACCAGAGACAGAGACAGACACAGAAGCAGGTACAGTGACGGCGGGGTCAGAAGCAGAGACAGAAGCAGGTACAGTGACGGCGGGTCAGAAG
>JBBDWZ010000244.1:0-14606 GCA_040902615.1 Gemmatimonadota bacterium | reverse complement strand
CGAAGGCACCGGAACTGACGTACGCTTCCGCTGCACGCCGACGCAACATCGCGAGAATCTCGTCGCCCGGTTCGGCTTGATCGAAGTAGTAGTACATCGCGGCCAGATGGGAGACGATCACGGGCACGGGTCCCAGCGCGTCCACTGCCTTCTGCGCGCCGGCGATTGCGCCCGCTGCATCGCCGCGTCGCCACGCGGTCAGGCCCAGGAAGAAGTGAGCGAAGTAGGCGTCCGGAAAGAGCTGCAGCGTCGCCCGAGCTTCGTCGTCGGACTCATCCAGGCGACCGGCGATCCACAGGTCCTGCATGATGCCCCAGCGGACCAGCGGCGCAAGCGGGTCGATGTCACGCGCGCGGAGCACTTCAGTTAACGCCTGATCGTTTCGTCCGGTAAAAGCCAGCATGTCGCTGTACCAGGTTCGAACCCAGGCCGAACCAGGCCCCAGCTGCACGGCTCGAATGAAGCTGCGTTCCGCGCCATCCCAATCGAGATCGTAAAAAGTCTGCACGCCACCCAGGGTCGCATGAGCTTCCGCAATCGATTCGTTGAGCTCGAGCGCATTCAGGCAGGCTGCACGAGCGCGACTGGGCGAGCCGGCATACGGCTCATCCAGCAGCACTCCGCGAATCAATTCGGCTTCCGCAATACCGGCCCACGCGAGTGCATAGTCGGGAGCTCGTGCGATTGCGGCGCGATAAGCTTCGATCGCGTGGCTAAAACCCGGCTCCATCAATTGCGACGCGTGATGGCGACCGGTCAGGAAGAGCTGGTACGCCTCCGGATCATTCGGATGATTCGCAACCAGCGGCGTGGCGCGTCCGCCGAGCTTCACGGCCAGGTGATCGGCGATGGCCCGCGCGATTTCGTCCTGCACCTGGAAAATGTCGTGCAAGTGCCGATCGTATCGCTCGGACCAGATGTGATAGCCATCGGCCGTGTCGATCAACTGCGCAGTAATGCGGACGCGGCTGCCAACCTGTCGGACACTTCCCTCGAGCACAGTACCGACGTTGAGCTTTCGCCCAATGCTGCGCAGATCCTCGTGTTGTCCCTTGAACGAAAACGCCGACGTACGCCCCGCCACTCTCAACTCCGGCAGTTGCGCCAACGCGTTGATGATCTCCTCGGAAATACCATCGCTGAAGTAATCATTGCCAGCCTCCGCGCTCATGTTCGCGAACGGCAGCACTGCAATGGCGCGCCGGTCGATTTCGGGGAGCGTGGAGGCGGTCGGCATACCAGCTACAGCGGGTGCGGCATCCGGTGTTTTGACGATGCCTGCGGGCGTGCCATCGAAAGCCCAGGCCAGCGCAATGGCAACGAACAAACCGAGACCGGCCATCACGATGATGGCGGTAACCGTCCAGTCGGGTGCCGAAAGGCGCGGCAAAATGACGTCGGCAGCATAGATGACGCCCAGGCTGGCCGCGACATAGACCGACGCGACCCGAAAGACCCGTCGCCGTTTCAGCTCACCAATGAGCGTCTGCATTTCATCGCAATGACCATGACGGCTGGTACGTTCGCACCCAAGCTACGGATTCAGCCAATAACTCAGCTTGACCAGGAAAACGTTCTCGGGTTTGGCCCCGAAGAGCCCGTGGATGTCGCGATTGAAGTCGAAATCGCCAATGGAGTGCTGGATCGAGCGCTGCTGCTGCCAGACCAGGAACAGCGTGGAGCCGGCGCGCCATTCCCAGCGCAGCACGGCGTTGCCGCGCAGCGACCGCGTGTTGAAATCGCGTTTGTTTATGGTGAAGCTGCTGGCCGGGCCGCTGGCATCCGGATCGATCGTGTAATGCGCAGAGTCTTCGGCCAGTGTGCCATTGGCGGCGGAAAAGATGTCGAACTCGTATTCGCGTGAGCGGCGCAGCTGCATCGGCAAGCCGTAGTCACCGGTCGAAACGAACGGTTGTGCGAACAGATCGAAGGACAGATTAGGCGCGAAGTTGATGTTGACGCGCGTGTCCATCGACATGCTGGTCTGCTCGATCGGTGCGAACAGATAACGTCGGCCGAACGTCGCGGTCATCAGGGTATCTTCTATCGACGACAAATACTGCGCCGAGCTGCGGCTGCGGTTCAATGAAGGGCCGACCGAGATGCTCCAGTTCGATGCCGGTCGCACCGTGATGTTTCCGCCGCTGCCGAGATGCCAACCGCCGGTCTCGCTCCAGGAATAGTTGCCACGCACGCGTCCAGTGATGCGCCGCCGATTGTCGCTGTGCAGTTCCCAGCCGACGTTCTGACCGGCCAGCTCGCGCGCGGACGGGCCGCCGCGAGTCAACCGATCGTCATATCCGGCGAAGCTGTACGAATAGTTGATCTGCCCGCCCCAGTAATTCAGTAATTGACCGTTGAGCTCGGCGTTTATGCGGCCGCCCTGGAACTCGCCGCCGTAATTCCAGGCGCCGTTCGGGCTCGAGTTGATACGCCAATCACGGAAGGTCTTACCGGGTGTCTGCTGAACGTAGGTGATGTTGCCGCCGGCATTGATGCGATCGACCGATGTTTGGAAGCCGCCGTCGTTCACTTCGTAGTTCGGATCCGTGAGCGACAGGTTGGCCTCACCGCGCCAGTGCAGCCCGGCGCGCTTGCCGACCTCGAGGCGCGCACTGTAACCGGTCAGCGAGGTCGCTGCCGAATCGATCTCGACATAATCGGCATCCGGTCGCTGGAAATACCGCGAACTCGAGCGCTGGGTGCGCAGCAGCGCTTCCGCGCTACCGAGCACGTGGCTGACCGTAAGCGTGCCGTTCGCCGACCAGGTGCGATTCAGGAATTCGTGATTGACGTCCGTACCCACGACGTACGCGTTGGAACGCAGCACGGAGCGCAGCGCATCGGTTTCCAGGCGACGGTTTACCGCCGTGCCGATCAGACCAATCGTCGACTGGCCTTGTCGCAGGTTCTTGCGCGCTCGCCCAACCAGGTAATTGGTGTACGGCTCGACGATCTGGCTGCCCGTGCCGCCATCGTCGAGAACATAGCCGGCGCGCTCTCGATCGGTGAATGCCTCCAGAAAGCCAATGTTCCAGCCATTGCCCGTACGGCCCGACAACTTGGCTGCAGCGAGGATCGTGCTGGAATTCGGGCGATCGGAGAACTGCGTTCCGTCCGGCATCGTACCCTGCGGGGTGCGGCCAATCCGTCTGGAATAGAACAGTCGACTCTGATTGCCGCCGCCGCCCATCTCACCGAATCGAAAGACATCACCGCCCTCCACGAAGAACGGCCGCTTCTCCTGAAACGATGTCTCAAAGGCGGTGAGGTTGACGACCGCGGGGTCCTGTTCGACCTGACCAAAGTCGGGATTTACTGTACCGTCGATCGTCAGGCTGGACGTCAACCGGTACTTCAAATCGATGCCAGCGCCGGCAAAGGCGGCGGCTTCGCTGCGAAATGGATTCGCGCGATCGACGTTGGCGAATTCCGCGCGCGCAACTGTGTAGGGCATGATCTCGAGCGGGCGGCCGCGCTTCAGTCCAGTCAAACCCGTGAGATGCCCATAACGGGCAACGCCGCTGCGCTCACGCTTCGGTGTGAACGAGAAGACCTGCAGCTCCTGATTCCGGTTGATGCGCCGTTGAATCTGCACGCCCCAGAGCTGCTCGTTGTCATCCGAAAAGCGCAGTTGACTGAAGGGAATGCGCAGCTCGGCGGTCCAGCCGAGTGAATCGATACTGGTCGAAAGGTCCCAAACCGCATCCCAGGATGCGTCGGGCATGCCGGTGCCGGAGTTCAACTCATCGCGTTTCACACCCGACGGATTTACGCTGAACTGGTAGGCGAGCAAATGATCGTGATGACTGTCCAGCATGATGTACAGAAAGTCCGAGCCTTCCACGTTGGCATCCCGCCGGGCCAGGCGCGTGCGAACATCGCCCTTCGAGTCCCACATGCGCGCACCGATGTAGAGCGCGGCATCATCGTAGGCAAAGCGAACTTCGGTCCGCTCAGTCGCGGGTTGGCCCTCGGCCGGATCGTTTTGCGTGAAATCGGTGGCAGGGATTGCAGCAGTCCAGGCGATGTCGTCCAGCTTGCCATCCAGCTCGATTGGCGTGGATAGCCGCGTGGCAACCACACTGGGCATGGACGCATGCGCATCACCCTTGCTACTGTCGGGGGGCGGCGTGCCGGGCGGCAGCGATTGGGCTCGAACACAGTCGAGCGGCAACGCCATAAACAGGGCCGCAGCAAGCGGTAGCAGCACACGTCGCTGAGCGATTACAGAATTGATCAACGAGAGAGAGTTGTAAGTGTCAGCGCCGCGTGCCCCTGGTTTCAAGTCACAAAAGATGTACGGAAAACGCTGCAAAAACAACCCGGGAAGGACTTTACAGCTTTGTTAAGGCGCTGGTGCGGGGGTTCAGCTGGCTGCGTGATCCGCCCGCGGAAAACTGTTCTGCGCCAAGCCAATCCCGACGGACGGGCCGCATGAAAGACGGCGATTACTCGATCAGTGGCTCGATGTCGGCGATCAACTGGTCCACTTCGAAGGCGAGCGTGCCGTCGGATCTTCCAGGATGTCGCGCAAGCCGAGCACGAGTCGGGTCGAGCACCATTCCGTCTTGCGTCGGAGTCGGTCGATCGCGTTCTGAATCGAGCAGGGTGTCAGCAGGTTGTCGGCGATTGCGGCAATCTCGTCCGCATCGCGCCACGCGTGTTCGAGTTCGGACAACTCGCCACGCAATGCCCGCAGCTCGGCCTCCTCGTGCAATGCCATCTAATGCGAGGCGGTGGTGCGCTCAAGCCGAACAGGCCACGCGTGTACGCGCCCGACCACGACTGCTTTGGTTTCCGCTTGTTCGACGATTGCTTCACTCGGACCGCGGTCGCATCGGAGGCATACTTGCTGAGCTTCTCGAGGTAGCCATCGGCGCCGCCGGCTGCGTCGAGTGCACCAACGGCAGATCGTACGGTTGGTTCCTCGCCGCCGTATCGGTTCACGTGAGGCATGAGCGCTCCGGCAATGCGCAACGCCTCGCGGCCTTCGATGCGCGCATCGCCGCCCTTGAACCGCAGGTCGAGCGCCAGCGGCGCCTCATTTCCGGAAACCAGTCTGGTTTCAGCCACGTGCCGGCGAACGCATGGCGACCGTGCCCGCGTTATCCGTGCGCATGCGAGCCACGACCTTTTCGGGATTGCCATGCACGATCGTGTTGACAGCATTGACGATGAGCCCGCCGAATACTGCGACTGAAAGACCAGCGCCTACGCCGCTGGCGAGGAGTACACCTAAAGCACCCAGACCGCCACCGGCCATCAGTATCTGGCAGTTGCGACGCCGGCCGAATTGATCGCCATAGCGCCACGCCGCGGACTCCGGCCGCAGCGGTTCACCGATCCGAACCAGCTCGGTGCCCTCGCGTAAACGGGTCAGCCCAACGCCGTTTGCGCTAACCAACCCGGTTGAACAGAATCATGTTTCGCCTGGTTGCCGCACATCAAGGAGCCCCAATGTCGATACTGGGAAACTGGCTGACCGACGTCCGCTATGCCGCGCGCCGGCTGCGCGCCCGCCCGGGGTACACGCTCCTGGCCGCGCTGACGCTTGCGCTCGGAGTGGGTGGCACTGCGGCCGTGTACGGCATCGCGCGCGGGCTGCTGTTCGACCCGCTGCCATACGCGCACGAACGCGAGGTCGGCGCTTTCTGGAAGAAGACGGACTGGACCGAGGAGGAGTTTCTGCACGTGCGCGGCCGCGTGCCGGGCTTTCGCGCTGTTGCCTTGTATCGCATGCGCGACGTCATCATGCGCGAGGGGGATGGTCCGGCACGATTGCTTCCCGGCGTTTCCGGATCGGCCGAGTTGTTCGATGTGCTCGGCGTCACTCCGGCGCACGGTCGCGGTTTCCGCGCCGGCGATGATGTCGAAGGCGCCGATCCGATCGCGGTGCTGAGCTACGGTTTGTGGCAGGAGCTGGGCGGCCATCCGTCCATCGTCGGCACGCGGATGACGCTCGACGGGAGGCCGCGCACGATCGTCGGCGTCATGCCGCGCGGCTTCTGGTTCCCCGATCCGTCGGTGCGGATCTGGACGCCGGAGGGGCTCAGCCCGGAAGGACGGAGCTATAACTCGACGCTGGTCGGCCGTGTCGCCGCGGGCAACGATGTGCACGAGATGGCGGCGCCGATCGCCGCGCTCGTTGCGCTGCTGGATGAGCGCTTCGACCATCCCGCGCAGTGGAGTAAGACGAGAGATCCGCGGATCACGACGATTCGCGATGACATCATCGGCGGCATGCGCCCCGCAGTACTCGCGACACTCGGTGCCATGGCGTTCATCCTCCTCATCGCATGCGCCAACGTCGCCGCGCTCATGCTTGGGCAAGTCAACGAGCGGTCTGCCGAGCTCGCGGTGCGCCTGGCACTCGGCGCCAATCGCCCGCGGTTGACGCAGCAGCTCGTCGTCGAAGCGATGCTCATCGCGGTCGCCGCCGGCATGCTCGGCACTGCGCTCGCCTGGGGCGGCTTCCGCGTGCTGGCGCGCGCGCTCCCGCTCGGCGCATGGACCGATGTCACCGCGCCCGACTGGACCGTGTTTGCATCGGCGATGGCGATCGCCATCATGGCCGCGCTGCTGGTCGTACTGGTGCCTACCGTGTCGCTCTGGCGTGGCGACCTGGGTCCCGCGTTGCGCAGTGCGCGCACCGGCCGGCTCGAAGGCCGGGGCGGTCGGCTCGAGAGCGGGCTGGTGATTGGCGAGGTTGCGCTTGCGGTGCTGATCGCGTCGGGTGCCGCACTGCTCGCGCGCAGTGTGGTGAACCTGTACGCGCTCGAGCCCGGCGTGCGCACGGAAGGCGTGGGTGTGCTGGATCTGAGCCTCGAGCGAGGCCGGAGCCGCGATCGCCAGCGCGAAACCATCGACCGATTGACTGCAGCCATCGCCGATGTACCCGGCGTGCGTGCTGCGGCGGTTGCACAGAAGCTGCCGCTGCGCGACGGCGGTTACGGTCTGCCGATCACCATCGAAGGACGCGCGGACGTCGTGGGCATGACGACCGAGTATCGCATGGTCACCCCCGGTTACCTGGAGATCATGGGCTTTGCGCTGCGCGATGGCCGCACGATCACGCAGGCCGACCGCAGCGACACCGAGCGCGTGGTCGTCATCAACGAGGCCCTCGCCCGGAAGCACTTCCCGAACATCAATCCGATCGGACAGCGCGTTGGAGACGAGGGCGGGTTCGCGCGCGTCGTCGGCGTGGTCGCGGACGCGCGGGAGAGGCAGCTCACTGGTGACGCTGTGCCGGTGCGCTACGTCCCGACTGCACAGATGCCGTGGGTGGACGAAGTGCAATCGCTGGTGCTGCATGCAGTACCTGGCGCCGACCCGGCCGCGCTGCTCGATGTGGCGCGGCGTACAGTCGAACGGGTCGCCCCCGGTGTTGCCGTGCGGGCGACCACCACGATGTCACGCGTGCTCGACGTCGCGGTCGGGCCGGTGCGGCAGGTCATGACGCTGCTCTCGCTGCTCACCGGTCTGGCACTCACCCTTGGTGCGGTGGGGATCTATGGTGTGATCGCGCACTTTGCCGCGCGCCGGCGGCGTGAGTTTGCGATACGTATTGCGATCGGGCTGCCGAGTTCGCGCGCGGTCAGGCGAGTGGTGGGGCATGCCACATTACTGGTTGCGATTGGAATTGGACTTGGTGTTTTAGCTGCGATCGGCCTGGGGCGGTTGCTGCAGTCATTGCTCTATGGTGTGCCTGCGATCGATCCGCTTGCGTTTGCGGCTGCGGGGGCGGCCTTGCTTGGTGTGGGGTTGCTGGCTGCCCTCGTACCTGCGTGGCGTGCTGGGAGGACTGATCCGGCGATTGTGCTCCGTGAGCAGTGAGCACACCCTATGCGTCTGGGAAAACATCGCCAAGTCATAGGAGCATCTCCCCATAACTGGGGAAATCTCGGTATATCTCCTCGTCCTGGAGCGAAACCGATGGCAATCGGCATGATCACGTCATTGCTCGATTATTCCTACAAGGGCAACTGACAGTTGTCGATTGGGAGCTGATACGCTGCCATACGCGTCAGTTGCCATTTAAGTTCGGCCGTATCTACAAATTCATCCTGACCGTGAAATGCCATGTGATTCTACTTTCATGCCCGCGGATTTCGCTTTGCGTCCGGAAGAAGTGAAAGCTTACCGGGACGAGCGTCGCCATTGGCAGGCACCTCGTTCTCCTTGACACCTTAGGAAAGACGACGCAATCTCTCTCCTAATGTCTATAGGAGAACGACTGGCTGGCCTGCCGGCCCGGATGCGATCGTTCTGGCGAGGGCTGCGCCATGGCGACACGGTCGAGGCCGAGATGACGGAGGAATTCCGCCACCACCTCGATCTGCGCACACGGGACCTGGTACGCGAAGGACTCTCGGCCAGACAGGCCGCCCGCAAGGCCAAGCTCGAATTCGGCCACATCGATGGCCACCTGATCGACGCTCGTAACTCGCGAGGACTTGTGCACTTCGACCAACTTCGCTTTTCGGCACTCGACGTAAAACTCGGGGTGCGGATGCTGGTGAAGTATCCGGGCCTCTCGCTCGTAGCGGTGATCGGCATGGCGGTAGCGATCGCGATCGGTGCGGGCGCGTTCAGCCTGATCGAGTCGATGATGGAGACCACGGTTCCGCTGCCGGATGGTGACCGCGTCGTCGCGCTACGGAACGCGATCATCACGGAGCCGGGTCAGAACCGCGCATCGCTGCGTGACTTTACGGCGTGGCGGGATGGGCTGAAGTCAGTGGAGGACGTGGCCGCATTCACCACGACTCGCAGGAACCTGCAGGTGCCAGGCGAGGGCGTGGAGTTGGTTCGCGTGGTTCGCATGACCGCGTCGGGTTTCAGTCTCGCGCGGACGGCTCCGGTTTTGGGGCGGCCGCTGCTCGAGGAGGACGAGCGGGACGACGCGCGCGTGCTCGTGATCGGCTACGAGGAGTGGCAGCAGCGCTTCGCGGCGGATCCAGCCATCGTCGGCCGGCGCGTTGGCCTCGGCACCGATCAATACACGATCGTGGGCGTGATGCCGGAAGGATTCCGCTTTCCGGTCAACGATGGCTACTGGATCCCGCTGGTCTTCGGCCAGGCGGAGCGCGCGCAGGATGATGCGGTTTCGCTCACGATCGCCGCGCGCCTGGTGGAAGGTGCAACCTTCGAGAGCGCGCAGGCCGAGTTCAACAACATTGGCACGCGCATGGCGGCGGCGTATCCCGACACGCACCAGCGCCTGCGCCCGCGAGTCATCCATTACACGCGCGCATTCTTCGACCTGGACACCCCGGGAGCGATCTGGACGTTTGGGTACTTGTTCCGGCTCTTCCTCAGTCTGCTGCTGGTCGTCGTTGCGGTGAACGTTGCGATCCTGGTGTACGCGCGCACGGCAACCCGCGTGGGCGAGATCGCCGTGCGGACCGCACTGGGTGCGAGCCGCGCGCGAGTGGTGACCCAGCTGTTGGCCGAGGCGCTGGTCCTCTCGTTGACCGCAGCGCTGGCCGGGCTCACCATCGCAGGCGTTGCACTGGCGAAGCTGCAGGAGCTGGCTCAGCAGGAGCTGCATCAGCGCCGGTTCGGGCTGCCCTTCTGGGTGGACCTGGGACTCTCCCCCGCGGTCATCACCTACGCGCTCGCACTCGCGATCGTCGGCGCTCTGATCGTGGGCGTGCTGCCCGCACTCAAGGCAACTGGACGTCGCGTGCAGACCAATCTGCAGCAACTCTCGGGACGCGGCGGGACGCGCATGCAGCTGGGTCGCGCGTGGACTGCGCTGATCATTGCGCAGGTAGCGGTTGCGGTTGCGGTGCTCCCTTTCGCCGTGCACATCACCGAAGATGCGATCGCAATGGCTGCGGTTGATCCTGAATACCGGTTCGAAGAGTTTCTGGAAGCATCGCTTGCGATGGATCGTGCAGACCTGTCGGACACCAGCGCGGTTGGCCGGAGTGTGATGGAGCAGCGCTTCCGCACGCGTGCGGCTGAGCTGATTCGCCGGCTCGAGAGCGATCCGGCAGTGGCCGGCGTGACCATGGTCGGCAGCTACGAGCGGGCCCAGGTCACTGGCATGGCGTCACCTGGCGCAGACCAGCGTAACATAGCCCTGGGTACGGAACGGATCCAACGCGTCGACGCACATTTCTTCGCGCTCTATGGCATGCCGATCCTGGCCGGGCGAGCCTTCACCGAGGCGGACGCGCACCCCGGTGCGACTGCAGTCATCGTCAACGAACTCTTCGCAGAGGATAAATTCGGCAACAGCAGCGTGCTCGGTCGTCAACTTCGCATCCCGCGTGAAGCCAATGACGCGGGAGACGTCGAAGCCGCACCGTGGCTCGAGATCGTTGGTGTGGTCGATGATTTCAAGGCCGACGGATACGAACCTGAATTCGGGGGCCGGATCTATCTGCTCGCCGACATCGCGCAGCTGTCGGCACCCATCAGCCTCGCCATCCGCGTACGCGTGGAACCAGCCATCAGCTTCGCGCCGCGCCTTCGGGAAATCGCTGCGGCTGTCGATCCGGCGCTCCAGCTCGACGAACTAATGAGCCAGGCAGATATGTACAGGCAAGGGAAGTTGTTCCCGCGCTACATCGCAATCGGAACAACGGTGCTGACCGTAAGTGTGCTGCTGCTCTCCGCGGCCGGTATTTATGCGATGATGTCGTTCACGGTGGCCCGGCGGCGCCGCGAGATCGGAATCCGCTCGGCACTCGGCGCCGACGCGCGACAGCTGCTGACCAGCATCTTCGCGCGTGCGAGCGCGCAAATCACTGCCGGCATTCTGTTCGGTTTGATCGGCACGATCGCACTGGAACGTCTCAGTGGAAAGGGACCTGTCCGCGACGGCAATTTCCCCGTCCTGCTACTGGTCGCAGCGCTGATGACAACGGTCGGCCTTATCGCCTCGCTCGGTCCCGCGCGGCGCGGCCTCGCAGTTCAGCCCACCGAGGCACTGCGCGAGGAGTAGCGCAACGCCGAGGGTGAACGCAGTTGAAGTCCAGACACTCTCGATCAACGGGTCGGACATGATATCAAGGGGTGTCCCGAATCAGGCGGCGCCAGTCAGCACGACCACACCCCAGCCGATCAGGAGCGCACCGCCGAATCGAGCCAGCGATCCGCCTTTCGGTCCGAGCTTCTCGAGGAAAACAAACACGGTCAGCACTGCGATCCAGACCAGGTTCATCACACCTACGACGAAAAGCACGGCCATCAACGCCCAACAGCAACCGAGGCAGTAGATACCATGTTGTAAACCCATGCGGTACGCGCCGCCGGCGCCATCACGCCAATGGCTCATGATGAAGCCAAGCGGGCTCTGGCAATGGCGCAGGCAGCCGCCTTTGAGCGGAGTCAGCTGATATGCGCCCGCGCCGATGAGAATTACACCCGCCAGCCACGGGCTGGACATCGCGAGCGTTCCTGACAACAACGCTGCCTGACGCAGCAGCCATTGTGCGATCGTAGCGCCGGCGCTGAATCCAACCCACACGGTCGCGTACCCGAGGCCGAAGCCCAGTACGACCGGCGAGACCGCGCCGGGCGCGCGTTGCGCCTGCGCGCCGGCAATCAGCTGCAGTACCGGGGTCGCGGCCGGGGCCATCATCGCCGCCATCATGACCGCCCACATTGCGAACGTGAAGAGTACATCGCGCGCGGACCAGGGCCGATCCATCACCATGCCCATGGCCGCCATCGGGTCAGAGTCGACGGCCGACGACATTCGATGGTCGAACTGGAGCAGATATGCCCAGGCGAGGGCTACGATGAGAATGATGCTGCCAATGACGACGACCCGATCGCGGCGGCCAGCAACCGCGACCGAAGAGGGGCTAGGCACTACGCCAGGCAAACGGCGCGTACTGACCGTTGTTCTTTCCGCTTTGATCATCCCAACTCAGACCCAGCGCCGCCACGTGGCTGTGCATGGCACGAGCGAGCGCAAAACGATTGGCTGCAGGATGCCCGGTGTTGTCGAGATAAAGCGGTTCAGTGGCGTTTGGATCGATGCCCATGGCGGGCTGTGCTGCCATGTCGACCAGGTCTGCTGCTTTGACTGACCAGCCGGCGCCCTTCCGATCGAATTGGATCGGCGCCGATTCCACGCCGAGAAAAGTTCCAACCAGCGGACCCAGCGCGGCCATTGGGCCGCCCGTGCTTCCGCTGGCGATCGCCGCAATCGCATCGCGCTGGGCGTCACTGGCGCGCGCGTCGACGACTACACCAACCGACCAATTCCCTTTGCCCATTGCCTCAGGCGTCAGGCCCAGCACAATGAAGCCGAGTCCGTCCAGCGACGTCGCTCCGTAACTGCCCCGTACGATCTGGAAGGAAACGATACGCGACCCGACAAGTTGCGGCGGCTGCCGGTCCGGGTCAGCGCCAGTTGTGGCGCCGCAATTCTTGCGAGCGGTTTGGCCTCTTGGCCTTTCGCGGTTTGGCCTCTTGGCCTTTCGAGGTCGACCTCCAAGATGACCGTTGGCGCGAGATGCCAGCGAATTGGCCCTGCTCCGGGTTGATCCGGCGACCCGAGCTCCTTCTCGCGGAGCCGAAGCGCTCAGTAAACTGGATACGATGGGCGACGACCCAGCCGCGCGTAGCCGAGGCCCTCTGCCACGACCAGCCAGGCGTTGGCTCTTTTCAAGGCCGTGCTCTGTTGTGTCGCCCAGCGATGAAGTTCTGCACGACGATCCATCCGGTAGATCTGCTTGATGAAATCATCGATCAACCCTGCTTCCATTCCTTCCGCTACCGGCAGCGGTCGGCCGGGCGTCACCACCTGAACACAGCCGCCGCATTGGCGCACCGGATCGAGCATGGGCAGGCTCGCGATGAGCCGGTCTCGAGCAGCCTGTGTGCGGCCGGCGTCAAGTTCGGCGGCAGCCACCATCAGCTGCGCTCGCAAACGCGATGTGCCATGCGCGGTGCGGTTGGCCAGAGTCGATGCCGCCGCCAGGCGACCACCGCCGAGCGCGCGGGTCGTGAGTTCGAGGTAGACCAGATTGCGCGCATCGGCATCACGGATCGGCGCGGCGCGCGTAGCGGCATCATCCGCATCCACCCGCGCCAACCATCTGAGCCCGTGGGCAAGCGCACGATCGCGCATACGAGGCGTGCGCAGTGAATCCGCCGAGCCCAACGCAGCACGCGCGTTGCGCGGTGCCTGGATTGCGATAATACCGACGCGAACGCTGTCTCGAGCAACTGCGGGCAATCGCGCACTCTCGCGCCATAGCAGCTCGAATGCCTGGTCCGCGAACCGGAAAACGGAATCTTTGCTCTCTACTCCGCTGTACGGGCTGAACGTGCTCTCGAGGCGCCTCTGCGTGTCGCTTGCAGCGCGCAGCAGCGTGACGACGGAGTCATCCAGTGCCAGCGCGTTGCGCAAAGCCTGGGTCCACACTCCACTGTCATTGCGGTAGACGGCTTGACTCAATGCGCGGATTGCATTGTTGCGAGCCTGCTGGGTTCGAAAACTCTGATCCGGCGTCGTTGCATTCAACGAGTCGCGGATCAGCCGCGCCTGCGCTGAATCACCCGCATTACTCCGCAGTTCCAATGCAGAAGCGCGAGCGTTCTGCGCGACCCGACCAGTGTCCGCCGCCACCATGAGCAGAGCCGAATCGGCGAGTAGTCTGGCCTCTGCGATTTCGCCCGCTCGGCGCAGCTCGGAGGCGACCGTGATCCGTGCCCACGGCCCGTTCGGGTAGATCTCCATTTGCGAGCGAATCAGCTCCGCGACCGGTATCGGCTCGCCCAGGCGACGCAGCTCCAACAGCAAGTGCGGAATCTGCGCCCGCAGCTCGCGCGTCGGCTGCTGATCTCGCAACAGTGCGATGGCGGTACGCAGCGAGGCGCGCGCGCCCGCGCTATCGCGCCTGGATAGCTGCGATCGGTAGTAGCTCCGGAGAAACGACGACCGATGGATCGGACTTGCAATCTGCCCGGCCAGTCGCGTGGCGAGGTCCGGTCTGGTATACGCCACATAAGCAGCAACCGCGGCCAGCACTGGTTCACGCAGGTCCGGCGGCAGTGATGCCAATCTGCGCTGCAGCGCGGTCGAGTCGAGCTTCGAAACTGTCCGGGCCAGCAGGTAGAAACTGGAGCGGTCGCGAAGGGTGTCGAAGTGAACCGCGCGATTCCACGCCAGCTCGTTCATGCCCCATGCGGAAAGCTGATCGACGTATCTCGAGTCGAGCTCACTGCCGCCGCGCCGCAGGCCGATCTGCTCCAGCTCGAATAGCCCGCGAGTGAGAGCCTGCTGCGCAAACGCAGTGTCGGCCGCGGTTGCCGTGACCCGGACCCCAGGTATCTGCAGGAGTAACAGCAGCGGCAGCAGGTTCATACTTCGCCTTCGCGTCGGAGTGCGGGCGAGCCAACTGCAAACTCAAATTCGATTTTGAACGGACTGGCGTGATTGGTAGGTAGTGTGGCCTGGGGAAAGTTCCCGGACACTAAAGTAACGGATTAACGAACGAGCACGAGCACGACCACGAGTACGATTGACGATTACGGGCGCCAGACACTGCGGAGTTGTATTGCAGCCCAGCAAAGTCTAGAGCCCGTAATCGTCAATCGTACTCGTGGTCGTGCTCGTGCTCGTCCGTTAATCC
>JBBDWZ010000243.1:0-14607 GCA_040902615.1 Gemmatimonadota bacterium | reverse complement strand
GTGGGTATCGACTCGGCCAGCGCCTCAGGCGTTTCGAAGCGCCGGATGCCGGCACCGCTGCCACCGATGTTCGGCTTCACGACGATCGGAAAGCGCAGCCCCTGCGCCGCCGCGCTGGCCGCTTCCGGCCGGTGGATCACACGCGCGCGTGGGTACGGCAGGCGCAGCGCGCGCAACAGCGAGAGCTGGTACGCCTTCGAGATCTCGGTGCGCCAGGCATCCGCGCCATTCACAACGCGCACGTGATTACGCTCCAGATGCTCGAGATACTGCTGGGTGTAGAACACCGCATCGCCATGCCCGCGCAGGTAGGCCGATGGACTCATGCGGTTGAACACCAGCGAGTACGGCGTATCGGCATCGGCTGGATCATAGGCATGCGATCCAATCGGCAGCTCGACATAAGGAAGATTGCGACGCTGCAGCTCGCTGAAGAGTGGACGAAACCAGTCGGGGTGCTCGTAATAGATCGCGATGGGACGTTGAAACGTCGACATGTGAAGGCTCCGGTTCACGTGATGGGAGAAAGAATTCGAGTGGTGGATCGGGCCAGGCTGACTGCTTCGTTGACCGCGCGCTGCAGCCGCTCGATCAGCAGCGGGTCCGGCCCGTCGGTCGTGAATTGCGCATCGGTGGCGTAGGTCGCCGACGGGATGACCAGCGCGCCCAGGCTGGCGAACAGCGGTCGCAATCCATGATCGAGCACCAGTTGATGACTGGCCGACCCGCCGGTCGCGATCGGGATGCCCACCTTGCCAACCAACGCCGATGGTGGCAGCAGGTCGAAGAACACCTTGAGCAGGCCGCTGTAGGTAGCGCGATAGACCGGTGTGGCGGCCACAATGATGTCCGTCTCGGCGATACTGCTGATCGCAGCGGCGATCGCCGGTACAGCGGAGCGGCCGAGCAGTCCATCTGCCGGGAGCGTGGCCAGATCCAGGACGATCGTGTCCACACCTTCGATCGCCAGCAGCTCTACCGCGCGGGTGAGCAGTGTGCGCGATTTCGAGTTGCGCGCTGGACTGCCCGAGATGGCGACCGCCTGTACGACGTCGAGTTTGCTCATACCAGCCTGGGTTGGGGGAAACGAAAAAAGGCCCCCTCTCGTGAGAGAGGAGGCCCGGGTTCGCTGTTTCTCAGCTACCTCGATCGTCTAGCCGTCAGGCATGCATAGACAACCAGCCACCTCTCTCGCGGGGAGAGCCGGACACGCGCACATACACGCGCAGGTGGCGGAGGTCATTGCCTTGGACACGGTCATTGAAATACGAACCCGCGGCCCGAAACGCAAGTTCCGGGAGGCGCCTGGCCGCCCAAAAACCAGGTGTTCACGCCGGGTTTACGGCGTCCGCAGAGCGCATCACCCGAACCTCGACACGGGGCCGGTGTCCGCGTCGGATATGCAGCCTGTGGAGCACCCCGTCCGTCGCCGCGCTTCCTGTTAGGGATTCCGGGAAGCAGTTAGGTCATATGGTAAGACCTGAAACAAGCGTGGCTGAGATCACTTCTTTTGTTGCAACTGAATTCGCACGCTTCGCAGCGCATACTCCGTTGACGGCAAACGTTCTCAGGGCCATCCCCTCCTTGAAAGCGTTTGCGTCGATGGCGTTTTGGGTAAACCTCATCGCATGCGACTCTTCGCGCGAACGGACCGTGCTGCGTTCTGATCCCGACGGCGGCTGTCCGAACTGCGTTATTCAGCTCAAACCACTCGCGCGTCTCGGCAGCCCGTTCGACTCCGTTTCGCCAGTGTATGAAAGCGAAGCCGTACGAGCTGCTGACAGCACGTTCTGGGTCGCACCGACTGATCATCCCGGCCTTCTCGCAGCTTATTCCGCCGTGGGCAGCTTCATCCGGACCGCTGGAGTTCGGGGCACCGGCCCCGGCGAATTCAGTGATTGGCTGAAGGTAGCCCTTACGTCAGGCGACACGGTCAGCGTGATCGACATTGCACAAGCAAGGCGAACCCTGATTGATACGGAAGGGCGCGCAATTCGAATACACCCGCTCCCGGCGGCAACGCGGGGATTGGCCTCATCACAGCGGCGTCTGTTTGCTCAAGCCGATATTCGGTCGCCCGAATTGATCGGCAAACCAATTCACGAGTTGAACGCGCAAGGCGATATCATTGCTTCTTTTGGTGATGTCGGAATCTACAGGCAACACGAACTCGATGGGGTTCGGCCGATTGGCCCGGCTCGGGACGGCGGTCTCTGGGCCGCCGTCCCAAATCGCTACGAGATCCTCCATTTTGACTCCGCTTTAAGCCGCATTGACACCATCCGCGTTGACGTGCGCTGGTTTCCGCCAAACCAGTGGATGGGAAATTTTCTTGCCGAGCCGCCCGAACCGCGCATCGTTTCCATACGAGAGAGCGAGGACGGGCTGGTCTGGCTAATCATTCGGGTCAAAGACATCAACTGGCAAGCCGACGATACGCAACGCGAACGTCTCATCACCATGGACCTTCTGCAACGTGCGTTCGACTGGCGGATCGAAGTAGTCGATCCAATTGCCAAACGGAGATTGGGCGGACAGCAGTATGACGAAATGCTCTTCTCGGGCGTGGGCGATGGATTGATCTACGCTCGTTTCGAGGGTGAGGATGGCCGAGTCTACCTCACTGCTTACAAATCCTCCTTCCAGAAAGGCAGGTAAGTATGAAACTCTCAACACTAGCAGCCCTGGCCGGGTTGAGTATGGTAGGGGTGTTGGCCACGCCTCTGACGGCCGATCCATTGTCGTGCCACTGCGAGACAGACACCGATTTCTGGCGACACAAATTCTGCAGCAACTGCGTTCTCGAATACGCCTGTGGATCGGGCCAGGAGTACGGATGTCATGGTGTATGGGCGACTGGAGGGTGCTCGAGTGCCCATGCCGGGTGCGGACCTGAGGGACCTGTCTCATTCGACGTCGAGTCAGCACTCAAGAACCAAATGGCCAGATACGCGATGGCCACTCGTTACGACGTAGTTTACAACGCAGACCGTCAAGCGCTCCAAGTCGTTGGCTGTGGCGGCGGCCTCATCGCGCACATTCCGGTCGCAACTGAGCACGTCGCGTTCGTTCTCGCTGCGATCTCTGCAAGGCATGTCTGACACGGTCAAACATCCGCCGCGGGAAACTCAAAGTGAGAGCCAACCGCTCCGGTTGGCTCTCGTTGAATGAAAACGGGCAGCGCTTGCTTTTGCTGCGATTCACGCGGTGCTCGTGCTCTGCGACTGCCGTTGAAAATGCGTGCCGGCGATTTTCTTTGCCCGCTGGATCTGGGCATCAACCGTATTGACGGAAACCCCAAGCGTTTCCCCAATAGTTTCGTACGATAGCCCTTCGGTGCGCAAACGAACCACGTCGGCGCACCGCCTCGGAAGAAGCGTCAGAACTTCTTCAATGGAACGATTCGTCGTCGTTTCCTGACCCTCGGCCATGTCGAGCGACGCCACTCCATCAGTTCTCGCGCGAATCTCGCGCTCTCGCCGTTTCCTGTCGCGGCACTGGCTGCGATTACACTCGTTCCGCACGGCTCGAACTAGGTAATGATGTATCGCCCTCGGCGATTCCCCGTTTCTCAGCAGTTTCATAAAAACCGTTTGCACGGAATCCTCTGCCAAATCTCTGTCATGGACATAATGCTGCGCGATGTCGACCAGCCAAGCTCGATAACGCTGATAGTGGAAGGCCAGGTCAGTCTCGTTGTCGGAAATCACCGCCACCTGCCATTCCGGGGGATCCCCCGGAAAATACTGGTCCCGCCCACCCTTCGCAATGGCGCCGCACCGTGTAACTCCGCCGCCGATTTCCAGGGGTTCTCGCGAATTCACGCAGGGTTTACGTGGCTTGCAGAGCGGACGGTGCGACCGCATACTCCAAGTTGGACACCTGTGACGGCACACCAACCTCCACAAGAGTCATTATGAGCAGCAGATGGTTGGTGGTTCGGTCGCTGCTCGCAGCCACATTCGTGTTCTCGCCACGCCGACGACCATGCCTGCGGCCCAAGGGGCTCCCAGCGGTAACAGCTCAGACTTCTGGATCGACGTTGCTGGAAGTCAGATAAAAAACACGCTTCCTCCATGTCCGGGTATCAGGGCTTCCACCTCGAAAACGTATATACGGACGTCGATACCCACTCCTCTGCCGTGGATGGCTGCACGAATCAGCTGTGGTTTGGGGCTTCAGTGACATTCGGCTTGCGACTGAGTGTTTCGTCCTGAATTGGTAATGACCGATTCAGGACGAACATACTGTCTCCACGCAATCGCCGGATCTACACCGTTGAGCCTTGGTCGTGAGAGCTTCGCGGCTCATTGCCCGCTCGCCCTGCTCGTCAGTGCCTCTATCCATTTCCGTTCGTCGACTCGCGGATTCGCTAGCCGCTTCTTTCAGCTGTCCGCTCACGCTCGCAGCCTTGCGGTTCGCTTGAGTCGTTACGACCCACTCCTCGGAGGACTTTCAACCCCAGGCCATCGCCCATGCCGGGCACACAACGAAAAAGGCCCCCTCTCGTGAGAGAGGAGGCCCGGTTCGCTGGTTCTCGGCTACCTCGATCGTCTAGCCGTCAGGCATGCATAGACAACCAGCGACCTCTCTCGCGCGGAGAGCCGGACACGCGCACATACACGCGCAGGTGCACGGAACACAGGTGGCTGAGACGATCGAGTATGACATGCTATTGAAATACGAATCCGGCCGGAGAACCGCAAGTTCCTGGGTGCACCACGGGGATCACAGGGACCACGGAGCGATGCTCGGGCGTCTTCGATTCTCCGGCACGTCCGCTAATTCTTTGATGTAACGGATTGACAGCGTTTGGATTGGTTCCATGGGCCCGGTGGCCCTTGTGGTCAAAGCTATTTCGTGGCTTCGACGTAAAGCGTTTCTTCCGGCCGATTGTCCAGGATCTCCAGGTCCGGGACTCGCCCTTCGCGGTAGGCCCGCCGCTCGACTGTCTTGAAGCCGGTCTCGCGAAGCAGCTCGCGCATCAACTCGAAATCATACATGTACCGGTGCTCTGACAAATGCGGAGCGCGGGTCGGTGTGAAGAAGTACTCCAGGGCACGGTGACGATCTCCTTGTTGATACAGGCGCACGGCGTGCTCCAGGTCCGGGACGCAAAGCCGCGCGGTTCCGCCAGTCTGCAATACGCGGTACATCTCGGCGGCGAGCCGGCGGGCGTCAGCGGCGTAGAAATGCTCGAGTACGTGCGAGCAGTAGACATAGGTGACTGCGTTGCTGGGCAACGGCAATCCGCGCTCCAGGTCGTAGTGCAGGAACGTGTGTGAGCGCAGGCGGCTTACGTATTCATCGCGGGGCAGCCACTGTCGCACATTTGACGCGTGCCGATGAAGAGCGGCGAGCACCGGGCGCGGTGCACCGGCCATCAATACATGTATGTTACCGTCAATGTGAATCCAGCCAGGTGCTACGCCGAGACCCGAACCCACATTGACTTTCAGCGGTTGAGATGAGCGCGGAAGACGTGGTCGTGGCCGAACTCGTCCGATAAATCTGGCAGATCCATCAGCCAG
The DNA here is from genome assembly GCA_040902615.1 of Gemmatimonadota bacterium. Taxonomy (GTDB): domain Bacteria; phylum Gemmatimonadota; class Gemmatimonadetes; order Longimicrobiales; family RSA9; genus JBBDWZ01. Next base: position 9,076 of record JBBDWZ010000243.1, on the reverse strand, counting down.
CATGCCAAGCATCAATCAGGCTCCAGGTTCGTGGGGCTGCTTCACGGTCCGCTTGAGTGCCGATCAGGCGGCAGATACACAAGTGGGTCACGGCCGCCGAGCGGTTATCGCGTCGCCTCGACGTAGAGCGTCTCATCCGAACGGTTATCGAGGAGCTCGAGATCCGGCACACGGCCGTGCTGGTACGAGTAGCGGGTAACCGAGCTGAACCCGGCGTCCCGCAGCAGGCCGGCAATGAGCTCGAAATCGTACATGTAGCGGTGCTGCCGGAAATACGGAGCGCGGTCGTTGGTGAAAAAATACTCGAGCGCGTCCCGTCGATTACCGTTCTGATACAATCGCATGGCGTGTTCGAGGTCCGGCACGCACAAACGCAAGGTGCCGCCGGGTTTGAGAATCCTGAGCATCTCGGCAACCAGTCGACGCGCATCTGCCAGATAGAAATGCTCGAGTACGTGCGATGAGTACACAAAGTCTGCGGCCGCATCGGCCAGCGGCAGTCCGCGCTCGAGATCATAGTGGATGAAAGCGTGATTGCGCAGACGCCGAACATACTCATCGCGCTCGAGCCAGTGCACGGTGTTCGACAAACGATACAGGACGTGCAGGACCGAGGTGGGTGCCGATGCGAGCATTGAGTGAATATTGCCGTCGACATTGATCCAGCCGGGCGCGACGGTGAGGCCGGCGCCGACGTTTACCTTCACGAGACCATTGGTTGTCTGATGATTGAGGCGCGGCCGAATTTTTCCAACCATCCGGGCAACGCCGTCAGCTAGATGGCCAAGCATGCGGTGCTGCTGAAGGGCAAGTCGAAGGGAGGTGGACGGCGGTCCTTCTCATATCGTTGACTCCAGCGCTGCTACGACGTTTTCCGCTATTCGGTGTCCAGCTCGGCGAAATGCTCCTTGCGCTCGACCGAAAGCACGCCCTTCACGCGGCGGATCCCTTTCATCACTTTCTTGAGATGCGTCAAATCTTGTACCTCGACCGCAAAGTTACCGGTCATGCCTCCCTCGACCGACTTGATTTCGGCGGACTGGATGTTGGTGCCGGTATCGCTGATAGCAGTGGCAATGTCGGAGAGCAGGCCACGCCGGTCATCTCCTTCCACGACCAGACGGACATAGAACCGTTCTCCGGTCTCGGCTTCCCACTCGATCTCGACCCGGCGTTCGGGGTGCTCGCCGAGGTTCAGGATGTTGGGACAATCGATGCGATGGATAGAGATGCCGCGGCCGCGTGTGATGTAGCCGATCACTTCATCGCCGGGTACCGGCTGACAGCACGCCGAGTAGCGCACCATCATGTTCTCGAGGCCCTGGATGCGTACGCCCTTGCCCGAGCCCCGCATCCGCTCGACCAGGCGCTCGAGAGCGGTGGGCGGGCGCGGCGGCGTTACTTCATCACTCGGGTACAGCTCTTTCAGAATCGCGGAGGGCCCGAGCTCACCGCGGCCCAGCGCGGACAGCACGTTCTCGAATGTGGCCAGGCCCAGCGATTCGGCCGCGCGGGTCATATCGGCCTCGGTCGGCTTGACCTTGCGCGTCTTCCTGAGCTCGCGATCCAGCAGGTCGCGCCCGAGCGTGATCGACGACTGTGACTCCTCCTGCTTGATCCACTGCCGGATCTTCTGGCGGGCACGTGCGGTCTTCACGAAGGCCAGCCAGTCGCGCGACGGCCGGTGCCGCGGATCCGTGATGACTTCCACGGTGTCGCCATTCTTGAGCTCGCGCGAGAGCGGCGCAATGCGGCCATTCACGCGCGCGCCCGCGCAGCGCAAGCCGACCTCCGTGTGCACCGCAAAAGCAAAATCGATCGGGGTCGAGGTCTTGGGCAGCTGCTTGACGTCGCCCTTCGGCGTGAACACGAAGATCTCATCCTGGAACAGGTCGATGCGGAGGAACTCCATGAATTCCTCCGGCTCGCGCGTGTCCTGCTGCCACTCGAGCACCTGCCGGAACCAGGAGAGCTTCTCATCGACCTCGTTTGGCTGACCGGTATCGCCATCCTTGTAGCGCCAGTGCGCGGCGATACCGTATTCCGCCGTGCGATGCATCTCGTGCGTACGGATCTGGATCTCGTACAACCGGCCGCGCTGCCCGAAAATGGTCGTGTGCAGTGACCGGTACATATTGGATTTGGGTGTGGCGATGTAATCGTGGAAGCGCTCCTGCAGCGGTGTCCAGCGGTTGTGAATCACGCCGAGCGCATGGTAACAGTTGGCCACGTTGTCGGTGACTACACGAATCGCCATGAGATCGTAGATCTCTTCGTACGGCTTGCCGCGCTGCACCATCTTGCGGTGGATCGACCACAGGTGTTTCGGCCGGCCGTAAACCTCACACGGGATGCCGGCCTTGCGCAGTTCCTCCTCGAGTGGTCCACGCACCGCCTCGACATTGCCTTCCCGCTCAATGCGACGATCCGCCACCTTCTTGGCCAGGTCGCGATAGGCCTCAGGCTCGAGATGCTTGAAGGTGAGGTCTTCGAGCTCCCAGCGGATGCGGGCCATGCCCAGGCGGTGTGCCAGCGGCGCGTAGATCTCACGGGTCTCGAGGGCGATACGCCGGCGCTTGTCCGCGCGCAGGTGCTCGAGCGTACGCATGTTGTGCACGCGATCGGCCAGCTTGATCAGGATGACACGCGCATCCTGCGCCATCGAGAGCAGCAGCTTGCGATAGTTCTCGACCTGCTGCTCGGTGTTACTGCGGAATTGCACTTTACCGATCTTGGTCACGCCGTCGACGATGTTGGCGATTTCCTCACCCAGCACCTCACGCACCTCGGACAGGCTGATCAGCGTGTCCTCGACCACGTCGTGCACCAGGCCGGACGCTACCGAAGTCGTGTCGAGGTGCAGGTCGGCCAGGATCTTGGCCACTTCGACGCAGTGCGCGATGTACTCCTCGCCGGATGCCCGCTTTTGTCCGCGATGCGCCTTCTCGCTCAACCAATAGGCGCGCGCGATCAGGTCGACGTCGAACCGTTGTGCATGCGGCTCGATCGACTCACGCAGCCTGGGCGGCAGATCGCGCAGGGGCGCGTTTAGCGTTTCAGCAGCAACCGTGGACATCACTCACTCTGGATTGAGCAACCCGCTTTCGACAAACGATACGTAACTCGAATCGCCGACTACGATATGATCCAGTACCGGGATTCCGATCAAGCGTCCGGCATCGGCCAGCTGGCTGGTAACGGCGCGGTCCTCCGGCGATGGCACCGGGTCTCCCGACGGATGATTGTGCACCAGGATCACGGCCGCCGCGCTTTCCGCAATCGCGGCCCGAAACACTTCTCGCGGATGCACCACGGAGGTGTCCAGGGTACCGCGTGTGATGACCAGCTCGCGCAACAGCGCGTTCTGCGTATTCACCAACAGAACGTGAAACTCTTCCTGCGGCAGGTCACGCAGGGAGGGGGCACATCGTTCGTACACGTCTTTGGGCCCGTGGATTCGCTCGCGCTGGAGGGGACCCTCCCGGGCAAGGCGTCGGCCCAACTCGAGTGCCGCGGTCAACCGAGCCGCAACCGCCGGGCCAATGCCGGGCACACGGGTCATGTCGGCCCGCTCTGACCCGGCAAGCCGGCGGAGGGAACCACCCATCGTGTCCAGCAAATCGCCCGCTACATCGACGGCGGAGCGCCCTTCCATACCGCTGCCAATCAGGATAGCCAGGAGTTCTCGATTGGATAGAGCCGCGGGCCCGGAATCCTGTAACCTCTCGCGTGGCCGCTCGCGCAATGGCCAGCGATGTATGCCATACCTATTCACTGTAGTACTCGGGCTCCCACCAGCAAGAATAGGGAGCGGTTTTGTGATCACTGGCAAACTTCCGGGGGTCCGGTTTCCCGGGTTTTCGGCCTTCGGGAGCCGGTGCTCGGGAGCGGGAGCATAGGAGCGGGAGCAGGAGCGGGCGGGCGTTCGGGTCAACGGGATGCGAACCCGGGTCCCGCCCGCTCCTGCTCCCGCTCACCGAACGACGATTCCCGACCCCCGCGAGCCTGGACTCCCGCAATCCGGTTCCCGGTCTCCCGGCCACACGCCCTATAGAGACCGGCCTATTTAACGGGTGTTTTCGTCAGACCAACCCTACCCCGTGGCATTTCTTGTATTTTTTGCCCGATCCGCAGGGACACGGGTCATTGCGCCCGACCTTGGGCTCGGCCGATGCCGGTTTTTGCTGCGGCGCAGCTTCCCCGCGGTTGGTATTCAAGCTGGCCAGGTCTTCGGCTGGCCGACGCTGCGCTGACATTTGCCGAATCCCGCCGAAGGCGGCATCGAGCGAATCCGATTTGTCGTCGACCGGTTGCGGGGCGGGCTGCGCCCGCATCGGTCCGGTGTCGGGCGTTTCGGTCGGACCGCTGAGGACGAGCCGCCGGGGCGGCGGTGGCGGCTGGGGCACCGCGATCTGTGCGCGGAAGGCGAGAGACGCGACCGTCTTGCGCAGGTCGGTCATCATGTCGACGAACATCGAGTAGGCTTCCTGCTTGTACTCGATGAGCGGGTCCTTTTGACCCCAGCTGCGGAAGCCGATCGAAGCTTTCAGATGGTCCAGGTCATAGAGGTGGTCACGCCACTTCTCGTCAATGACTCCGAGCAGAACCCAGGACATGATGCGTTCCTGGTGATCGGCGAAGGTTTCGAGCTTTCGCTTGAACGCCTCGCGTACCTTCTGCAGCACCAGGACCTGAACGTCATCCACCGAATCGAAGTCGTGCTCCGCGCCGTTTTCCTGCGGCAGCTCATGGATCACCAGGAAATGGTCGAGCACAATGCGATTGCGCAGTCCGGCCAGATCCCATTCGTCGGCGTGCGCGTCCGGCGGCAGGTATTCGGTGACCGTGCCTTTCACCGAATGATCGATCATGTCCCAGACTTCGCCCTTCAGGTCCTCGCCGCCTTCGAGTGCGAACAGCCGCATGTCATAAATGACTTCGCGCTGCTGGTTCATCACATCGTCGTACTCGAGCAGCCGCTTGCGCGCTTCGAAGTTCTGCAGCTCGACCCGCTTTTGCGCGCTGCCGATCGACCGGGTCACCAGCGGATGCGTGATCACCTCGCCTTCTTCGGCGCCCATCTTCTCCATGATGCCGGCAATGCGGTCCGAGCCGAACAGCCGCATCAGATCGTCTTCGAGCGAAAGGAAGAACTGCGATGCGCCCGGATCCCCCTGACGGCCGGCGCGGCCACGCAGCTGCCGGTCGATGCGCCTTGATTCGTGCCGCTCGGATCCAATGATGTGCAGGCCGCCGACTTCGATCTCATCGTCGGGACCCATCTTCTCGGGCTCGAATGCAAGTGCAGGGTCGGCGGCCTTGGCCAAATCCGCGATGTCGAGACCGTGGGCCTGTGCCCACGCGATCGTGCGCGAGTCGGTGACACCGGGCCCGAGCTTAATGTCGGTGCCGCGGCCGGCCATGTTGGTGGCGATGGTCACCGCACCAGGCTGTCCCGCGGTTGCAACGATCTGAGCTTCCTGCAAATGGTACTTCGCGTTCAGCACGTTGTGCGGAATGCCGCGTCGCTTGAGCATGCGCGACATCGTCTCGGATACATCGACCGACACGGTACCGACCAGCACGGGCAGTTGCAGCTTGTGCAGGCGCTCGATCTCATCGTTGATCGCATTGTACTTCTCGCGCTTGGTGCGATACACGAGGTCATGACGATCTTCGCGCACGACATCGCGGTTGGTCGGGATCACCATGACCGCAAGACCATAGATCGAGTGGAACTCGCCTTCCTCGGTCTCGGCCGTACCGGTCATGCCCGCGAGCTTGTCGTACATGCGGAAGTAGTTCTGAATCGTGATCGTGGCCAGGGTCTGCGTTTCCCCGCGCACGACCACGCCTTCCTTGGCCTCGACTGCCTGGTGCAGACCATCCGACCAGCGCCGGCCAACCATCTTTCGGCCGGTGAACTCGTCGACGATAATGACCTGGCCCTCTTCGATGATGTACTGCTCATCGCGATTGTAGAGCGCGTGCGCTTTGAGCAGCTGATGGATTTCGTGAATTTTGCCGCTTTTCTCCGCGTACTCCTTCTCGAGCAGCGCGATCCGCTCGCGCCTTTCCTCCAGCGGCATGTCCGTATCTTTTTCGATCCGGCCCAGTGCTTCGGAGAGATCGGGTACCACGAACGCCTGCGTATCGTTGGGCGACAGCTCATCCAGCCCCATATCCGACAAGTGAATGCTGTGGCCCTTTTCATCCATGGCGAACAGCATGTGCTCATCGACTTCGTGCAGCTTCTTGTCGCGCATCAGGTTGCCTTCAACCTGATTGACCAGCTTCTGCACGGCTGGATTGTCGGCAAACATCTTCAGCAGGCGCTTGTGCTTGGGCGCGCCGCGCTTGGCGGCCAGCAGCTTCTGGCCGGCTTCTTCTTCGTTGCCTTCCTCGAGGTGCTTTTCCGCCTGACTGACCAGCTCGTTCACGATGCGGGTCTGCTTGCGATACAGATTCGACACCGCGGGATTGTAGCGGCGATACTCGTCGGCCTGCTCTTCACCCACTGGTCCGCTGATAATGAGTGGCGTACGCGCCTCATCGATCAGGATCGAGTCGACTTCATCGATGATCGCAAAGTTGTGCGGACGCTGCACGCGATACTCCAGCGCGTGCACCATGTTGTCGCGTAGGTAGTCGAAGCCGAATTCGTTGTTGGTACCGTATGTAATGTCGGCGTGATAAGCAGCACGCCGCTCGGGTGTACCCGGCTCGTGCAGGTCGATACAGTCGACCGTGAGTCCGAGATACTTGTAGACCGTGCCCATCCACTCGCTGTCCCGCTGCGCGAGGTATGTGTTTACCGTGACCAGGTGTACGCCGCGGCCGGACAATGCATTCAGGTACAACGGCATGGTCGCGACCAGCGTCTTGCCTTCACCGGTCGCCATTTCCGCAACTTTGCCCTGGTGCAGCGCCATGCCGCCAATCAGCTGTACGTCGTAGGGGATCATTTCCCAGGTCATGGGCTGAGCCGTGACCACGATCGGGCTGCCCATCAACCGGCGGCAGGCTTCCTTCACCGTCGCGTAGGCTTCCGGCAGAATGTCGTCGAGCGCGGCCTGTAGCTCACGCTTCAGCTCACGCTCGACATCCTGGATTTCGAGTGCAAGCCGATTGCGTTCTTCGGCTTCCTCGGTCAGTCGCTTGGTCTGACGAAGCTCTGCGAGTTCGCCTTCCAGTTCTGAGGTCCGCTCTTTCACGATGCCGCGCAGCTTCTCGGTCTGCGCCTTGAGCGCATCGTCTGAAAGTAGCTTTAGATCCTCGACGATCGCGTTTATCTCGTCCACCAGCGGCCACAGCTTCTTGGCTTCGCGCTCGTGTCGACTGCCGAAAACTTTTGAGATCAGCCCTTTGAGCATTGCAACGATGGTTAGAGTTCGAAAGAAATCTAGCTTGCTACCCCGGGTTTCGCGTCCCCGTCCGGGACCGCAACCTGGGGTCGCAGGCCGGTGGCGGAAGCGTTCAGGTAAAGTCCGTGTTCGTAGATGATCGATTCGACGGCTCGAGGTACCAGATAGCGAATCGAGCGGCGGTTGGCCACTCGCTGACGTATCTCGCTAGCGGATACGTCAATGCGGGTGATCCGGACGGTCGAAAAGATCATCGGCTCGACATTCGGCGCCGCGTCAATACCGGACCGGGAAATCAGGACGATGCGGGCGAGACGGGCAACTTCCTCGGGCTGATGCCAACTGGGCAGGTCGCGTACCTGATCGGCGCCGAGCAGGAGGTACAGCTCATCACCAGGATGCACGCGGTTCAACTCGCGCAACGTATCGGCGGTAAACGATGGACCCTCACGACGCAATTCCAGATCGCAAACCTGGAAGCGCGGCTCATCGATCAATGCGGCCTGGAGCATCTCGAGACGCAATGGAGCGGGCGTGATCACGCGTTCACGCTTGTGTGGTGGCGAGCCGGCCGGAACGAAAAGCAAACGATCCAGGCGCAGCGCATCGGCTGCATCCTGGGCTGCGATCAAGTGGCCAATGTGCGGGGGATCGAAGGTGCCGCCGAAGATGCCGATCTTCACAATGATTTGGCGACCGTGGTCACCAGGAGCGAGCGGGCTTGCTCGCTTTGCGGGAAATCCTTGAGCAAACGGGCCTTGGCGGCGTCGGCTTCTTCCTTGTAGCCGAGCGTGGTGTAGGTCTGGAACAGCCGAAGCAGGGCACGTGGCGCAGCATTGCTGGTCGGAAAATCCCGGAGTGTCGCTTCGAAGTAGATGATCCCGGAATCGTAGGCTCCGCGCTTGTAGTAGAAATCCCCGGTCAGGAATTCCTTGAGGGCCAGACGATTGACCAGCTCGGCAGCAAGCTCGCGTGCGCGCGCCACGTATTCGCTGTTTGGATAGTAGGTCTCGAGTGAGAGACAGTGATCCAGTGCCCCGCGAGTGTACTGCTGGTCGAGTGGTGGTTTGGGTGATAGACGGTAATACGATTCACAAACCTTGAAGCGCGAATCGTCGGCCCATGGGCCAGCCGGAGAATCATTGGCGAGCCGATCGAATTCTCCAGCCGCAGTAATGAATTCCTTTTTGTTGTAGTACGCCTCGCCCAGATGGTAGCGGGCTTCCTGCGCCCGAGGATGCGTGGGAAACCGCAGGGAGAAGCTGTTGAGCGCGAGAATCGCGTCCGACCATTTGCGGCGTTCCATTGCATCGGCGCCGCGTTGATAGAGCTGGTCGGCTCCCATCTGTTCCAGATTGCCGCTGCGACTGGAGCAGCCGACAGCGACCAATGCTAGCGCAAGGAATCTGACGAAGGATCCACCGTTCATTCTGCCGTTCATTCTGCCGTTCATTCTGCCGTTCATTCGGGGTCGGCCTCCATACACCCGGCTGGAAGGACCGGTTTCAATTTCGCGGTTGGCGAAGTGCGTGCCAATGTGTGGATCGGCCTACCCTCCGGGCCCGCCAATTACGAGCTCCAGGATCCGGCGGCGGGCACGGACACTGGTCTGAGTATTCCGATCCGTGGTCAGCTGAATGACCCGTCGGAATGCCTCGAGCGCTTCGGGCCGGCGGCCAGCGGCGAGCAGGGCTTCCCCTCTCTCGAACCAG
>JBBDWZ010000242.1:0-14609 GCA_040902615.1 Gemmatimonadota bacterium | reverse complement strand
TGGTCGTAGTCGTTCGCGTCCGTTAATTCGTTGATTCGTTAAAAACTATTTCGCCGTCGGATCCCCCACCCTCCCAATAAACAGTATCGCGCCAGACTCGCGTTCCCGAATCGCATACAGGAACGGGCGGTCGAGTGTGATCTGCGGCGGCAGCGAAGTCACGCCGACGCCGACCGAGGTCGCGGCGGCGGCTTCGGTGCCGGACTCGGTCACGTCGATGAAAGTTTTCTGCACGACGCGCGAGATGTAGAGTCTCTCGGGCTGGATGTCCGCTATGCGATAGAAGTCGGCGCGGCCCGGATCGAAGGCGATGCTCATGCCGAGATTTTTCAACGGATCGTTCAGGTTCTTCTCGTATTCGAGCTTGAACTTGGGCATGGTCACGATCGCGCGGTTGTTGTGCATCGACGCGAGGACGCCATTCAGCCACGTGGGCGTCAGCTTCTGCTCGATGACCGAGACGTTGTTGCCCGATGGCGGCGCCAGCAGCACCATGCTGAACGAGCTGTCGCCGTAGAACAGCTCGAGGCCGATGACTTCGTTGTTCTCGACATAACGGAACCGGCCATCGTGGTTCATCATCGGCGTGCTCACCGTGGATCCATCCTTGCGCGTGAACGGCCGGCTCCGCGTCGCATTGGGATCGAACTGCTGCGTCCATGGCGCCTTGAAGTACACGGCGTTGACCAGGAACATTATTTCGTTCGGTTCGATCGCCTTGACCAGCTCCTTGATCCGGCCGCCGGTCTCGCGTTCGGCCCAGGCACTGATCGTTTTCGGCGCGTTCGGATCGGCGAAGTCGAGTGCGCTGACTTCCGCGTCGAAGTAGGTCTTCGCCGCGTCGAGGAAGGGCTGCTTCACCGAGAACGTACGTTCATGCCAGATCGAGTTGGCCAGGTGGAACGTGACTTTCGGATCCCGCGCGAGCAGCTGCGCAATCAATCCGCGATACGCTTCATTTACCTCTGCTTCGGCGAGCGTGCCGAAACCCAGGGTTGCGCGCATGGCGTCGTGGGTTTCACCCTGGGCGCCGTTCATGGTCATACCCAGCGCCATGGATGCGCTCAAAGGCGAGAGCATCAGGTTCGGAAGGCTCTCGGCACCTGCAACTTCGCGATAAAACTTCAAGCCAAACGATGTGCTGGCGTCGGCCAACCTGGCTTCTGCCTGGGTGAACTCGCGCGGAATCTCTCGCGCCGGTCCACTTGGATCTTTGGCGCAACCAAACAGCAAGACCAGCAGAATTGCGTATTTCGAACGTTGCACACACTTCATTGCTCTCTCCCTCGAGTTATTTTGACGTCGGGTCTCCGACCCGGCCTATGAACAGGATGGCACCGCTTTCCCGCTCGCGAATCGCATACAGGAACGGACGGTCGAGCGTGATCTGCGGCGGCGCTGAGTCAATCGCGATTCCGACCGACGTCGCGGCCGCGGCTTCGGTCCCCGACTCGTTCACATCGATGAACGTCTTCTGCTCGACGCGCGAGATGAACAGCCGCCTCGGCCGAACATCGGCAATGCGATAGAAATCAGCGCGGTCCCAATCGAATGCGATGGCCATACCGAGGTTCTCCAGCTCGTCATTCAGCTTTCGGCCGTACTCGAGCTTGAACTTCGGCATGGTGACCAGTGCTCGGTCGCGGCGCATTGAAGCAACCACAGCGTCGAACCAGGCCGGCGTCAGCTTGTTCTCGATGACCGAGAGATCGGTGCCGGTTGTCGGCATCAACAACACCATGCTGAACGAGCTGTCGCCATAAAAGAGCTCGAGGCCGAACACCTCGTTGTTTACGACGAAGCGAAAATTGGCGTCCTGGGTCATCATCGGGGTGCTGACCGTGGATCCATCCTTGCGCGTGAACGGGCGGCTGCGCGTGTCGCGCGGATCGAACTGCCGGGTCCAGGGCGCCTTGAAGTACACGGCATTCACCAGGAACATTACTTCCCTCGGATCGATCTCCTTGACCAGATCCTTGATGCGGCCCCCGGTCTCGCGTTCGGCCCAGCCACTGATTGTTTTCGGCGCGGTTGGGTCCGCAAAGTCGAGGGCGGTGACTTCGGCGTCGAAGTAGGTCCTGGCCGCGTCAAGGAATGGCTGCTTCACTGGCAGCGCACGTTCGTGCCAGATCGAGTTGGCCAGGTGGAACGTGACTTTGGCGTCGCGCGCGAGCAGCTGAGCGATCAGACCGCGATAGGCTTCATTCACCTCGTCTTCGGTGAGTGTGCCGAAACTCAGTGCGCCGCGCATTGCTTCGTAGGTTTCACCTTGCGCACCGTTCATGGTCATGCCTAGTGCCATGGATGCGCTCAGCGGGGAGAGCATCAGATTCGGACTCGTGTCCGCAGCTGCAACTTCGCGATACAATTTCAAGCCAAACGATATGCTGGCATCGGCCACCTGGGACTCTGCGAGGGTAAACTCACGCGGCGTTTCCCGGGGCGGTCCGCTTGGGTCTTCCGCGCACGCCACCAGCACAGTCACCAGCATCGCGAAGATCGAACGTTGCATTCGTTTCATAGTACCCTTCAATACCCTGCATCAATCGCTGGCGTCACTAATTCACTCGACTCTGACTTCCGAGCTGGCAAAGCACGGTTGGCCCAAACGGCCAACAGCGTGCTAAGTGAACCCCGAAAACGCAGCGAAGTTCGTTCTGGCTGGCGGGAGTTTTGCACCTCTGACAGGTCCACATTTTCCCCGGAGGTGTCATGAACAAACCCACCAGAAACAAGAATCAAAGCAGTCAGAACCGAGGCGGTACTCGCAACCAGCAGAAAGCGAACCGACCGAATATGGGCGCGAGTGCAAGCGGGTCGGGCCAGTCGCAACGCGGAAACCAGGGCGAAGCGAATTGGCGCGATAGTTTTCGCGGTGGCTACGGCAACAGCGGCACAATGAGCAGGGCCGGCTTCAATCGCGGCGGTGTCGGTGCTGGCTACGATGAGTCGGACGAATCGTATCAGGCAAACCCCGATTGGAATGAGGACGACTTCGAAGGCCGCACGGAGGCGCAGTCCGGCGAGCGCAGCGAAGCCGAGACCGGAAATGGCCGCGGCAGCTGGGCCGAGCGCGGCTTCAATCCGCGCGGCTCGACCGGCGGCTTCTATGGTCGCGAATACGGCTGGACTACGCGTGGTGAAACGAATCGGGCCGGACGTGAAAACGGGCCTTACTCGGGCCGCGGCCCGCGTGGCTATCAGCGCTCGGATGAACGCGTGTTCGAGGAAGTCTGTGATCTGTTGACCGAGAATGGCGATATCGATGCGACCAGCATCGAGGTCCGCTGTGAGGGCGGCGAGGTCATACTCGAAGGCACCGTACCGGATCGTGAGACCAAGCGCCTCGCCGAAGACATCGCCGAGTCCGCGCGCGGTGTGCGCGACGTGCGGAACAACCTCCGCATCGACGCGTCTGCCCGTGACAGCGTCAATTCGGAAGGACGCGAGGATTCACGCAATTACAGTGGATCCAGTCGGAGTCGAAGCGAGTCCAGCCGCAACAGCGAGCCGAACCGTAACGCGGAAGGCATGCGCACGCCGGGCGCACCAAACCGGACGACCTCGGAAAAGAGCACGTCCCGTTCGACCAGCAGCCGCCCGAGGAAAGGCAAAACGTCCGGCCGATAGGCGTTGTTGCATGTCTGGCATCGACTGACGTGCGGGTTAGGCCAGTTGAGAATTGGGGAATATGGAATAGGGAATATGGAATACGGAGTCACGGGATTCGACGGCATTTTTCGACCGAGGAACAGGCAACACAAACTCCCACCTCGCCCGGACCAGTGACTCCCCATTCCTTATTCCCCATTCCCTATTCCCCATTCCCTATTCCCCATTCCCAAACCGCCAGCTGGACACAAGCTCTTCGGACCCCGTGGTCCCCAGCATCCTCGTTTTCTAATCCTTATTCCCAACTCCCCAGCACAAAGGACTGATCTGGACGGACTGCTCCCCCAGCACCACCATCGCGTCCAAATCCACCATTGGTTATGCTAGGCCGATCCCTCCTTCCGAATGAGCACGACCATGTCAACGCTTTCTCGTCGCGATTTCACGCGTTCGCTTGCACTCGGCTCCTTGGCCGGTTTTGGCGCGACGCTCCTCGATGTCGACCGCGCCTTCGCAGCGCCGATTCATTACGACGACTGGAAATCGATTCGCGATCGCTTTGTGCTGGCCCGGGGCCTCGCGCCCATGAACGCGGCCAACCTGTGCCCGTCGTCTGCCGACGTGATCGAGGCGTTGTACGAGAACACCCGCGCGGTCGACCGCGACCCATCGCAGCAGAACCGCGCACGCTTCAGCCAGTCCAAGGAATCGCTGCGGAGAAAAGTCGCGACCTTCCTGAACGTCACGCCCGAGGAGATCCTGCTCACGCGCAACACGAGTGAAGCCAACAACCAGGTCTCGGCCGGCCTCGATCTCAAGCCCGGCGATGAAGTCGTGATCTTCGCCGACAACCATCCGAGCAATCATCAGGCATGGCGCGAGCGGGCGAAGCGGCATGGATTCACGGTCAAGATCCTCGAGCAGCCCAATCCGCATCCGGGTGCGCAGTATTATGTCGACGCCGTAACCCGCGCGCTCACGCCGCAAACCAAAGTGCTGACCTTCACGCACCTGACCAGCACGGTCGGCGATCTGATGCCGGCAGCGGAGCTCTGCCGCATTGCGCGTGAGCGCGGTGTGCTCACGCTCTGCGATGGTGCGCAGTCATTCGGCTTGCTCAATGTCGATCTGCAGGCGATTCAGCCTGACTTCTACAGCGGCAGCGCACACAAATGGCCGTGCGGCGCCCGCGAGGTCGGTATTCTCTACGTGAGGATGGACATTCAGGAGATGTTCTGGCCTGCGATGTATAGCGCGTACACCGGCCAGACCGGACTCTCGCGCACGCACGAAGGCATGGGCCAGCGCGATGATGCGGTATTCATCGCATTCGAAACCGCGTTGGACCTCCAGCTCGAGATTGGCCGCGCCGCAGTCGAACAGCGCAGCCGCATGCTTGCCCAGTCGCTGATGGAAGGCATCTCGAAGCTGGATGGCATCAAGCTTTGGACCTCACGCGATCCCGCGAAATCCGCCGCAGTCGTGAGCTTCCAGCCGGGATCGCTCGACATCCGCAAGCTGTCAGACGCGCTCTATCAGAAAGACAAGATCGCCGTTGCCACCCGTGGCGGCGCTGATCGGCCCGGCCTTCGCATCTCGCCGCACTTCTACAATCTGGAAGAGGAAATCGATCGTACGGTTGCGGCGATCGATCGTTATCTAAAGCGCGGCCTGTAGCCTCAGCTCGATCGAGGCTCAGGGTGCGCGCACATTATTGTGCGATCTCGGCGGTTTCCGCTGGTGAAACGCTCCTGCGATCACTCTCACCACGGCGAAAGGGCACCGAGAAAGCGAAGATCGAACCCTCTTCTGTAAATTCCGCCCAGGCGCGCCCGCCAAGCGATTCGGCCGCGTCACGAACGATGCTGAGCCCCAGGCCCGTTCCTTCGGTACCGGTAACGGTTTCGTGGGCGCGGAAGAACAGTTTGAAGAGATCCGATCGTTTGGGCGCGGGCACACCGAGCCCGTTGTCGTGCACGCGCACGACTACTTCTTCCGGCAACGACGAACCCGGCACGGTTTCAATGGCGGCCCGGATTTCGGCGAAGCGCGCCTGTTTCGCTGGATCGAAATACTTGATCGAATTTCCCAGGTAATTGGTAAGGCAAAGCTCGACGGCCGCCGCATTCACCTCGACATCCGGCAGGTCCCCTACGCACCGGATAACGACTTGTGCGCCCTGGGAAGCATCGCGAACCTGCCTGCAGGCTTCCTGGATGGCTTGCGGCAGTCGAATGTGGCGGTGCTGCCGCACATCCTTTTCCATTCGTGAGAGCGCGAGCAGGTCCTGCACGACATCGTTCATGGCTCGTGCATTGCGCGCGATTACTTCGAGCAAACGATCTACCTGATCGGGCGCCGGTTTGGTTTCCAGAATCAAATCGCTGGCACCCAGCACTGCACCAATTCGATTCTTGATTTCGTGAGAGACCGCGCGGTTGAAGGTGCGAAGCCGAGCCTCGCGTTCGGCCACGAGTTCATCCGCTAGTCGCAGGTAGTGAGCAGTCGTGGTTTGCTGAATGATCGTGATCGCGCGAAAAAGGCGATAGCCACACACGAGCAACTCGCTCTTTGCGCACGGCTCCGGCATCTCATCCGCGGCATGGGCGAGGTGGTTGAACATGATGCCGCCGAGGATCTCATACTCCTTCAGTATCTCATGGGCGTCGAAGCCCTGCTGATGCCGAAGTGCGCCCAGCTCCATGGCCTTGGCGACCACCGGCGTATTGATGCTGACCGCCTCCGCCGGGTTCTCCAGGTAGTCGGCGATGCCGCCGATCAACAGGGGCACGTGGTCGAGCAGGTCATTGGTCGGGAAGATTCGATTGCGATCGATCGACACCCGCTGCGCGACCCGTTCGAGCCACTGCCCCGTCAGATCACGGCAGGCAGAACGGAGTTGTTGCGCGAGAGCCGCTGCCAGCGGGCAGTCCTGGAGCGAATTGGCCATTGAGCGCTCCATGAGCCTCCACCTCGTAAGAGTAACTGGGCGATCTGTCTGCAGGGAACGTGCTTGGCGCCCCAAGACTCGCTGACGCTCGTGCGGATGTCTAGCAATCGTGTTTCCGCCGCGGGCCGATAACGCCTGCGTGCACGTATTCATTTGCCCTGCGTGGGAAACTGGACGAATCCCAGGCGGTCGCCGTTCGATCCACGGGACAGCGGAGCCAGGTTCAGGACGCGTCTCGACTCATTTCCAGTTCCCTGGATCGCATGCGAGGCATGTCGGATATGGCTCGACGCGGCGAAATGCCCAAGGTCCTGCCGGAGATTCATGGCGTTTACATTGCCGTTGACGGCAACATCGGGTTGAGACGTTGGCCACGCGCGGGAAAGAGGGAAACTGTTTTTGACGTACTTTCCGCTGACGGACAACTTCTCCGAACCGTTCGATTGTCAGCTGATCTTCTAATGGACCCTGTTCCCTGGGTTTCGCCGAAATCCTGGTTGGTGTCATTAGTGATTCTGCGACTCACACACAACGCGTTGCGGTATTTGGTCTCTCAGGATGTTAGGATTTGGAGCGGTCTTTGACCCGTACTAGACACGTTCCATCGATTCGCAGCATCGGAGGCGTACGCTCCACATGAGGCCTTTCCTCTTGACATTCTAGAGTACGGCGGCCATTTCTTCTCCGGGTAATCTAGAGGAGGGAGATTTTATGCCGACCGCCAAGACGGGCGAGCTGATCAAGGGCACGCTCGACCTTTTGATTCTCAAGACATTGCAGATGGGTCCCATGCACGGCTGGGGCATCACGGAGCTGATCGAGCAGCGTTCGGAGAACATGCTGAGCGTGAATCAGGGTTCGTTGTATCCCGCATTGTATCGGCTGGTGCAGCGGCGCTGGATCCGGTCGGAGTGGCGGGTCACGGAGAATGCGCGGCGCGCGCGTTACTACGTGTTGACGCCAGCGGGACGGGCGCAGCTGGCGCGCGAGCGTGAGCAGTGGGACAAGCTCTCACGGGGCGTGAATCTGATCCTGGCGGAGGGCTGAACCCATGCCCATGCATTGGCGAATTCTCGAGGGCTGGGCCAGGCTGCGGGGCGCTCTGTTCGGGGTGGAGGATGCGGAAACTTCGGAGGAGCTGCGCTTTCATCTGGAGATGGCGACGCAGCGCAATATCGAGCGCGGCATGAGTGCGGAAGCGGCGCGCCGCGACGCGTTGGTGCGCTTCGGCGGCGTCGATCGCACGCGGGAGGAAGCGCGCGATGTTCAGCGCAGCCGGTGGCTGTCGGATGCGGCACAGGATGCGCGCCATGCACTGCGCATGCTGCGGCGCAATCCTGGTTTCGCGCTGGCTGCGGTGCTCACTCTGGCCCTGGGCATCGGAGCGAATAGCGCGATCTTCAGTGTGCTGGAGGCGGTGCTGCTGCGCCCGCTCCCTTACCACGCGCCCGAGCAGCTGGTGGAGTACACGCCACAATCTTACGACCGCTACACCGAATGGACGGCGCGCGCGCGGACTCTCAAGGCCAGCGGCGCACACACGGTGAGCATAGCCAACATAACGGGTGGCGCTGAGCCGGTCCGGGTCTGGACATTGGCGGTCACCGCATCGTTGCTCCCGACGCTCGGGCTCGAGCCGGCGATCGGGCGCGGGTTCAGTGCCGAAGATGATGCGCCGGGCGCGGCGCCGCGGGTGCTGCTCACGCATGATTTCTGGCGCGAGCAGTTCTCGAGCGATCCGCGAGTGCTGGGACGAACCATCGCGCTGAGTGGCCTGGCGTATGAGGTAATCGGTGTCCTGCCCGCCGCACTCGAATTTCCGCCGCCGACGCGACGGGAAGGCGCGGCCCCGTTGCGAACCGATGTGTGGATTGGGGTGGGGCGTCTGTCTGACCTGCATGAGCGTGGTGGCTTCCATGTAGTCAGTCGGCTGCGACCTGGCGTGACTGCGGCCCAGGCCGCTGCTGAGCTCACTGCCGTGGCGAATGAGACGCGCCGCGCGGGCACCGAAGCGCAGCCGATCACGGTCATGAGCATTACCGAGCGGGTGATCGCGCCGCTGCGACCGGCGGTGCTGGCCTTCAGCGCGGCGGTCGCGTTGGTATTGCTGATCGCCTGCGCGAACCTGGGCAGTCTGCTGCTGGCGCGACTGGCCGGACGACAGAAGGAGCTGTCGGTCCGCATCTCACTCGGGTCGGGCGCGGGCCGCATCGTGCGGCAGATTATTACCGAGGGTGCCGTGCTCGCATTCGGTGGCGCGCTGGCAGGAATTGGCTTCGCCTGGCTACTGCTGCGCTGGCTGCTGGCGCTGGCGCCGCGCGACCTTGCCCGGGTGCAGGACGCATCGCTCAGTGGGACTGTGCTCGCCTACACACTTGGACTCACGGTGCTGACTGCGCTACTGATCGGCCTGCTGCCGGCACTGCGCGTTCTGCGGCGTGATCCTCACGTAGGCCTGGGTTCTACCCGGGGCAGCACGGTCGACCGCGGCACCGGTCGCGTGCACGGCGCGCTGGTAGCGCTGGAGATCGCGTTCGCGGTGGTGCTCCTGGTGGGCGGCGGCCTGCTGCTGCGCAGCTTTTCGACGCTGGCCAGTGTCGATCCCGGATTCCGGACGGACGGCCTCGTCACCGCGGACCTCCTTCTGCCACCCGATCGCTATCAGAATCGCGCGGCGGTTCTGCAATTCTTTGAGCGGCTGGAGGAGAGGCTGTCCGCGCAGCCGGGTGTGCAGAGTGTGAGTGCAATCGATCGACTGCCCTACGCTCCATCCTGGAGCGGGGCTCAGATCGATATCGTGGGACGTGCCACGCCATCCGGCACTGAGCTTCCGAGGGGCTCGAATGCCGCGGCGCGGGCCGGCTACTTCCGTACGATCGGCATTCCGGTGCTGCAAGGCCGCGAGTTCACCAGCGCAGATGCGACGGATGCGCCCAAAGTCGCGCTGATCGGGCGTGCACTCGCGCAAAAATATTGGCCGGATGAGAGTCCGCTGGGTCAGCGCATTCGCGTGTTCGGCATCGAGAGCGAGATCGTGGGAGTGGTAGGTGATGTACGTCATCTCGGACCAACCACACCGGTCGATGCAATGGTATACCTGCCGCACACGCAGGACGTCGCCACGCGTCGCATGATGACGGTCGTGACCCGTACGCAGGGAGCGCCGGAAGCTGCACAGGAAGCAATGCGCCGGGAGATTCGCTCCCTGGATCCGCAATTGCCCATTACCAATTTGCGCAACTTCGACGCGTTGCGGGCTGAGCGCACGGCGAGCCAGCGCTTCAATGCGCTGCTGATCGCCAGCTTCGCCACCCTGGCCGTGCTGCTGGCGGCAGTCGGCATCTACGGCGTGCTCAGCTTCGTGGTTGCCCAGCGACGGCGCGAGATCGGGGTGCGCATGGCGCTCGGCGCCAGTCGCTGGACCGTTTTGCGCGGGTTCCTCTTTCAAGCGCTGCGTGCCGCGGCAATTGGCAGCGCGCTCGGCATTGTGATCGCGCTCCTGCTCACACGCTTCCTGCGCACACTACTCTACGGTGTCGGTCCCACTGACCCGCTCACGTACCTGGCTGTTCTCGCGCTGGTAGCGACGCTCGCCATGATCGCGGCGTGGATACCGGCACGGCGCGCCGCCGGCATTCAGCCGTTGACGGCGCTGACCGGAGACTAGCGAGCGGACGATTGGGAGGCTTGCGCCAACCGCGTTACGCTATCGGGACACACGACGGGGCAATCATAACTGCGTGGACATTTGCAGAGTGGCTGGATTCTCAACCGGTTTCCACGGAGACGGCGAGAAAGGGAGAATATAGAATCCCTTTCTGGGCAGGTCGTAGCGGCGGCTTTCAGACAATGTCTCGACTTTTTAGCTGCAAAGACACCGAGCCAATTCCCAAAATGCTGACGCCGTAATGGAATCGACTCTGTGTCTCCCCTCTCGCCGTCTCCGTGGAAACCGTGGAACCAAGCGCTCGCGGGTTGGCCGGGATAAACGGTTTTACTAATGTAAACCACCTTGGTTCGGTGCAGCAGTCGATGAATCGCACTGAGTCTTTACGCGACGTTAGGACAAGAACCTTCGGAGCATATCGAACATCCGGATTGGCTCATCATTTCGATCCACCTGCCTCAATCTGATACAGCACGTTCAAGCCGGTAGCCCTGGTACATAGCGAGACAATCACGGGTCACGCGGTTGAACGCCACGCAGCCGCGATCCCGATAAACTCCTTCTCTCACAACCGATGCAGCGTGCACAACACACGACTGCAACCCGCCCCGAATTTGTGCACTTGATGCATCACACGTACGAGAACACGTCCGGTCCGACGATTGCCTTAACACTCGGCAAGACAGACTCACTTCCACTGTATCACATACGCAACACATCAGGAGAATGACCCATGAAGCGGTCCATTAGGGTGTTCCTCGCAGCATTGCTCGTCGCTATGCCGTTGCTGGCTGGCTGCGCGGACACAACCGGTCCCAGCGCACCGGAAACAACGCTGACTGCACAGCCCCAGGCTGGTCTGCTCGACGGTTTGCTGGGCGTGGTTGGCGGCCTGTTGAAGGGCGTGCTGAATATCCTGAGCGGCCCGGATGCAAATGGTTCGGAAGCGTCGGCCTGGATCGGCTCAGGTGGCGGCACGATCAAGACTGCGGCCTACACGCTGACGGTTCCCAAGGGCGCAGTTTCGTC
The DNA here is from genome assembly GCA_040902615.1 of Gemmatimonadota bacterium. Taxonomy (GTDB): domain Bacteria; phylum Gemmatimonadota; class Gemmatimonadetes; order Longimicrobiales; family RSA9; genus JBBDWZ01. Next base: position 3,351 of record JBBDWZ010000242.1, on the reverse strand, counting down.
GAACACACTGTTCGAGCTCGAGCCTGCGAACGATGGCACCTACAAGGTGCAGTTGACGGCGACGCGCAATAGTCTGCTGGGCACGATCAACGTGGGTACGGAAGGCTTCAAGAAGCCGGTGCTCTTCACCGTGTCCTACGCCAAGGCGACCGGCGTCACCGATCCGCGCAAATTGATGATTGTGTACCTGCGCTCGGATGGCAAAGTCGAGATCACGGCTACGAGCGTCAACACCAAGGCCAAGACGGTGACCAGCTCGCTGCCGCATTTCTCCAAGTACGCGCTCGTTCAGAACTAATGCAATCGCTCACGCTCCCCGCAGCCCGGAAGATGACGATGCGCGCACGTACACGTTCAGCACTCCTGGCGGTGCCAATGCTGGCACTCCTGACTGCCTGTGATATGGATGCGGCGACCAGCCCCGAACCGGTGGTCGCGCCGAGCCACGATTACACGCTGAACTTCGGGACGTACCAGCTGGTGCAGACGTCGAGAACGACGTTCGAGCTCAGCAATTCGAAGATCATTGGGCCAGCCGGAGGAGTCCTGTACCTCGGGCTGCACCAGCTGGTTGTCCCGAGGGGCGCAGTAAAACGATACACGCGCTTCACGATGACCTCGAAGTTCGGGAATAATGTGGTGGTCGATCTGACTGCGGTCGACCTGTCGACCGGCGCGGAGATCTCGCAGTTCCCGCTGCCGCTTCAGTTGAGGTTGAGCTACCTGTTGTTGGGCGTTCCGCGCAGTCAGGCGCATCGTCTGACGATTGTTTGGCTGAAGGACAATTCGCCGGACGGTGCGGTCGAACCGGTGAAGACCACCTTGCTGCCCATGCAGTACTATGCGGTTGGCTGGGTCACGCATTTCTCGCAGTTCGCCATGGCGATGAACTGAGAGGTATACCACCATGCTCATTCAGGAAGACGAGATACAGGGTCTGGTTGCATCGGCGCATGATGCGGAACGCTCAGGCGAGTGGACCGATGCGCTGAGCCAGTACAAGGCGGCATTGCTGCAGGCCAGCTCGAACGGCGATTTCCCACGCGTGGCCGAGCTGTTGCGTTCGGTCGGCCGGCTGCATTTCGAGCGCGGCGATTACGAGCGCGCGTCGGAGTCATTCCGCGCGAGCCTGCGGCGGGCAGAGGAAGCCAATGAAACCAGCCAGATCGCATCATCGCTGAATTGTCTGGGTGTGGTGGAGCAGTTCCGCGGCCGGGTCGAATCGGCCGAGCAGCTCTACAAGCGCGCTGGCGATCTGGCCCGGGACAATGACGACCAGCTGCTGGGCGCCATGGTACAGCAGAACCTGAGCACGCTGGCCACCATTCGTGGCGAGTATGATGTCGCGCTCGATCACGGCCAGCAGGCGCTGCAGTTGTTCCGCGAGATGCACGATGACCTGGCGGCAGCCAAGGTGTTGAACAACCTGGGCATGCTGCACACCGACATGAATGAGCTGGGGCATGCCGAGCTGAGTTTCCGCAGCTCGTTGATCCTGGCTGATCGTATTGGCGATGCTGGCCTGCGCGTGAAGATCCAGATCAACCGCGCCGAGCTGGCCTTGAAGCGGCAGGACTTCGCAGCCGCACACGAGTTCTGTGATGAGGCTTTCCGCAATTATACGCGGTTGGGCTCCGAATCCGGCCTGGCCGAGACCTACAAGGTGTACGGCACCCTGTATCGCGAGACCACCAATTCACAACTGGCGACTACGCACTTCCAGCTGGCCATCAAGCTGGCGCAGACCTGTGGCGATCGGCTGCTCGAAGCCGAGAGCGAGCGCGAACGTGCTCTGCTCTGCCTGCAGGATGGCGAGCACCGCGAGGCGTTGAGTGCATTGAATACGGCGCACCGGCTTTTCTGCGAGCTGCGTGCGCGCCGTGAGCTGGTCGACGTCGAGCGGCACCTGGATCGCGTCGAGAAGATCTACCTGCGCGTGGTCCAGATGCTCGAGACCGAGATCGCCATCAGCTTCGATGCCTCGCAGGTCAAGCAGTATCAACGGGTCGCGCAGTATGCCACCCGACTGGCCAATACGGTCGGCTTCGATGGACGCGACCTGACCTGGCTGCGGATCGGCGCGTTCCTCTATGACATCGGCAAGCGCTCGGTACCTTCCGAGGTGCTGAACAAGAGCGGTGAGCTCACCGAGGAGGAGTGGGCGATCGTCAAGCAGCACGTACTCGAGAGCGAAAAAGTGGTGACTGACCTGGATCCGCCATGGGACATGCGGCCGATGGTGCGGCACCATCACGAGCACTGGGACGGCACCGGTTACCCTGACGGCCTCGCCGGTGAAGACATTCCGGTTGCAGCGCGCGTGCTCTGTATTGCCGATGCGTTCACCGCCCTCACCAGCAAGCGCAGCTTCCGGCCGCAGATGAGCCAGCAGCAGGCGCTCGAGACCATGGAACGCGAGGTCGGTCGTACCTTCGATCCCGTGTTATTCAAGAATTTCCGCGCCCTGATCGAGAATTGATGATGACCCGCGCTGATCGAGAACTGATGATGACGCTCGCGGATGTAGTCGCATCGGCGAAAACCGCTGAGCGCAGCGGGTCATGGAACGAAGCACTGGCGTTGTATCAGCAGGCCGCCGGCCAGGCTGCCGAGCTGAATGACATGGAACGGCTGGCCGAAGTGATGCGCTGGATCGGCCGCGTGCATCGCCTGCGCGGCGATCTCGAGCTGGCCGGCAGCGCCTACAAGCGGAGCCTGGCGATCGCCGAACAGCATGGCCTGACCGTGCACATCGCATCGGCGCTCAATGTGCTGGCGATGGTCGAGCAGCTGAAGGGCAACGTCGACGAGGCCGAACGTCTCTACGGTCGTGGCCTCGTCCTGGCCATTGAATCCGGCGATGAACGACTGACCGCGATGATCGAGCAGAACTTCGCTACCATGGCGAACATTCGTGGTGAGACCGAGGTCGCGCTCAAATCCTACGCGTCGGCACTCGAGCGCTACGAAAAGCTGGGCGAGGAGATGGCCTGCGCGCATGCGCTGAACAACATGGGCATGGCCCACACCGATCGCGGCGAATGGACCGAGGCCGCCGCGCGGTTCGAGCAGGCCCTCGATCGCGCGAATCAGCTGGGTGATGCCGAGATTCTCGGTACAATCCATCTCAATACAGCCGAGTTCTACCTGAAGTCGGGCAACCTGGATCGGGCGCGTGACCATTGCGCATCCGCGTTCGCCGTATTCAGCCGGCTGCAGTCCAAGACATCGATCGCAGAGACCTACAAGCTGTACGCGGCAATCTACCGTGCCGCAGGCAAAACCCAGCTGGCCGAGACGCACCTGGGCGTCGTGGTCGAGCTGGCGCGTGCCTGTGAGGACAAGCTGCTC
>JBBDWZ010000241.1:0-14733 GCA_040902615.1 Gemmatimonadota bacterium | reverse complement strand
ATCCATACATGCGGTCGAATGCGCGCGGCGAGTTCTGGCAGAAGTGGTTCCTTTCGGCGGGTGATACAGGGGATCCGCTGTTCTCACACATGCCGCGGTTCCTGCTGGCCTCACGCATCAAGGATTTCTATTCGCCCGATCTGCGGGCCGAGCTGAGCGGATTCGACGCACTGGGCGAACTGCGAGACTCTTTGCCCGCACAGTTTGGTGCATGGTCCGCCAAGAATCAGGCAGCGTTTCTCGAGCTCCGGACGTTGCTGGAGCCGTACCTGCTGAGCTCTCAGGGAGACCGTATGTCTCTTGCTCATGGCGTCGAAGGCCGGTATCCGTTCCTCGACCACCGCCTATTTGCCTGGACGGCGCGGCTGCCGGCTACAAGCAAATTGCGTGGGTTGCGTGACAAGCGGGTGCTGCGGCAATGGGCGGCGTCGATACTGCCTCGCACGATCGCGCAGCGGGACAAACAGCCCTATCGCGCGCCCGACGTACCGGCATTCTTCGGCGCGAACGCGCCCGAGTACGTAACCGAAGCATTGCAGCCGTCAGCCATTCGGGCCGCCGGTTACTTCGACCCCAAAAGCGTTACTGGTCTGGTTCGGCGCTGCCGCTCCGGTCTGGCGATGTCGGCCCGTGAAAATCAAGCGCTGGTTGGAATCCTTTCGACCCAGCTCTGGCACTATGAATTCATGGAGCAATCGAAGGGCAAGCTGGAAATGACGCGGACGGCACGCGCACAACAACCACTTTACGCATGAGCATGAAAATGAACCTCGATCAAGTGATCGCCTCGACTCGCACATTCGTTTTTGAGAATTACCTGTATGCGCGTCCCGATTACGTTCTCGGACCCGACGACTTGCTACTCGAGCACGGCGTCATCGACTCGATGGGTGTAGTCGAGCTCGTGGACTTCGTGCGTGCCAGTTTCGGTGTCGACGTCCAGGACGAGGACATCACCGAGGACAATTTCGGCACACTGGCTTCGATTGCGCGTTACGTATTGGGAAGCCCGGTCAGCACCAACGATCGACACGCCGCATAACGCACATTTTCTGTGCAGCCACGATAACACACTGCGAACTAAATACCCGGCTCGACGCGCTCCGAAATGAACGCGTTCGAGCGGGCGCCGCTTCAATCCTGTTGCTCCCGTGCCACCGCTCAATTGTGTCCCGCGCGACACATGTTCTGAAATTGCCACAAGCGGGTGTTGGAACGCGATCGTTGTACATCGTCTAACCAATTGCCCACAGACTAGATAAGCCTCCTCCGTTTGCGGCCGAGAGCACAGGAACGGAAGGTGTAATCGGCAACGGCGAGTACTCACCCCCCGGAGGAAGACAATCATGAACATATTGAGTCGTCGACTGCGTGTTGGAGCGCTGATGCTCCCACTCGCGTTGGCCGCGTGCGACCCAGGCCAAGGGCCTGTCGAGCCAACCATCCGCCCGCGCTTTAATGTGGGTCGGACCACACTGACCGTTGACAAGACAGCCGAAGGATATCGTCGTGAGGGCACGACGTATGACTGGACGCTGGAGAAGACGGTGACGCCATCGTCCGCCGACCTGGCGCCGGGCGCTTCGGCAACCTTCAACTACACGCTTACCGCGACCCGCACGCAGGCAACGACCAGCGGCGGTGTTGGTGTTTCGGGCCAGATCTGCGTGACCAACAACGGCATCACGGCGACGTCTGAGCTTCGGATTGATGACATCGTTCAGCAGTTCGAGAACGGCAATTGGGTCACGATCAGCTCGACGAACACAGTGGTGGACGTCTCGGCCAAGCCCGTGCTTGAGCCAGGCGAAAGGTTCTGCTACCCGTACGACATCGCGTTCGCTGGGCAGTCGGGCGTTCAGTACCGCAACTGGGTCGACGCCACCATCACGAACTGGGACGGCGTCAACCTCGGCGAGCGCCGGGGCGTGACGGACATCGTTCCGTTCACGATACCGACGACCACGTCGGCAACCCAAACCGATGAGACTGCATCCCTCGGAGATGTGCTGACCTGCCCGGCAGGCTTCACCTGCACGACTTCGCCCAGCGGCCTGACGCTGACTGGCACACAGACGATCAATTACACGGTCACGGTGAAGAACGTGAGCGCGCCGTGCGCACACCTCGACATTCTCGAGAACACGGCAACGTTGACGGAGACGGATTCCGGGACGCCGCACACGGCTGATGAATCGGTGACGATTACGACGCCGAGCTGTGAGCCCCCGACCGGTTTCCAGGGCTGCACGCCTGGCTACTGGAAGCAGAAGCAGCATTTCGGAAGCTGGACGTTGCCGTATGTACCGACCGGTGTCAGCGCCAGCAAGTACAACACGGTGTTCGGTGTGAGCTTGTTCTCGGCCAACACCACGCTGCTCCAGGCACTGGGAATGGGCGGCGGCGGAGCGTCGCGTCTGGGTCGTCACTCGACCGCGGCGTTGCTCAACTCGGCCAATTCCGATGTCAATTACGGCATGACGCCCGCCCAGGTCATTGCAGCGGTGCAGGCCGCAGTAGCCAGCGGAGACTATGACTCGGCCTCCGAGGTGTTCGAGGAGTTGAACGAGCGGCAGTGCCCGCTGGGACGCAGGGAGTAAAGGCCTCCCTCAGCGGTTCGGTTCGAAGTCCGAAGGGGCGCCAAACGGCGCCCCTTCTCTTTTTGGGCCCAAACGGTTTGGTTGAAGGTCGCGGAACAAATGGAGACAGGCTCAGACCGGCGAAAATGGCGGAAATAATACTGAAGGTCGACCTGCACTCCCACACCTGGTACTCGGGCGATTCGTTAATGCCGCCGGAAGTACTGGTTCGGCGCGCGCGTGCGGCCGGTCTGGATCGGATCGCGGTTACTGATCACGGCGCAATCCAGGGAGCGCTCGAAGCTCGCCGGCTGGATCCGGAACTGGTGATTGTCGGGGAAGAAATCCGATGCGACGACGGCACGGAAGTGATCGGTCTCTACCTTAACGAACGCATTCCGTTCGGATTGACCGTCACCGAGACTGCCGCTCGCATTCGTGGTCAGGGAGGAGTGGTTTACGCGCCGCATCCGTTTGCCTACCTGACCGCTGCAACGGTTCGCGCACAAAGGATCATGGACGTGGCCGACTTGATCGAGGTCTTCAACTCTCGCGCGTTCTTTCCGCCCTGGAACCAGCGCGCCGCCCTGCACGCCGGCACCCATGGCTTACCTGCGTTGGCCGGCTCGGATGCGCATCTGCCGTGGGAGATCGGCCGCGCGTTCACCGAGATGCCGGTCTTCGACGATGCGGCGGGACTTTGCCGAGTGGCGGGCCACGCGCGACCGTGTGGAGTCAAACGCGGTAGCCCATTGCTCCACGCCGTGACGGTATCGCTTCACACGGGCCGTCGCGTACTTGGCCGCGGGCACGGACGCCGTCCGTTCGGAGCGCCTACGCCGGCGCGACCTCTCGCCGAGTAGGCTCCCACACGGCATTCCGGTCACCATGCAGCGCGCGCAGCGACGCGTGCAGCGCGGCCACGTTTCCCATCACGATGTACGCCGGAAGGCTGAGGAGTCGGGGCAGCGGTTTCTCGCCCGACCACAGGTAGCCGCCAACGCCAACCGCGATTCCGGCAATGGCGAGGGCTGCCAGCCAGGCGGCCACGCGACTGGCGGGAGCGAGCGCAATCAGTGCAGCCAGGCCGAAAAGGGCTGCCCACGGCACTGCCCACCGGCCAATCTTGTGGCTGATCAACTTGAACGCGAACAATCCGTGTTCGAACGGATTGAGCAGACGCCGCATAGCAAATAACGTCTCCATTCCGCGCGTCATCGTCCGCACCTTGCGCGTATACTCGCGCTTCAGTGAGGCTGTGCGCGGGACGAAGCAGATCGCGTCGTCGACCGAAACTGCCTTGAAGCCATGCTCGTGCGCATTCAGCGCGGCGGCGAAATCGCGGCTGAGTCCATCGGCCAGCTGAGTCCGGTGTAAATGGGCGCGGATTGCGTAGAGGCAGCCCGATGCGCCGATGATGCCGCCGGCACGCGTTTCCAGCGCGCGAATCCCCATTTCGTAGCCGACATATCGCGACTCGCCTGGATTCACGGTTTGCGTAGCCCGCGACACGCTGATGTCACGCCCGGACGCGACCCCCACTTCCGGATCCGCGAACTGCGCGATCAGTGGCTTGAGCGAGTGCTGTCCAATCCGGATCGATGCATCCGTATTGACCACGATGTCTCCGGTGAGATGTGCGGATGCCGCGTTTTCCGCGGCGGTCTTACCGTTGCGCTGCTCCATTCGAATCAGCGTAACGCCGCGTTCGGCAAAGCTGCGGACAATCGCATCCGTACCATCGGTTGACGCATCGGAGACGACCAGGATCTCCCGGCGATCGGCCGGATAATCGAGTGATAGCAGGCCCTCGAGCGTGGCCCGGATTTCAGCCTCTTCGTTGTAGGCCGGCACCGTGATGCTGATGCGAGGCCACTCGGTGGTCGGTGGCAACGCAGGCTTGCGCCGGAACAGCGCCAGCGCGCCAACCACCAGCGGGTAGCCGAAGTAGGCGTAAAGGAAGAGACCTACCGCCAGACCGATCACAATGTACGCAGTCGACTGCATGAACCCTCTTAGCTCTGAAGCTGGTCGTAAAGATTACGGTGACGTTGGATCCAGGGTGCGTGACCAAAATCGGATTGAAGTTTTTCCTGTGAGCGTTTGATCCGGCTGGCATTGCCGCTGGTAGTCAACGCATCGGACAGAGCGGCGGCCAGTGCAGCCGGCTGTCCGGGCGGAACCAGACGAGCACAGGCGTCATCGAGCACACTCGGCACTCCACCGACTGCGGTCGCAACAATCGGCAATTGCGCCGCCATGGCCTCGAACAGGACCATGGGTGTCCCTTCCGTGCGCGAGCTGAGCGCAAAACAATCGAATGCGCGGAACAGAGCCGGTGCGTCCGGCCGTTGACCGGAGAATACCACGCGACTGCGAACGCCGAGCCGATTGGCCAGTGTCTCGAGGCGGTAGCGTTCGGGACCGTCACCGATCAGGACTACAGACATCCGCTCGGGCAGCAGTGCCAGCGCTTCGAGCAGAAGGTCGGCGCCCTTCTCGAAGCTCAACCGCCCGACCCAGCCAATGCAGGTCGCGTCTTCGCTCATACCCAGTCGCTTGCGTGCGTCCTGGCGCGCGAGCAGGGCCGTGGAACCGGTAAATGCGTTCTGGATGACGTGCAGGCGCTTGCGCGGTACACCTGCGTATGCCAGGTGATCACCGAGCTGTGGGGACACGGCGATGACCGCATTAAACGAACGCAATGCGCGACGCTGCAGCTGCTCGTAAAGCCGGTTCTTCAGGCCGCCACCCGTGTACCCATGCACGGTTGACACGGTTGGAATGCCATGACTCCGCGCCGCCGGAGCGGCCACCAGATCGGAGCGGTAGCCGTGCGTGTGCACGACCTGAGGACGCAGACGTGAGCACAGGTCGGCCACCAATGCGCGTTCCTTCAAGTACGCCCGGCCGCTCACGATCAGATCGTGTATGGTGACGGTAGATGCGCTCAATGCGCTGACGAACGGATGCGGTGCCGCATCGTCGGCTGGCTGAAGCACAACCGCGACGTGCACATCATCCCCCTGTTCGGCGAGTCCGCGCGTCAGTCCCTCGACCACGCGTTCAAGTCCACCAAAGGGCGCCGGTGCCAGCACATGCAGGACGACCATTGATCAGGCGAGTCGTGAGACGGCGGGCAAACCGAGCAGCGTGCCGCCCGCATCATGTCGCATCAACGCGTCGGCGAAATACTTGGTGGCCCAGTTCAGCAGCTCGTAGCGACCGTATTCGCCATCGATTGGTGAGGAGCCGAGCATTCCACCACGCAGGCCGCGATTGAACGATTTGCGATCCTGCCGGTGCTTGAGAAAACGAAGCACGTTCGGGACGGGCTCGAGCCACCCGGCGTCGCCCGTAATCTCGGTGAGCCGCATCCAGTTGTTGGCCATCTGGGCCTCGCCGGTGAGGCAGCTCCACTCGACTTGCGGCTGCCAGTCGGCATCGAACCGCCCCGGCATCCAGCCATCGTCGCGCACGCGGGCGGCCAGCGCGGCCGCCGCCTTCTTGCCGGCGCTCAGCAGCGTGTCATCGGCGAGCACGCGGCCGCCTTCGATCATTCCGCGAACCGTGTACGCCAGCGTATGAAGCAGAGGCCGCTTCGGGTCGTTCAGACAGCAGTCGGGGAACCAGCCGTTGTCATGCTGGCTGGCCGCAACGGATTGCAGAATGCGCGCGGCTGCATCGGTGAAGCGCGACTCGTGCAGCACGCGCCCGGCTTCGGCCAGCGCCCACGCCGCCCGTGCGTTATACGCGGTTGCATCTTTCCGAGCGAAATCCGAGTTGCCCTTGATCCACTCGCCATCGCGCTCCACCGAAACCAGGAAGGCACCCGCGCGACGAACTGCGTCCTCGAAGCTGTTGTCGCCGGTCTCCTCGAGCGCGGCCAGCCAGCCGAAGATCACCTGCCCGGTGTTGAAGATCGCGGGTGTTGGCTTCTGGCCGATGACACCACCCTGCACGGCGCCATTCTCGAGCTGCACCGCGATTTCCCACTGCGCGGCGCGCGTCGCGCGATTGGCGAGGTCAGGACGGCCGAGCATCCGCGCGGCCGAATAGATCGTCGGAATGATGTACCCGGTCGTTTCCGGGTAGGAAGCCTGCCAGCCCTGCGATCGGAAATACGGATGCCAGATCAGGCTGTAGCCGCGCGCGAAGCCATCGTCGGGTGTTGCATCCTGTGCCCGAACCAGCCAGTCGATGGCCTCGAGCAGATGGGGCTTGTGCGCTTCCTCGATCGGATGGCCGGCCTGTTCTGCCAGCCGCGCCCGGCGCGCCACGGGACTCAGCAGCGGACTACCGCGTACATGACGGATCCGAGCGCTCAACGAGCGAGCGAGGCGAATGCCTAGACCGGGAGCTGCCTGACTCATTGCTTTCTCCATGAGACTGCTACGACGCATTTCCGGCAAAGCGCCGGATCTGGTGTTCTACTCGAGCGAGCACGCGATGCGTGCGGTGATGTGAGGGCGAGACAATCCAGCGCGAGCCTTTGCAAGCAACCGGCTGTGATCCATATCCGGTCTTGAAACGAAACAAGCCATGCGATGGATGGCCCGCCTCCTCCGCACCGCCCGGCGTGCCGCCCAGGTTGTACGTGGTGTGCCCGGCACACGCGCCCATGCTCATGATCTGCCACTGCGTCCAGATCGCCGCGCTCCGCTTGTAACCCTCCGGAGTCGAGCCTCCAATCAGGTAGAAACCACGACCATTGCCCCATCCCACCAGGGCAACCGCCAGCAGCGCTTCTCCCGCGTAGCTCGCAAAGCACCGGCGGCTCCACGGCGCCGAAAGCTCATCCGGAACGCCGCCAAGCAGACTCGGCGCCAGCTTCAGCGTTGCAAACCCATCGCCGCGCTCATGGGCCCGCTCCGACGCAGAGCCCTGCACGCTGTACAGAAGCTCGCTCGCTTCGATGCCTGACAACGTCCGCAGCTGCCAGCCTTCCCGCTCGCCTCGCGAGGCGTGGCGTCGATGCGTCGACGAATAGCTCTTGTGCAGGTCCGCGGCAGTCAGACCGGCGGTCGAAATGCGATGCTCGGTCCGCGCCGGACCCGGTGCGCGCTGCGCCAGGACCGGAAAGTCCGCCGGTGCGTCGAACGAATCGATCACGATCTCGGCCGCGCCTTCGCGACTCAACGCACGTACCAGCTGAGTGGTTGTCGAAGCCGCCTGCCCGATACCAGCCGGCGGTGACGCCAGATGGTAATGCCGCCACCAACGACTCAGCCGGCAGCGGTTCCGGATCCCCATTGCTACCGACTGAACGACGCCGTCCCGACGGCCCCGAGCAAAAAAGGGATCGCCGGGCGGCAAGCTGACGTCCAGCGCGGCCGGCGTGTGAAAAAAGCCGCCGCCACAGACTCGGACGGCCTCCGCCCAATCGGAGGGCGGCGCGTCCGAATACTCCCACTCGAGGTCGTCTCCGACCTCGAGTCGGAGTCGATTAGTATTGTTCTGGATTCCTGGCACTCAGCGCCAACCTCGTTTTACCGGAGAGTTGCCTGTAAGGCACGTGACCGGGAGAATGGCAGCATACGTGCCTCTCTGGCGGCGGTAGCGCGACTCTTGAAGTTCCTTAGATGTCGCCGGAACACGCACTGCGGCAACGATTTAACATTTGCGCTTGCGGATGGGCGAACGGCGGGAGCGCTCGACAGTCGACTCCTCGTTTCCGCGAATGTGGCGTGGCCGCAACAAAATTTGATGCAGACTCGAGTCTGGCACGGAGTAGATGAGGGAGCCGTTGACCACCGCTGTTACGGGAGAAATGGCGCTGCCGGAAGTCGCGGTCGCCGGCGAGGCGAAAACACCGACCGAAGACGCGAGTACGGTCGCCGGCGTTGCATCTCTGGATCGGTCGTTCATGCGCAGCCTGGCCTGGACCGGCGGAGCAAAATGGACCGGGCAGATCGTGGCGTGGGGCTGCACCATCGTCGTTGCGCGCATCCTGTCGCCCGAGGATTACGGCATCGTCGGTCTGGCCAACGTATTTCTGGGCCTGGTGACGCTGTTGAGCGAATTCGGCATTGGCGGGGCGGTGATCGCCATGCGCAAGCTTTCAGGCGATCAGGTCCAGCAGCTGAATACCGTTGCGGTGGCTTCCGGCATCGCCTGTTTTGCGTTAACGAGCGCGCTGGCGATTCCGCTCAGCATATTCTTCGATCATCCGGAACTGGCAGCCGTAGTGGTCGTGCTGAGCACCGGGTTTGTAATCGCGGGTTTCCGCACCGTGCCGGACGCGATCCTGCAGAAGGACCTCGATTTTCGACGACTGGCTCTCATCGAGGCGGTTCAGGCACTGCTGCTTGCGGCTGGCACCCTGACTTTTGCATTCCTCGGGTTCCGCTACTGGACGCTGGTGCTGGCCACGCTGATTGGAAGTCTCTATGCCACGGTGGTTGCCGTCAGTATGAGACCGTACGGCTTCACCCGCCCCAACCTGTCATCCATTCGCGAAGCACTCACTTTCGGCAGGCAGCTGGTTGTGACACGACTGGCCTGGTACACGTACTCGAATGCGGATTTTCTTGTCGTTGGCCGGATCCTGGGCGCGCGTGCGCTGGGTTACTACAATATCGCATGGTCGCTGGCCAGCGTGCCGGTCGGCAAGATCAGCACGCTGCTGCTTCGCGTCACCCCGGCATATTTCTCCGCCGTCCAGGATAATCCCGCACAATTGCGACGATATTTGCTCTCCGGCACAGAAGGGCTGGCGCTGCTGACATTTCCTGCCGCCCTCGCGCTGGCACTCGTCGCGGACGATTTCGTGCCTCTAGTCATGGGGCCGCAGTGGATCGACGCCGTCGCGCCGCTACGGCTCCTCGCAATATACGCATCGCTCCGCTCTATCACGCCGCTGCTCCCTCAAATTCTGAGTGTGCGTGGAGATAATCGCTATAATATGCGAAATACAGTGCTGGGGGCTATCGTCCTACCGGTGGCGTTCGTTATCGGCGCCCGCTGGGGTACGGTCGGCATCGCAGTATCGTGGATGGTCGTTCACCCGTTCCTGCTGCTTCCGGTTTTCCTGCGCGTTTGCAAACGAATCGATTTGCGCGCAATGGATTACGCAAGCGCCCTCGGACCGGCAATGGTGGGTTGCCTCTGCCTCGCCGCGATCGTGCTCGGCGTTCGCGCGCTCATGCCGGAAAACGGCAGTCTGGCAGTCCGGTTTGCCGTCGAATCCGCCGCTGGAGCCGCTGCTTACGCCGGTGTCATCCTGTTTCTGTATCGCGATCGGCTCAAGGCGTTTCAGACGATGGCGCGCGGCCTGTAACCGCAATGACTCCCATTCAAGTTGCGTCCCATTTTCTACAAATGCGACCACACTCTGTGGGAAACGTGCAACAGTCGAGCTCGGCTACAGGCGTGAAAGACCGTAAGATGCCTGAAATTCAGTGCTTTTCTTCGCTCAGGTGATCGAGGTGACGCGGCCTTGTTCGTGCCTATACTCGTGCGCGAAGCCGATTCAAACGATCAATCAAACGTTGGGACAGGGCATGGAATCGCTGCATCTCCGTGACGATGTTCGTCGTCGCATCAGGGGTTTTGTGTCCGGGGTTATGTTTGCGGCCAGCCTCAGCATTGGCTGCGACGGAATGGACCTGCCTACCGCTCCCGACTCCGCTCAGCAGGTACGGCCTCAAGCGATCCAGATTGATGGCAGCCGGCACTGGACCGATTGGGTGGAATACACGACTGGCGTGCAGCCGGTCGGTTTTACCCAAATGTGGGACGCGACACCGTTTTTCCGTGTTGCCGACGATGTGAGCACGGCTGGCAATAAGATGCTCGAATGGTCGGCGACGGGTATCTCGCGCAACCGGTTCGGTCTGGCATACGATGGCTTCGGTGACATCGCGAACCAGGAAGTTTTCACCAATTTCCGGGTTCGCTCACTCGGTGGGACTGCTGGGCCCTGGTACATGGGTTCGGCAGCGGTACGAATCACCGGCACGGCGACCAATGAAGGCGGCTATGCCCTTTGGTTTGTTGCCGGTACACCAACCTCACGCAGCCTCGCGCTCTCAACCTTTACCAATGGCGGGTACACTCAGCTGGCCACGACGCCACTTAGCTGGACCGATGACACATGGTATTCGATCCGTTTGCGAGCAGTAGGAACCAGCATCCAGGCGCGCATCTGGGTAAAGGATGCGCCGGAGCCAGCGACCTGGATGATGAGCGTTACGGATTCGCGCTGGGCCACCGGCAAACCAGGAGTCTCGAACCATGACAACGGCGTGGTCCAATGGGACTATTGGGAAGCAACACAGATCGGCGGACCGACACTTTTGCAGATTGTGCTCATTCCGACCACGGCTTCGGTTGCCGTGGGAGGTACGCTTCAGTTCAATGCGTCCGGTCTCATGTCGGACGGTAGCACGGGAAGCGTTTCGGTGGTCTATAGCGCGACCGGTGGAACGATCAGCGCTGCGGGTCTATACACAGCCGGTACGACTCCGGGGACATACAGCGTAATTGCCACGAGCGCGAATGGGCCGCAGCTGGCGGACACATCGGCGGTCACGATCACCACCGCACCGGTTGGTGGGTCGACCCAGATCGTGACGTTTGCCGAGGGGCCTGCGGGCGTGCAGCCGGCCGGTTGGACGGAAACGTCGGCACCGGCGAACACAAGCTGGACGGTGGTTGCGGATGCTACGGCACAAGACGGCCGGATGCTTCGCAACACGACCACGGTCACAGCCCGCCACATACTGCGGCTCGATGCGGTGGCCGACTCGACGACCCAACAGGAAGTGCTGGTACGCATACGGCTGGCCGACAGCGATGGCCGCGGTCCTGGCATTGCGCTGCGCCACACAATGAACGGAGCCCTCGAAACGGCATACGTCGCGTACTTCCGGCCAGGGTTGAACCAGCTGGAGATCAACCGTTTCCTGAACGGCGCCTGGGCATACATCGCCGCGACGCCTTTCACGACGTCGCTGAACACCTGGTACTGGATGCGCTTCCGCGCGGATGGCTCGACCCTGCGCTTGCGGGTGTGGGCAGACGGCACAACGGAGCCGACCGGGTGGAACATCACCGCGACCAACACGGGAATCGCAAACGGCAGCGTGGGTGCCTACGTATACGAAAACAACACAGTGGACTACGATGTGTTCACCTTCGCTTCCGGCGGAGCCACCGCACCCATTCCGGTGGCCGGTCCACCGCCTTCGCTGACGCAGCTCACTCTGACGCCCGCTCAGACCAGCGTGCTGTCGGGTGCGACTCAGCAATTCACGGCGACCGGCACGTTCAGCGACGGCGCGACCGCCCCTGTAACGGCCACGTACAATGCGACCGGCGGGAGCATTACAACGGGTGGGCTTTACACGGCGGGCTCGACTTCCGGCAATTATCAGGTGATTGCGACGGACCCGGGCAGCGGGCTGGCGGACACCGCGACGGTTACGATCCCGCTACCGCCCACGTTGGTATCCGTGACCGTGACGCCGATGCAAGCGTCAATGCAGGCCGGCGGCACACTACAATTCAGCGCGGTGGGCAACTACACCGACGGTAGCACGGGAAGCGTTTCGGTGGTCTATAGCGCGACCGGTGGAACGATCAGCGCTGCGGGTCTATACACAGCCGGTACGACTCCGGGGACATACAGCGTAATTGCCACGAGCGCGAATGGGCCGCAGCTGGCGGACACATCGGCGGTCACGATCACCACCGCACCGGTTGGTGGGTCGACCCAGATCGTGACGTTTGCCGAGGGGCCTGCGGGCGTGCAGCCGGCCGGTTGGACGGAAACGTCGGCACCGGCGAACACAAGCTGGACGGTGGTTGCGGATGCTACGGCACAAGACGGCCGGATGCTTCGCAACACGACCACGGTCACAGCCCGCCACATACTGCGGCTCGATGCGGTGGCCGACTCGACGACCCAACAGGAAGTGCTGGTACGCATACGGCTGGCCGACAGCGATGGCCGCGGTCCTGGCATTGCGCTGCGCCACACAATGAACGGAGCCCTCGAAACGGCATACGTCGCGTACTTCCGGCCAGGGTTGAACCAGCTGGAGATCAACCGTTTCCTGAACGGCGCCTGGGCATACATCGCCGCGACGCCTTTCACGACGTCGCTGAACACCTGGTACTGGATGCGCTTCCGCGCGGATGGCTCGACCCTGCGCTTGCGGGTGTGGGCAGACGGCACAACGGAGCCGACCGGGTGGAACATCACCGCGACCAACACGGGAATCGCAAACGGCAGCGTGGGTGCCTACGTATACGAAAACAACACAGTGGACTACGATGTGTTCACCTTCGCTTCCGGCGGAGCCACCGCACCCATTCCGTCGGCCGGTCCACTATCGTCGTCCAGCATTCCATGGTCGGGAGCCCCTAGTAAGGTTGCAATTTCACCCTTGCACAGTCGCCTGCAACACTAAAGAAAATGGGCAGATTAGTGGTTAGAATGATGGAAAGTGCGCTGATCGTGGTGTCCGCTGTCTGCTGCAGCATTGCGGATACGGCGAGCGTTTCGGTTGTGGCATCAATCCAGATTACGCCTGCGGTTGCGAGTATCGAGATTGGCAGCACCCTGCAGCTTTCGGCGACGCCGTACGACGCGAAGGGGAAGGCCCTTTCTGGAACGGCGATTTCCTGGTCGTCTTCCGACCCCAACACCGCAACGGTGAGCGCCCAAGGAATCGTTCAGGGCATGATGGCTGGCGTTGCCGTCGTGAGCGCGTCCGCAGCTGGCATGACCGAAACGGTATCAATGACAGTCACTCCGCAAACGGGCGACCCTAGGCCTGACGCCAGCGATCTCATTCTGATCGATTCACGAACAAGATTGCAGCAGGCGACGACCAGAGGCGAAGCCGAGTGCGCGATAAGGGCCAGCCCCTGTACGCCGAATCCGGCTCTCAACACGCCCGGTCTCGATACTGCCCATTTCGCGCTCTCGCTGAACATGGATGGGAACGGCACCAGGGCACTGCGCGTGACCTGGAAAAAGCCGGCAACATTCGGGGATTGCTGCGGAGGGGGCTATCAACAGCCGGTGATCCCGGGCGCACCGAAGGAAGTGTACATCCAGTGGAAGCATCGCTTGGGACGCACGTCGACAGGCGGTGGTATTGGTGCGCTCAACTCCTTTGCGATCAACAATCCACTGGACCCGGTAGGCAATGCCGGCCGGAAGGTAATGCTGCTTTTGCGGGATGTGCCCGACATGGGCGGTTCGGGTCGAATCGACTATCTCTATCAGGGCGGAACCGGCGTTCAGGTGACCCTCGGTTTCAAGGGGCTGAACAAAGGGCCTTTTCAGCCAGATCAGATGGTTGGGCAGACGATCATCCAGACCATCTATGCCAAGGCAGAGTCTTCGGCCGATTCGAATGACGGTGTGCTACGACTGTGGGTGAATGGACAGTTGGTATTGGACCACATCGGTGACTTCGATCCTTGGGGCATTCATCGCATCCAGTTTCCGTCGACCTATCGATCGCCGGCACAAGATCAAACGGAATATCTTTGGGATTTAATCGTCTGGCAGCCGAAATAGTTAGACCCTCGTGCGACGCGGAAAACAGGGTGGTCGTGAACCGGCCCCTGGTTTTTGCGGCGATCGAAAGATGAGGGGCCAGCAATACGGGGGGTGAATACCTGGCCTCGCTCACACCCGCACCGTCGGATCGATACAATCATCGCGCTGCTTCTGGTCCGACATGGAACTGGCAGGTGGTCCGTTGTTGGTAGTCGTTTTGCGCTTGAGAGCGGAGCGGGCGGCGCCGAAATCCGGCCCTTTCCATGCTGCCGTATCGTGACCGGCTTGATCCAGTTCTTGCGATAGGGGCGGCGGTTAGATCGCGGTCATTCGGACGAGTCCACCTCGACCGAGGGGTGGAGACGAACGCTGGCTTGGAAGGGATGCCGCCGGGGTGGCCTTTGGAAACGTCGTGTCGAAGGCGATGATCGAACCGATCAACACGTACAATAGCGATGCGTACCCCTGCGACAGGAAAAAGCCGGTGACCACATAACCCAGCATGCTCGCGCTGTACGCCTGTCCCAACGCGTTGTATTTGGCAGCAGCTTGATCTGCCCCGCCAACCGTCTTGCGGTAGCTTGCGCGAAAGGCATAGACGATCATCGTGATGAACGCCATCAGCCCAAAAACGCC
>JBBDWZ010000240.1:0-14733 GCA_040902615.1 Gemmatimonadota bacterium | reverse complement strand
GCGTGCGCCGACCTGTAGGCAGGTGGGTGCGCACAACGGGTTGAACGAATTAACGGACGAGCACGAGCACGAGCACGAGTACGATTACGAATTACGGGCTCCCGCCATGTGTGACCTGACGAGTGTGTTTCTCGCAAGTCAGTCCGGTTGCAGCCCGTAATTCGTAGTCGTAGTCGTGGTCGTAGTCGTTCTCGTCCGCTGATCCGTTAATTCGTTGATCGATTACAAGTCGTTCCCACCATCCGCAAGACTGCCGCAGTTACGATATTCTGCAACCTCGCGACGGAAGGGTAATTCCCCGCGGCGTTCACCCCAACGTTTTGCCGATTGATCAACAACACGGCGGAGGTGCAGGCTGCCGGCACACCAAGCACATACGTCCCGGTGAAGCCCGTGTGATTGAAGGAGCCCTCCGGAGCGTTCGCCGGAACTGCCCACCCTAGCCCATTGGCAAACCAGCGTTTGGCTGTAAACGTGTCGATCACGGCGGCAGACAGAAACCGGCGTCCGCCCAGGGTGCCGCGCTGTAGCAGCAGCCGGAGCAGGGTGTTCAGCTCACGCGCAGTCGAGAACAGTCCCGCATGCCCGGCAACTCCGTTGTGCGCATACCACGCGTTGCCGTCATTGACCTCACCGCGCAGTGTGTACTCCCGCCAGCCATTCCACGATCCTGGATCGCCGTCGTAGTCGTAACCGAAGGCGGTATCGTAGACCATCTTCCGCTCGTAGGGATTGCCATGCGATGTCGCGGCAAAGTCGCGGTGTCCGCGGTCCAGCGGGCGAAAGCCAGTACTGCGCAGGCCGAGCGGATTGTAAAACTCATCACGCACGTAGACATCCAGCGGTTTCCGGCCCACACGTTCAACGATGTAGCCCAGCAGCATGAAACCGAGATCGCTGTAGTGACGACCGCTGCCCACGCCCCAGCCCAACCGCAGGGAGCGGATGTGCGCGTGCGATTCCGCTGCGTTACGCGCATTGTAATAGATCGGCTGCCACTGCTGCAGGCCGGCCGAATGTGCAAGCAGCTGGCGCACCGTGATGCTGTCGAGCTGTGGGCCGCGAAACTCAGGCAGGTAGCGATACACCGGCGCATCCAGCTCGACCTGCCGCCGATCGACCAGCATCATGATCGCCATGGTGGTAGCTATGACTTTCGTGACCGACGCGAGGTCGAAGACCGTGCCGGTCGACATGGCCGGCGGCGCGGGCAGCCGTTTCATGCCATAGTCGTACAGCTGCGCATAGCCGTATGCGCGCTCGTGCACGACCCGGCCATCGTGTGCGATCAGGAGCACGGCACCCGGAATCTCTTCACGCGCAACAGCCGCCTGAATCGCGGAGTCGGCCGCTCCAATAGCGCCCGCCATAGCAGCGGGTGGCTCCGCAACCGCAGCGCGGCTCGCGCGATATGTGCAGCCGGCCAGAAGCGCTGCGACCCCTCCGGCGAGCACGGCAGTCCGGTACCGACCAGACAAAAGCAATTCAAATTTCGAATTCAAATTCAGCCGTTCAGAGCCATGGGAATGGCTTGCGGTTGCGGAAGCTGTCTGCGCGTTGGAGGCCGGAGTCGTACAGCGGGTGTGAGTAGCCGCGCTTGAACAGCTCGCGGTCGATCTTCTTCATGGGCTCGAACACGATCGGCTCCTCGTGATCGTAGATGCGGCAGCGCTCTGCGGTCGACCCGCTGGCATCGAGGATGCCGTTCACCGCCCGGCGCGCTGCTTCATTCGCTGCTTCCATGGTAGCAACGTCAGTGTTGGTCCGAACGTAATCAGACGCGAGGAAGCAGTTGTGAATGCTGGTCACGGCAGGCGGCCGATGCTTCCAGGAACCCGCCGTGTTGATCAGCAGCGGCTCATGGTTGGTCCAGGAGCCATGGTCGTGCTTACAGCTATCCGCCAGGTACGTGCACACCACGTTGTGATCCTTGAGATGGACCTCGCCGCTGTCGTTCAGATGCCGCTTCAGCTCCTCCCAGACTTCGGCGATGATCTCCGCCTCGGAACAGTCACGCGCGTTCTTGCAGCAGAGGTCACCGGGCGCATTCCAGTTCGAGATGTCGACCGAGAGAATGCCATCGACGGTGCCATCGCCGAAACGTGACAGGTCGACATCGGACCAGAACTGCTTTTGTGAGATCGCGGTGAGTGCCCAGGGGCAGTCATTGATCAGCACATGTCCATTGGCCAGCGTGACATCCTTGTTGAGGAAGAACTGCACTCCGCTCATCCAGTCGGTCTGCAGCTGGTCGAGCTGGGCCAGGCGCGGCTCGCTCTCCTTCAGGTCGTGGTTGACCAGCTCGAGCATGCGCTCGGCCGGTACGGCACAAATGAAGTAATCGTCCGAAAACGTGTAGCAGTCACCATCACGCGTGCGGATCAGGACCTCGACTACGCGATCGTTCTGGCAATGGATGCGCTCGACCTTCGGTTCAGCCGATAGTCGACGCCGAGCTGCCGCAAATGAGCCAGCCAGGGGCCGAGCCAGACATCGTGCGTGGGGCCGTTCAGCAAACGATCGACCTGAATGCCGGGCTTGAAGTGATCGAGCCAGATCTGCAGGCCCACCGTGCCAATGGTCTTGGTACTGGCGCGGCGCGCATCCATGGCCAGCAGGAAGCGGACGCCAACCTCCCCCATGACGTGGCGGAATTCAGCCGAGCGGCGATCTGCATCGATGAAATCCCACCAGCGGATCTCATCGAACTCGGCTTCCCGGCGCTCCTTGCAGCTGGTGACCAGAATCCACATGCGCTGCGCCAGGAAGAGGTAGTCCTCGGGCGAGAGCTTGAAGTCGGATGCGCGGAGCCTCATGAAATCACGCACATCCTCGATTGATTTCGGGAATCGGGTCAATACTTCAGGGTCGGGCCTGCCTTCATGTGCGATCATGGTGCGTGATGTCGGCACCAGGTTGTCGTACACGCTGCGTTTCCCGAACGGGATCTCCTTCATCGTTTCCGGCAGATGCTTGTAAAACGATGGGAAGAACCGGAAGCCATGCTCGCCGGGCAGGTCGCGCCGGCCCTCGGTCCCGGTGTTCGGCACGAAGATGCTGCGCGCCTTGCCGCCCTGCGTGCTGCCGGCCTCGAACACGGTCACCTTGAATCCGCGATGCGCGAGCTCATGGGCAGCGCTCATGCCGGCGACGCCGCCGCCCAGGATGGCCACACCCTTTCTCGGTCGAGAAGTCATTGTCACAAAGGATCCGGCTGTTCACGAGCAGGGGCGAATACGATGATGAGGTTTAGTGCGATTGTAAAGCGGCGCCGGGCTGGAACGGGAGCAGTGGCAGCAGCAGGGAACGACGCTTGGTCTGACTGAACGTCAGTCCGCGCGCATACCCGCTCATCAGGGCGGAGCGCACTATGCGCGTGGTCAGAACGCGGTATCCAAAGTCCAGATTGCGATAGAATCGGATTGCGTCGTTGTAACAGGCTCGCAGGTCGTTCAGCACCGGACGCAGTTGATGACGATAGATCGGCGCGAGCTCTGTGCGGCTGGCTAGTGCGATCACGATCGCGGCGGCAGCAGCCTGGCCACTCGCTACGGCGTTGTGGATGCCTTCACCGAGCAGCGGATCGACCAGGCCGGCCGCATCGCCGGCCAATGCAATCCGAGCGGTTGCATGTGAATGTTTCCAACCCTCGAGCCCGATGTGATGGCCGACCACGTGCTCGAGGCGGGCAGTGCCAAGCTTGGCCGCGGCGTATTCAGCAAGAGCAGCTCGCCCGGGCCGAGTCGACCCGGAGTTGGTGTACAATCCGACATTGACGTGGTCGCGTTTGGGGAAAAGCCAGCCATACCCGAAGTCGACCACACCAAAGTCGAACGCCATGGACGGCGGCGTGGCCGTACGCACGATCGCTTCGATCGCAAAGCCATGGGCAATTCGACCAAGTGCAGGCATGAAGCGACGCACCACGCTGTTTGCACCATCGGCACCGACCAGGTGCGCGGCCTCGAATGCACCATTCGTGGTGTCTACCGTAACCCCGTCGGCGGTCTCGACGATCGAGTGGATGTGCGGAACGGTTTCGAGTTCGGCGCCTCGCTCGAGCGTGCGCTGCAGGCAGAAGTCGTCGAATTCCGAGCGCACGGTCATGACGCAGGTCGCGTGAGCGCTGCGGAACGTGGTGCTGGTGTGCAGGCCGTTGCCAATGACCAGGTCAGTACAGACCTGGCGGACCACGGGCGCGATGGAATAGCGCAGCCGGCGCACGGTCTTGATGGTAATGCCACCCGCACACGGCTTCTCACGCGGAAAACGCCGGCGGTCGATCAGCAGCACGCGCTTGCCCGCGGCAACCAGGTCGTAGGCCGCAGCGCAGCCAGCCGGTCCTGCTCCTACCACAATCACATCGTAGCGCATTGGTCTAATTCACGCCGAACCAGTAACTCACTTTTACGACGAAAAAGTTGTCGCCTTCGGCACGGCTTGCATCCCACAAGTCACGCGGGCGGATCAACTCGCCAGCCGCGCCCAGGTCCTGACGGCTCTGCTGCCAGATCAGGTACGCCGTGCTGCCGGGCAGCCATTCCCAACGCAACACCAGGTTGGATCGGAATGACAGTCGATTGAAGTCCAGTGGTGGCAGCGTTAGCGACGCACCGTTGTCGGTAACCGTGTAACCGCTGTTGCTTTCTGTAATGGTCGTCCCGGGCGCCTCGCCGTACACGCGCATCACGCGGCTGCGCGGCGCGGTCAACTCGCCAAACCGGTAGAAATCACCGCTCGCGGCAAACGGCTCGGCATAACCTTCCACCGTGAAGTTCGGCGTGAACGCATAGTTGAGGCGGAACCGCGCCGACAGTGTGCTGCGCTCGATGAACGAGAAGATGTAACGCTGGCCGTAGGTCGTGGCCGAACCGCCGGAACGCGTAGCGATGTACTGTCGCGCATCGACCGAGCGCGAATAGCTCGGATCCACCGATGCCTGCCAGCGTGACGCGGGCCGAACCGTAATGCCCGTACCATACAGAATGCTCCAGCCGCCGAACTCATCGTTGAAGTAGCTGGTCCGGGCCGTCCAGGTCACCGGCACATTGGAGCGACTCGAGATCGACGCATTGAGCGAGTAGGCGCCAGGCGTGCCCATCAATGGCCCGCCGCGCGTCAAGTCATCGCTCATGGATGCAAAGTGCAGTGTTCCCGATGCGCTCAGACGCATGAAGTTGTGCAGCGTGGTCGACGCGTTCTCGCTGACCCGCGCATACTGACGCACAC
This sequence comes from Gemmatimonadota bacterium, assembly GCA_040902615.1. GTDB lineage: Bacteria > Gemmatimonadota > Gemmatimonadetes > Longimicrobiales > RSA9 > JBBDWZ01. Next base: position 9,504 of record JBBDWZ010000240.1, on the reverse strand, counting down.
CGCCGTAATTCCAGCCCGCAAAAACCGATGTGCCGAAATTGAAGAATCGGACCAGCTGGTTCGGCTTGGTATCACGCAACTGGATATCGGCATTGAAGTCGATGTCATCACCACTGCGCATTTGGCCGGCATCATTGATGTCGAAGCCGGGTGAGCGAGTGGACAACTGGATGCCGCCCAATGTGTATCGGCCGGCGTTCTTGTCACCGCGCACCGACATGCTGTAGCCGCTGAGCGTGGTGCGATTCTCGTCGAACTTTACGTGGTCCTGGTCGGGGCGCTGGAAATAATGTGCGCTCGATCGTTGCAGCCGTGCGATGGCCGCGGGATCACCCTCGACCCGGCTGCCACCGACCCAGCCGGTGACCTCATACATGCCTTCCATGTAGCGCAGTTTCCAGTCGACGCCGGCCGTGACTGCATTGCCAGGCAGCAATGTTTCCAGCCCACCACGCTGATCGAGGCCACGATACACGGTCGTCGCCGACAGGCCGACGTTCGACTGCTGTGTGCCGAAATCCTGCTGCAGCCGCAGCACACCGAACGCGCTCGGCGGCTCGACCGCGACCCGGCCATTCGCATCGGAAAGGGAATCGTAGGTCAGCGCGTATTCGCGCGGCGTCACCGCGGCCAGCGCGCCCAGTGCGAGTCCGGATGCAAGGCGGCCCGTGACCTTCGCTGCGGAAAGAATGGTCGTGTTGGCGGGCTGCTTCACGAAGTCTGCGCTGGCCGAGCCACGCGGTGCGGCGCCAATACGACGGCTGTAGAACCAGGTCGGCCGGCCCAGGAAGCTCTGGCCGCGCCCTGTAAGCAACTCATTGCCTTCGATGAAAAACGGGCGGCGCTCATCGAAAACGGTCTCGAACGCGGTGAGGTTCACGACCGCTGGATCGGCTTCGACCTGGCCGAAGTCGGGGTTGAACGTCGCGTCCAGCGTCAGGTTCGGACCCAATCCCATCTTGAGGTCACCACCAGCCCGTGCGGCGGTCTTTTCGTCGAACGGATTGCCGCTGTGCACGTTCGAGCGATAAGTCAGATCGCCGGCTACATACGGCAGCAGCTCGAGCCGTCGCGCGGCCGGGATCCCCGCTATCCCCTCCAGTCGGCCGAAGCGCGATGCAAACCCTGCCGCCGAGACCGGAATCAACACCCACTGCAGCTCTTCACTCTTGTCGGACACGCGTCGCGTGAACTGCACGCCCCAGTTCTGCTCCGCGGCGGCATTGAATCGCAGCTGTGAAAACGGAATACGCAACTCCGCGGTCCAGCCTTCCGCATCGACCTGGGCCCGTGCAGTCCAGACCGGATCGTACTGGGATTCGCGGCCGAAACTCTCGCTGTCCTGCGGCAGGTACGCATCGCCGCGCACGCCGCCGGAAGAAACCGAGAAGCTGTAGGCCGTTCGCTTGTCCAGGTACGGATCCAGCGAAACCGTGAACACCTCCGCGTCGCTCTCTCCATCGCGCCGCGTGATCGATGTGCGGATCGCGTCCGGATCAGGACGACGCAGCCGCGCGCCGACGTACAAGGCATCGTCGTCGTACAACAGCCTCACTTCGGTCAGAACGCTTGGTGCTGCACCCTCAGTCGGAATCTTTTGCACGAAATCGGCGATCACCGGAGCACGAGACCAGACGGCATCGTTGAGCTCGCCGTCGATTCGCGGCGCTGACCCCTCGACGCGCACTGCCCGCGCAGTCTTGACCGAGGCCGGTACCTGCGCCAGGACGTCCGCCGATGAAACCAGGATGAACGCCGCCGCAAGAGCGATGCAGCCCTTTATGGAAAGCCATGCCATGAAGATCCATTGGAGTCTGGGGAGGGAAATCAGTACAGCAAAGGTAGAGTCCGTCGATCCTCAGCGGAATCCATTGCTACCAACGGCCAGCCCACGCGGATGAACAGCAAGCTCACCACAGAGCTCACAGGGGCCACGGGGCGATTCTCGTCCCAGGCTACCGGGCACCTCTATCATGTTTTCACGTTTTTTTGCGAGGGTCGTTTCGAGCTGCTCTGAGCTCCGGCGCCCCGGTCCGGCAGATGCCACCTCAAGAGCAGGAGACGTGCGCTGACACTTCACAGCGAGCGAAGGAATCGACGACGGCGGAGTTCGGCATCAGCAACCGGTCGCCCAATATCAACGGACGTCGTGGTCCCGTTCCCTGTTTGAATCACGCATGTTGTCATAAACGATCGCGCGTACCATTTCGCCCAACGTACAAGCATGAGCCGAGTTTTCCGAAGGACGGAGGGCGCAGCGCCCGACGCGCTCATGCGATGTTAGGCGCAGTAGCCTGCCTTCGCCGCTAGATCTGAGCGCGCCAGTTGGAATGCCCGAATGGTCTGAACTCCGACTTCATCGCGCCAAATCCCAATCATGATGTCTCGTCCGATGTCTGTCGGGGCAAATGCAGCTGGAGTCACAACCCGCGCTACGGGCGCCTTCCGTTTGTCGAGCACAAGCCAATGTCCGGTGCCCTGGGCTTCCTTGGAATACCAATCGTCGCTTCCAAGCCGAGGGCGTTTGTACTCTTCCAGCCAAATACAGCCCAATCGGTCGACCATCAGGGAAGCGACGGCTGGGCTATACTTTGGGTAGCTCCACTGCTCAATGAAACGCTTGCGGACGACGGCGCGGCCGGCCGAATCCATTACAAAGCTCGAGAACCACTCTGCAAAGTCTGTTTTCTGGTCGGCCGAAATCTCACGCGGTGTGGTTGTCACCCGGGTAATTGTGGTAGGATGCCCAGTTTCACCAAAGCACCGAACCTCTACCACATAACCATAGCTGTAGCAGAAGCCATCCTCAGAAGCAACCAACATTCCGAATCGACCAAAGGGCAAGGCAAATGCAGCGGTGGACCGTCCGTCGGTTCGAACCAATCGTTCCGAGTAGGGAAGCACGACAAGGCTATCTTCAACCTCACCGTTTCGGCCAAGCCGGATAACTGTAGCCGGATTCTCAATCGTCCCGGGACTGCGATACTCCGACATGTGGACAGTTGTGATTCCCAGAAGGCGGCCACGTCCGTTAATCGCCTCAACAGCTATGCCTGGATCGATCCGAGCTTCACGAATCGGCGTGCCGTTGACCGCCCAGATTGACACGCGCGATTGATCAGAGTCGTAAACCATGACTGAATCTCCGAGGACGGAAGCCACGTCAACCCGGCGGAACTCGAACGGCCCATTTCCCGGTCTGCCTAAGGTCCGTTCAAGTTGCCCATTGCTATAAATCCGCAACGACTTGGAACCTTGATCGGCTACGACGACTGACCCAGAAGGAAGAAAAAGAGCAGCAATGATCTGATGAAAAACGTACGAGGAGTCGCCCTCAACGTCGCCGATGATCAACGAAGGCGAGTCTGCTAGCTCCCACCGGTCCTTTGCATCACCTTGAATCAGCGTGATGCCGGCACTGTCCCGAGAGACGTAAGTCGGATCGGCGCGCCTGTCACACGCTGCCAACGATGCGGCGAGCACGAGAAGTGTGAGTGCTTTCATAAACCGGAGCAGGTTATTGCGCCTAACATTGTATACGCGAACCGCATTCGACGAAAACCTAAAAGGAAGCACTCTACCCGCCGGAAGCTTGCTTCTGCGAGAATCGCTCCGTGATCTCTGTGATCCCCGTGGTGAAATCAGGTCATCGAATAGACCACGAGATTAACCGCGAATTGCGTATTGTCCCGCGCCCGGAAGCGTTTGTTGCGCCAGTCGTAGTCCCAGTCGCGGCCGTAATCCTTGTTCGAGTAAATGACACCGAGCCTCCCGCGGCGCTCGATGCCGCGCAAATAGTCGTGCACCATGTCATCGCCCCAGCCATTCAACTCCTGGCTGGTTTGCGGCGGGCCGTCCGGATAACGGAAGAATGCGCGATACAGCACGTGAGAATTCGGAATTTTCGCCAACACTTCGGGCCCAGTGAACGCGCGCCGCATTTCGGTTTCGAACGATTTCGCGAAGAGCCCATTGACGTCGTGATTGCAGTCGTCGGCAAACAGCAGCCCGCCATTCGCAACGAAGCGCACCAGGCCCTGTCGTTCCTTCTCGCTGAAACGAACCAGTTTGTGGCCGGTCATGAATAGAAACGGAAACGACAGCAGTTCGGCAGAGTCGAGCGTGATGACTACTTCCTGCTGGTGTACCGGAATCCGCGTGTACTGTACGACCGCGTCCAGCACGTTGGCGCACACCTTCGGATTGTAGTCCCAGTCGCCGGAGTCGTAACGCAGCCTGGCAAAGACGAATTCGGACTGGGCTTCGGCCACGAGCGGGCCGGTTATCACCAGCCCGCCCGTTGCCATACCCAACTGTCGAAGGAACCAGCGTCGCTGCATTTCCTGGCCTGCTCGGTCCATTGAAACCGTCAGTGTGACGATGGCAGTGTAACTGGCGCATTCACGTTACAACAAGCCCGCCGATTTCAACCGCATCCTCGACCAGTTCCTGGAGCACACCCGCCACTAGTCGCTTCTCAGTGCCAGCATCGGATCGGTGCCTGCAGCCTTCAGCGCAGGCATCGACGATGCCAGCGCCGCCATGCCCATTACCACAAGTGGAACAATCACGAACGTAGCCAGATCGGCCGGTTGCACCTGGAACAGCAATTCTGTCAGTGTTTTGGCCGAGAGAAACGCGACAAACCAGCCGATCGCGATACCAAGCAACGCCAGCACGAGCCCCTGACCGATCACACGTTTCAACAGGCCGTTGGGTGAGGCGCCCAGCGCAATCCGAATTCCGAACTCGTGTTTCTGCTGCGCCACCGAATACGAGATCACGCCGTACAAGCCAATCACAGCCAATAGCGCGGCCACCGCGGCAAACGCACCGAGGATGTCTCGTGCGATCCGCTGAACCCAGGTCCGTCGGGCAATCACGGTTTCCATGGATTCGACTCGGAATGCGGGAACGTCGCGATCCAATTCGGCCAGCTTGCGTTGCAGCATCGGAATCGCGTCTGATGCATTACCACGCGTGCGGATCGCAAGCGTCATCTGTCCAGGCGACCAGAGCGCGTGATGGAAGTACAGGGCCGGTGTCATTGCATCCGTGATCACGAAATGACGGAAGTCTGCAACCACACCGACGACCGTTGCCCACGGGTCATCCGGGCCCAGGCGCACGTGTTTGCCAATCGGATCCTGGCCCGCGAAATGTCTTCGAGCGAAAGCTTCGTTCACGACTGCGCTGTTCATGGCGCCACTGGCATCACTTGCTTCGATACCACGGCCGCGCACGATCGGGATGTTCATCGCCTTGAAATAGCTCGGTGATATCATCTGGAAATGTGTGCTCGGCTCCTCGCCTGGTTTCGGCAGAGCCTCGCCCTGCACCTGGTAATTCATGCCGACGTTCCACCCGCCGAACGGCGTGCCCTGGGCCGCGCCCACACTGACAACGGCCGGATCGGATCGCAGTGACTCTTCGATCGAATTGAGGAAGACCTGCCGACGCGCGCGATCCTCATAGGTAGTGGCCGGCAAGGCATAACGAGCGGTCAACAGGTTGCGCGGCTCGAATCCCAGGTCCACCGAGTTCAACGCAGACATGGTCTTCATCAGCAACATTGATCCGGCCAGCAGGATGACGGCAATGGCAACTTCGGAGACGATCAATGCACCGCGCAAGCGCGAGCCGCTCACACCGACCGTCATGCGGCCACCTGACTTCAGCGCCGTCTGGCTTTGCACGCGCGTACCACGCAATGCGGGCAGCAAACCGGTCAGCGCCGCTACCACCGTGGCGACGCCAAACGCAAATGCGTACACGCTCGGTTGCGCGCGAATCTCGACGAACGCAGGCAACTGATCGCCCGCCATCGTACGCAGAATTCTGACTCCCCACAGCGCGACCAGTACGCCCGCCGCACCGCCCAGGAACGACAACACGAAGCTCTCGGTCAGGAACTGCCGGACCAGTCGGCCCCGCCCTGCGCCGATCGCAGCTCGCAAGGCAATCTCTCGTTGCCGCGCGGCACCGCGCACCAGCAGCAGATTGGCGAGGTTGCCACAGACGATCAGCAGAACCAGACCCGCCGCAATGAACAACACGACGATGGCCTGGCGAAGTGGGCCGAACAGGTCCTCTCTAATAGTCACGTATTGGCCCGACCAGCCGCGATTAGCTTCGGGAAACTCCCGCGCCATCGCCTCCGACACTCGGGTCAATTCGGCTTCGGCCTGCTCCCGGGTCACACCATCGCCGAGCCGTCCTACCGCGCCGGCGAGGTAACGACTGGAACGACGCTCGAAGCCGGGCTCTGGTGCCAATGGCCTCCAGATTTCACCGCGATACGGAAACTGAAAGCGCGGCGGCATGACACCGATCACAGTGTGCGGCTCGCCGTTCACCTGAATCGCTCGGCCCAGAATGGATCGCTCGCCCGCGTACCGACGCTGCCACAGACCATATCCAAGGATGGCAACCCGCTGACGCTGCCGCTGCTCCTCCTTCGTGATGCTTCGCCCCAACATCGGCTCGACGCCAAGTATGGGAAACAACTCCGAGCTTACATCAGCGCCGGCCAGCCGCTCGGCCGCACCATCGCCTGAGATCGTATGCGACTCCCATTGGAAGATGCCCAGTGATGAAAACGACTTGACCCGCTCCTGCCAGCTCTCGTAGTCCGGATACGAGATGTTGTTGCCGTCGCCATGCTCCACGTGCCTTCCGTAGATCACAGCCAGACGATCGGATTCCGCATAGGGCAATGGCTCGAGCAATACCGTGTTCACGACCGCAAAAATCGCCGTGAGCGCGCCAATCCCCAGGGCGAGCGTCAACACTGCCACCACTGTGAATGCCGGAGAGCGGCGCAGCCAGCGCAGCGTGTAGCGGATGTCGGTACCTGCATCATCGAACCAGCGAGACCCCCGGCCATCTCGCATCGCCTCGCGATTCATATCCATGCTGCCGAACGCTACCAGCGCCTTTCTCCGCGCTGCGTCCGCCGGAAGCCCGCGCTGCATGTTCTTCTGGGTCTCGAGATCAAGATGATGGCGCAGCTCCTCCTCCATCTCCTGCTCGACCGACCGCCGCGACAGCACTGCGCGCACTTTCAGGTATAGACCGTATAGATTTGTCATGTCCGCCCCATCGCTATCGTGACCGTATCATGCCGTTCCCAGCACCAGCTCGACCGCGCGCACATGCTCGCGCCAGTTGTCCGTCTCCTCATTCAGAGCACGCCGGCCCACCGGCGTCAACCGATAGTATTTCGCACGCCGATTGTTCTCCGATGCCTGCCACTCACCCCGTATCAGCCCCTGATGCTCCAACCGCTGCAGCGCCGGATACAGCGAGCCCTGGTTCACTTCCAGCGCACCCGCCGACATCTGCTGGATCCGCTGGCTGATCCCCCACCCATGCATTGCTTCCAGCGCCAGCGTCTTCAGCACCAGCAAGTCGAGTGTCCCACGCAGGATATCGGAAGCCGATTGGTGAGCCATGCCACTTCTCTTGTAGAGGTCTACAGGAAGGTAAATCGCATACCTGTAGCTGTCAACAGGAAAGATCTGACGAACCCGGGTTCACGCAGATCGCCGAACACGGTCTCACGCAAAGACGCAGATCTACGAACACGGTTTCACGCAAAGACGCAGAGTTACTCGAGAACGCAGAAGGCATTTACGTCCTTGACTCTGAACCGGCACGTCCAAAGCTTTTTCCGTTACCATCAAACCAGTCGGAAGCTCACGACAGCGTTGCTACGGCAGCGCTAGCCCGCAGTCACAGAATGGAGATCGGACAAGGTTGGTGCGCGGATTTCGGGAGTCAGTGCTCGGTGAGCGGGCGCGGGCGGAGGAGCGGGCGGGAGTTCGGGGCCCGCCGGATTTGCGACGGCGCCCCTCTTAATCCTGGCCGATTTCGGGGGAATTCGGATAACAGGATCTCGGCCAGGATTCCGCGCCCCGAACACCCGCCCGCTCCTGCTCCCGCTCACCGGACACCGGCACCGGATACCCGGACACCGGACACCCGGACAGGGCCACCAACGTTAGCGCCGGTCGCCAGTACCGTTCGGTGTGGAAACCGGAGGTGCGGTCGCAGGCGGCGGCGGTACGTCGTTCCAGTTGATGATCGAGTTGAAGACCAGGTTGAACTCGCCGTGGTTCTGCCAGCGGTAGATCGGGTTGTTGGCGAACATGAGCACGCGGCCCTTGCCCATGTGCGCATTCGGGATGTCGACTGCGAAGGCGCGCCCGCGAATGTTGTCCGCGCCCACCATCAGACCGCTCAGCACACTGGATTCACCACCCACGTACTGAGCCAGCACATTGGCCGAATCGGCCACGCCGACCCGGAACACCTGTGCGTTCTGGCCAAACTTCATGGGGAAGGTTTTGTCCTCGTGGCCATAGAAGACCGGGTGATTCAGGCGGGTGATTTCGGCCGTGAGCAGAGGCTTCTGTGCGTTCACGCCCTGCGGCGCCTCGGTGTCGACCGTTCGTGCAAAGCCGAATTCGATCGGGAATCGCACGGCACCGAGCGTGGTGATCAAGGTGCCGCCGGACTCGAGGAATTTCTCGAATGCGGCAACACCGGCCTGACCGAAGCCGCCGGTCATGTCGGCGGTCTCGCCGTACATGCCGAGGAACTTGAGCTTGTCGGTTTTCTGGTACGGCTGTGCGCGCGCGGCCGGCGGTGCCATCACGTTCGCGCGATTGATGGTTTGCGCGGCCATGATGATCACGTCGTAGTCGGCCTTCAGGTTTCCGCGCTGCACTCTCTCCTTGTAGATCAGATCGAATGGGATACCGAACTGATCGAATGCGTGACGATACCAGCCCAGCTCCTGCGTACCGCTCCATTGTGTGTAGATCGCCACGCGCGCGACATCGGCTTCGTGTGTCTGCACGCTGGGCACGGTGGACAGGGCAGCCGCAGTGAGACCCAGGGACTCGGCCGCGGCGCGCGCCTGCTGCAGATCGCCAGACGATCCGGTCAAGATGAAAGAGCCGGCGGGGAAGGTGACGCCATCCGCCGTGAACGATTGCTCGGCAACCTTCATTGGCACGTTCTTCAGGCGGTACCGGAACGAGATCATGTTGTTCGATCCGAGATGTGCCACTGCAAGTCCCGCGTTGCCGTTACCGGTGACTCGGCCGCGCAATTCCGCCTTGTTCACCAGCGCTGTCCTCGCGTCCAGGATGGCCTGGTCGCGGATTTCCTTCACCTCGACGTCGAAGGCATGCCCCATCGACCAGCCACTGTCGTCGTACGTCCGCAGCGCCGCATCCGGGTAGTCCTGGCGCTCGAGCAGGTTCTTTGCCAATCGGCCGTAGGGTTGATCCAGCTTGATCACGTACGATCCTGCCGGAAGGGTGTCGCTGCCGATCTTCAGCTCCGAATTCAGCGTACCGACCTCGATGCCCTGTGCGCGCAGCACGTTCACCATGGTGACGACACGCGTCATGTCGCGCTGCACCGGGAACACGTACCCATGCGGTGGCTGGGTCTTGCCCGCTTCCAACGAGTTCCTGGTTTTGATGTAGAAGT